>JAGCPG010000040.1 GCA_017645245.1 Bacteroidales bacterium
AGAACACCCTCCGGGACATCGTTGGAGTTGCCATCATACTGATAGACAATGGCACCTGTGCTGTCCTTGATCTTAATGGTAATGGCCACGTTGTCTGTACCGGCTTTCCATGCAAACGACACTTTACCGATGGTCATATTCATGTTATAGGTTGTGGGGTTGCTGCTGGTCATGGTGAACCTGTCAATCTCACGGCCTGCGGCATCGTAAGCAATGACGTAAGCGCTCTTCCAGCCAGCCATATTGGTTGTGGTGCCAATAACCTTCCACTCGCAGGTCGGGCCAAACGATTCCGTTGCAGTAGCGCCAGCGCCGTTTACTCCGTTATAAACTGCATATACTTTATATTCAAAGGTGCTGTAGCAAGGAACGTCGCTATCGACGAAGCTCATGGCTGCGCCGGGTGTTGGATTGTCAACAGTGTAAATCACCTTACCATCTCTTGTAACAACCATTTGATCGAGTGAAGAAACGTTTTGGTTGGTCAAGGTTTGGGTAGGATTCGTCCAAGTGATGGTAGCTTCCTGAGCCAAATCGCTGGTCTTGACAGCGGTCACGTTGGTCGGAGCCTGAACGGTATTGTCATATACATAGGTAGGAACGAAATTGAAAATGGCTGCAGCCTGTGATGAATACTCAATGGCATCAACGGCATAGTAATCATCGTCGGAGCCACTCCAGCCGAAATTGAAGTGCATGAGATCATTCTCATCATAGCCGTCGCAAACAAAAGCGTGACCACCTTCTGAGCCTTGTCCGGAGTAATAAACCGGACGACCGAGGTCGAATTCGGCCTTCAGCATCGAAATCCAGTTGGCCAAGGAATAGGAGTTCCTGTTTTTCTTTTCGCAATGGTCATAATCAAAATAGTCTGCCATGGCACCAGGAACAATATCGGAATAGGTTCCGCTACCATCCCAGTCGAAGGTCATATCCGTTGCCACACCGCAATGGTAAAGCAAGGTGGCGACAGCTTCAATCTCTTCCTGACTGGCATTGTTCAACGATCTTGGCATCAGATCCCATTGATAGGTGGTTTCTCCGAAATTGGCATACTGATAACCATAATTATAATAGGTCGGGCCATATCCAATGCAGTTATAGCCGTGATCGCTTTCACCTGTAATGGGATGATCCCAGTACTTCATCAACTGACCCATGGCCGTAGCAACGCAACCTGCATAGCAACGTCCACCGGCGCCTTGATGTCCACCCTGAGTCGGAGGAGCATAAAGATTGTAAGGGCTGTTCTGATTCCATCTGGTCCAAACGAGGGCATCCACCGATTTGCCCTTCTTATTGTTCAACTTACCGCAATTGCGAAGCGAAGTCCATTCACCAACAATGTCGGGTGTGGCGGCAATGTTCTTCTCGATGGCATAGGTGATGCTGTTCTTGTAGGTCTCCAGCATGTACATGGCACCGTTGTAAGGGTTTGTTGCGTCGAAGGGGCCGTTTTTCGAATAGCCGAGGATAGGACGCACATTGTCAGATGCAGCGACAATCACAAAGCCCTCGTTTCCAAGATTGAACACATAGGCGCAGGGCGTGCCGTTGTCCGAGGTCACGGTGTAGTACAGCTGCAAATCAGCATTTCTTGTCTGTTCGAAATTCGCCTGGACAAACATCTGTCCCAGCGATTTGGCCGTATTCACATCGACCGGATTCGCAAAAGCGGCTCCGAGTCCAATGATGACGGCGACGGCCAACATAAATAACTTTTTCATTTTCATTTGTATTAGGTTAATAACTAAAACTATTATTCAATAACTGTTACCTTACGTGTGATTGTTCCATTGGCAGAGGCGATCCTCACAAGATACATGCCACAACCGAAGGCTTTCATGTTGATCACGCTCCTGTTGCCTTGTACGTATTCCTCGAAGACCTTCTGTCCCACCAGATTATAGACCGTCACCGAGGTCAAGGCATCGGCTTCGATGGTCAGGTTGCCTGTGGTAGGATTGGGATAAATGCTGGCCTCTACCCTGTTTTCGGCGGCTGACATGGGAACCGTCACCACCACATAATCCGTATTGTCGGGAGTGATGGCCGGATTCGACTCACAAGCTGAATTGTAAGCCGTAACCTTGTAATAATAAGTGACACCTTCGACTTCGTCGAGATACTCGTGAACGTCGCCGGTCACCTCGCCGATCTCGTCATAGTCCTCACCGTCCTCACTTCTGTAAATCTTGAACTTCGAAGGCGCATAGTCGCACTCCCATGTAAGCTGTGCGCCACCCTCGACAACATTGCCCATGAATCTGGTTGGAGCGACACAATCCGGGCAGTCGTTGACACCACTGAACAAAGTTCCGTTAAATTGAGAGGAAGAGCCCGTGAGTGAAAAAACCGTTTGACCGGCAGAGTCTTTCAGAGTGATTGTAATGGACGAGACCTCAGACGAAGGATCCACCCAATTCA
Source organism: Bacteroidales bacterium (assembly GCA_017645245.1). Classification (GTDB taxonomy): domain Bacteria; phylum Bacteroidota; class Bacteroidia; order Bacteroidales; family F082; genus Limimorpha. The sequence goes on from JAGCPG010000040.1 coordinate 2,428, forward strand.
ATGAGAAGTTGCCTTCTGGGAACTGGAACTTCTCACTCAAGGGAGACGACGAAGTCATGGTGATCTCCTTGAAAACAGTGCCGTTTTCACAGATAAACTGCAGTATTCCTCCGTTCCAGCCTTGGAAACCGGTGGTCTGGCAAACCACTTTCCAAGTGCAAGTAGGCCCTAACAAGGCAACTTGTGAGAACAGATCACCTTCAAAGCCAAGGTTAATACCCACGAGGGAATACTCGTAGGCACCGTATTCAGCGACATTGTCAATATAGGTGATGGTTTCGCCAGGTTGAGGGTTGTTGTAGGTCTGGATCACCTCGCCGTTACGCTTCAGGATGATCTGATCGATGGATTCGAGATCGACTCCGGAAACCGACTGTGTAGGCACCGTCCAGCTGATCTGTGCCGTCTGGGTGAGTGCATCGGCAACTTCAACGGTCAAGGTTTCAATGGCAGGTACCAAAGCGTTATAGATGTAATCGGGAATCATGTCGAATATCGCTCTTTGATAGGAATTGAAGTGGCCGTTGCCAGTGTTCAAGGCATCGATTTGATAGTAGGTGTTGTTGTATTGGCCACTCCAACCCCAGTTGAAGTGGAAAAGACGCTGGTCGTTGTAGCCATCGCAGTTGAAGGCATGACCGCCATCAGTGTCGGAACCGGCATAAACCATCGGGATGCCACGATCCAAAAGAGCGATAAGCATGTCTTCCCAAACTTCTTTCGTATAGGAATCACGGCTGTCCATGTGTGTGCAAGTGCCATATCTGAAATGTTCGATCACCGCAGAAGGGACATCTTCAGTAAATGCACCACTTCCGTCTGGAGCATAATTCATATCGACTGCCACGCCGCAGTGATACATCAGCAATGCCACAGCCAAAGCGGCATCATTGGCTTGGGAGCCAAGTTGATTCGGCATGATCGCCCAATTGTAGGTGGCTTCACCGAAGTCCACCGAAAGGGTTCCACCATAGGAGCTGGAACTATAGGAATGTTCACCGACACCGGTCTCAGGCCAGTTCCAGAACTTCATCACCTGGCTCATGGCCGTGGCAACGCAGCCCGCATAGCAGTGGTTGTTCGTCCAATAGTTAGAACAAGTTGGAGCATAGTAATTATAAGGCCAATCTTGATTCCAAGTGGTTGTCAACAGCGGCTGCACGGCTTTATCCATCCTAGTCCGGGAGATGATGCCTTCCTTGCCCAACAAATACCATTGCTCAGCGATCTCAACGTCCATCGGCAGGTCATTGTCGATGGCATACTGGATCTGACGGGCGTAATATCCAAGATAATAACGCAGGCCTTCGGGAATATTCTCAACGTCAAAAGCCTCATCCTCCGAATAGCCGAGGATGGGATAGGCACGGTCGTCAGCTGCAACCACGACATAGCCATGGTCATGATTAAAGATGTAAAGGGCATCCACGCCAGCCTCGCTGACCTGAGTATAAGCCAACGAAAGGGTTGCGGATTTCTGTCCAAGGGTATTCTGGACATACTTCTGACCATAGCTCTTGGCCATGTTCACATCAATGGGAGCCGCATTGGCGATGCCGATACACAGTGCCATTGCAAGCCAAAGTAGTGAAAGTCTTTTCATTGTTCGTTCCTAATTATTCTTTGTTTAATTTAAAGAGGACAAAATTACGATTTTTCACAAAAATAATGCCTTTTTCTGCCAAAAAAAACGAACAATGTTATAAACAACCTTGATAATCAGGTTTTTTGCTCTTTTTTCTTAGCAGCAGGAAACAGGATATTGTTCAGGATGAGCCGATAGCCCGGGGAGTTGGGATACATGTCGAGCTCTGTCGGGGGATCACCTACCAAATGGCGGTAATCCTCGGGATCGTGGCCACCAAGGAAGGTCCAGAAGCCGTTGCCGAAGTTGCCGTGGATGTAACGATCCTCCCCCAACGCTGCGTTGTCGCCCAGCACGATGACGCTCGGCTTGACGTAAGCCTTCCTGAAAGCCGTGGTCTGCCCCATGAATCCCTTGATGAGCCTTTCGTGGCATTGGGTCAGCATGGTAGGCACGGGATCCCACTTGGCCGAGAAATCGAAGAGCAGGAAAAAATCGTTGCCTTCCCTGACGGTCCTGATCCTTTCTTGAGATACGTCGATGTTTGAAACCTCGTATTCTTGGGGATTTGTGGATATGGTGAAATCAGTGAAAGCGAAGCAGTTGTCGTAATTCAGCCTTTTGGGATCGCCAGGACGGATAGGGTCGCCGTCGAACATGTAATCACAGATGTCGAGACCCTCGGCGGCCAAGGCGATGTCGTAGCTATCGGGCGCCGAGCACATGGCGAACATGTAGCCTCCCCCTGCGACGAATTCCCTGATCTTCTTGGCCACGGCGAGCTTCAGCTGAGACACCTTCTTGAATCCCCAACGCGCCGCAGTGGCCTCTTGAAGTTTTACGTCCTCCTGATACCAAGGATAGTTGTGGTATCGCGCCCAGAACTTGCCGTATTGCCCCGTGAAGTCCTCGTGATGCAGGTGCAGCCAGTCGTAAGTGGGCAAAACACCTTGAAGCACCTCATCGTCGTAGACGACATCGTACGGGATTTCAGCATAGGTGAGCACCAAGGTCACCGCATCGTCCCAAGGGAGTGAGTTTTTTGGGGCATACACCGCCACTTTGGGCACCTTTTGGAGCTTCATCTCGTCCATGTTGACCCCTGGATCGGCGATCTGTGCCAGAATGGCGTCGGCTTGTGCGTCGGCAATCACCTGATACGACACGTTGCGCATCTTACATTCCCGCTCAAACATCTCATGGTACGGAATCAGGTAGCTCCCACCTTTATAATTCAGAAGCCAGCTGATTTCCACCTCTCGTTGCAGCACGAAATAGGCCACACCGTAGGCCTTCAGGTGGTTGGTCTGGGTGTTGTCCATGGGAATGAGCAAATAAGCCGCCCTCGAAGGGAAAGCCAGGAATAACAAACCGATAAACAGCAACAAGGTCTTCTTCATGGCATCATGACGATAAAGTTTGCAAAGATACACTTTTTTTCGAAGAGATGATGCTGAAAATTATTCAATGAAATCTGGTCAACAACGCGGTGGTTTCATGCGGGATTCAATTACTTTTGGACCAAATACGACATGGTATGAAAAACACCCGAAAAAAGATCAACAAAGGACTTATCGTGCTCAACAAAGGAGAGCGCTTCGCCGTGATCAGCCTCCTGTCTGTTATTGCCATCTTATTGGCTTTCAGTGTTTTCAGACCAGCAATCCGACTTTCAAAAAAGGATTGGACAGCCTTCCATAACCTGGATTCACTGATCGCCATCCAAGAAAAAGCCTTGAAAGAAGAACAAGCTTTGGCAGAGGAAAAACGAAAAACGGCTTTGGCAGCAACCCAAAAGCCACCAATTCAACCGGAGAAAACCAAGAGCGGCAACAAAGCAAAATCAAAATCGCAACCAGCTGAATATGAGAAGAAGACAAATCCAATAGAGGTAAAGGAAATCCCAATTTTGGACCTCAATGCCGCAGATTCGTTGGCTTTGGTGGCACTGCCTCAGATCGGGGATGTCATGGCTAGCAGGATACAGCGTTACCGCAACCGGCTGGGCGGTTTCGTCAGCATGGAACAGCTTTATGAGATCAAGGGCATGGACACGATGCGTTTTAAGACCATCAAACCCCATATCATACTGACAACCAATGAGATTGTCAAGCTTGATGTCAACCGCGATGAGTTCAAAACCTTGTTAAGACACCCCTATCTGGATTACGATCAGGTGAAAGCCATCGTAAATCATCGCGATCGGAAAGGATTCATCAAGGACTGGAGCCAACTCAAAGGCATCGTCGGGGATGTAAATCCCCTATTGGAGCAATACGTCCGTTTTTAAAGCAATCCCGTGATGAAGATAAAGGCGATGGCCAACGGAGCCAAGAATTTGATAATGAAAAAGATAACACCCTTGACAGACAGCTTGAGACTGCCTTGGTTGGTAATCTCCTCGAAGAACTTCGTCTTGCCCAACAACCAACCCACGAAGATCACCGTGAAGAAAGCTCCAATAGGCAGCAGGATCTTGGCGGACAAGAAATCGAGGCTGTTGAAGAACGACATGCCCGCGATAGTGATACTGGTGCCATCCCTAAGACTCAGCGAGGCAAACACGCCCAACACCATGCAACCCAACGATGCGATGACCGTAGCCCAACCGCGCTTGATGTGCAGCTCTTCGACGAAATAGGCAACAATCACTTCAAGCAGGGAAATGGTGGAAGTCAAAGCGGCCACCGCCAAGAGGACGAAAAAGATGATACAGAAGAAATACCCGCCTGGCATCTGGTTGAAAATCATAGGCAAAGTACTGAATACCAGTCCCATGCCTTCTGTTGGCTTCACACCAAAGGAGAAAGCGGCAGGGAATATGACGATACCCGCCAGCACGGCAACCAAGGTATCGGACAAGGTGACCGAAAGCGCCGTGGTAGCCAAGTTGTCATCCTTTTTGATATAGGAACCATAGGTAATCAGCACGCCCATGCCCATGCTAAGCGAGAAAAACACCTGACCCAAGGCGCTGATCAGCACGTCCCCTGTGATTTTGGAGAAATCAGGGTGGAACAGGAATTTCAGTCCGGCACGAGCTCCGGGCAAGGTCAGCGAACGGATGGCCAATACCACAAGAATGAGGAGCAACATGGGCATCAGCACCTTTGAATATTTCTCTATGCCGTCAGCGACGCCCTTAAACACCACAAACGCCGTCAAGAAAATAAAGATACTCCCCCACAGCACATTCCTCCAGCCCATGTTATGGAAAGCATTGAATTCCTGCTCAATGGTGGCCAGATCCTTGCCTTGGAACTGATTGCCAACCGCCTTGATGATATATTCCAAGGTCCAACCGGCAATGGTGCAATAGAAGGCCATGATGATGAAGGCGCAGAACACGCCCATATAGCCGATGACAGGCCATGCCGTCTTGGGTTTCAGTAATTTAAAGGCCCCGATGGAGTTTCTTTGGGTTTTTCGGCCGATGACCAGCTCGCATAGCATCACTGGGATGCCCAAGCACAACACAATCATCAGATAGACAAGCAGAAACGCTCCGCCGCCATTGTTCCCCAACTCGCAGGGAAACCTATAAATATTGCCCAAGCCCACAGCCGATCCAGCAGCTGCCGCGACGATGCCGAGCTTGGAGCCAAATCCGTCACGACTCATATTAATTACTATTTGTTATCAACTATGTTTCTCGCCAAAAGCAAGGTCTCCGGCATCACCCAACCCAGGTACCACGTATGCCCTGGCGGTCAGCTCGTCGTCGACGGAGCCCACCCAGATGGTGATCGGACGGTTGGACATCTTGTATTTCAAGTGCTCCAAGCCATCGGACGAAGCCACGGCCACAGCCACATGGATATGCTTTGGCGCCATGTCGTCGCCCAGCAAGCCATCGATGGTCTTCACCAGCGATTCGCCAGTGGCAAGCAAGGGATCGCAGAGGATCATCACGCGACCGTTCAGGTCAGGTGCAGAAAAGTATTCCACACGAATCTCGGAATCGTCATCCTTGTCGTATTTACGATATGCCGCGATGAAGGCGTTGTCGGCTTTGTCGAACATATTGAGCATGCCCTGGTGGAAAGGCAAGCCAGCTCTCAGGATGGTGGCTAGCACCGGCTGCTCGGCCAGCACCTTCACTTCCTTCACGCCCAACGGAGTGACAACTTCCTTGACGGTATACTCCATGGTCTTACTGATTTCGTAAGCCATGATCTCGCCCACCCGCTCCAAATTGCGGCGGAAGCGCATACGGTCCTGTTGGATTTCCACATCGCGGATTTCAGCCATGACTTGATTGAAAAGGCTGTCAGTTTTCTCAAAGTTTTTTACTTCAATCATGATGCTTAGAGTTTGAGACAAAGATACGACAATATTTGATGATCGCAAAAGAAATCCAAAGATTTTTACCGAAGCGGGTTACAAAAACGGTAATTGAAAGCAGGGTATAAAACCAAATTGGAACCAAAACCATGGTAGAAACGGCCAAGTTTTTCATCATCGGATCCTTCAAAATCAAAAACCAAAGGCTGTCCGGCATACTCACGGATGACACCGTCAATCAAAAAGGTCATGGCTTGCAACTCTTTCCCAACGGCATTGTTCCCTGAGAACAAAAAGGTGATCCTTTGATGACTTTTCATAAAAATAGCACCGTTGATAATTTCTTCTTTATCAAGTGTTTTAACACCATAAACAAAAGCATTGCTTGAAGATACGGCTTGCGCTGTCAGCCGCTCCAAAAGGGCATATTCCTCATCGCCCCAACACTTGACGGAAGCACCTCGGTTCTCCCGAAACAAATTGATGATTTTTTTGACTTCCACACCCTTCACAAGCTCCAAACCATTATTTAAGGATTTCTTCAAATTACGCTTTGTATTTTCATGATATTCAAAAAATAACGAATCGTAGTTCTTATTCAAATCCAAGAGATAGTTATGATGCTTTTCCACCCATTTGCAAGCCTCTGGAAGTGGGTTTTGCTCATTGAGACGGATCTCCACCAAACGAAATTTTGAAGGTATTGCTTTTAGAAAGTTCAAAACGGTTTCCTCAGTGATCGGATTCCTAGAAAAAACACCCAATTGTTGCACAAAAAATGGCTGGCACAAGTAGTTGATCAGGAATTTTTTCTTCCTTGTTATTGGCATAATTGTCAAATAGTTGCCATCAATCACCTCAACCAATGCTTCCCATCCAGGACTCACCACATCCAGATACCAAGACCAGGCGTACACATTGCTGTTGACGGCATGCGCTACGCACTCGTCCCAACGGGTTTTGTCGATACAATCGTGGGTCAAATAGCTAATCATTGGGCACATTCTATGATTTTCCGGTACATTTCAGGCCAACCAACCCACCGTTTTTCCCCTCCAAGGGTCTCATTATGGGTCAGATAAATGAAGGTTCCATCAACTTTCCTTACTTCATCCACTACTTTAGATATAGTATTGTATGAATCTGTAATACTTAAATTTAAATAATCCTTCAAAGTACCGTCCATTACCGCAAATGGATGGATGGTCAACGAGGTGACCGTGTCACTTTCCAGATCGTAGAAGCGGAAAGCTGTCGCTGTTCCAGCGCGGAACCCGATCTGCGAGGCATAGCCCATGGTGTAGTCGTCGTGAATGTCCAATTCGATCAGCCGTTGGTAGCTCCTCGGCATGGTCATGCGAAGGAAGTGCTGCCGGCTCTTGGTGACTTCGCGGTTCAGCACCGACGACAGCCGCTCCACCTCCGTCTGCAGGCGCTTAGGATCAAGATAGGACGAGAACGAAGGATGGATGCCCACATCGGCATAGTCCCCTATCCGTTTGATCAACGCCCTGAAGGCATCCTTGCGGATGGAGATGCTCTTGTCGTTGGTATCGTAGTCGCCGCAATGGATGAAGTAAATCGGCTTCAGATGATACTCCTCCTGCAGTTGGAACTGGTAGTCGAAGCTATCGAAAGGATCGCGTTCATGCTTGAAAATCACCCTGTTACGATGTCCTATTTCCTCCCATTGACCTTTCAGGATATCGCGACCGTATGCTCCCACCGTCCGAAAGAAGCCCTTGTGGAGATAGGACCATGCCGCATCCACGTCGTAAGTCGGCTGGAAAGCATAGCACCGATGCTTATTAACTCTCTCAATATGAAGCCGTTCCGCCAACTCATAGATCCAAATGTCAACGATGGGCTTGTCCAACAACCCCATGCCGAAGAGGCACGACGACTCAGGCGTAAAGCGTCCGTACTGGTCGCGCACCTGAGGCAGATATTCCTCGTACCTGGTGATCAGGTAGAACACCGCGGCAAACACGTCGAAAGGCATGAGCGAGCGTTGGTTGTACACTGGAAAGATTCCTTTAACTTCCTTAAAATCAAATGGTTTTAAGTCCTGCTCATAGATGTCGCGTTCAAAAAGCAGCTGCACCGATTTCTGGAATTGCTCGTCCCAGAGCGGATTGGTGCCATAGCTCATCTTCTCACCCTCAAAGTCGCGAAAAGCGGCTACGTTGGTGGTCAACTCGAAATCGACCCCCAGAACGGTACCGAACACAAAATCAAAGGTATAATGGAGTCGGTTGGTTATCTTGGGTACAAGGATCAGCATATCAGGCGAAATAATGAGCAAACTTACGGAAAAAAAACGGACAATGTCAAAGGATGCCGAAAAAAAGTGTAATTTTGTCGTTTGAAATACCTTGATAAAAAAATGGACAACTTCATCGTATCAGCGAGAAAATACAGGCCGTCAACCTTCGACACGGTGGTCGGGCAACAGTCCATCACCACCACGCTGAAGAACGCCATCCGCAACAACACGCTGGCCCAGGCGTTCCTTTTCTGCGGTCCGCGTGGCGTGGGTAAGACCACCTGTGCGCGCATCATGGCCAAGACCATCAACTGCCTCCATCCCACCGAGAACATGGAAGCCTGCAACGAGTGTGAGTCGTGCCGCGCCTTCAACAACAACGCCTCGTTCAACATCTACGAGCTCGACGCCGCCTCCAACAACTCCGTTGAGGACATCCGCAACTTGGTGGAACAGGTGCGCATCCCTCCGCAAATTGGCCAATACAAGGTATACATCATCGACGAGGTCCACATGCTCAGCACAGCGGCTTTCAACGCCTTCCTGAAGACCCTGGAGGAGCCTCCGGCGTATGCCAAGTTCATCCTGGCCACCACCGAGAAGCACAAGATCATCCCGACCATCTTGTCGAGATGCCAAATATTTGATTTCAAGCGTATTACGATTGAAGATATAGAGAAACACCTGGCTCATGTGGCACAGATGGAAGGCATCCATGCTGAACCCGAAGCGCTAAACATCATCGCCCAAAAGGCCGACGGCGCCTTGCGCGACGCTCTTTCCATCTTCGACCAGATGGTGAGTTTCTCGGGCAAGGACATCACCTACAAGGCCGTCATCGAGAACCTCAACGTGCTCGATTACGACTATTATTTCCGCATCGTGGACGACGTGCTCCAAGGCAATACCAGCGATATCTTACTGATTGTCAACGACATCATCAGCAAAGGCTTTGAACCACAGCATTTCATCACTGGCATGGGCAACCACCTGAGAAGCCTGTTGGTGAGCAAGGATGCCGCCACAACGCAGCTGCTGGAAGTCAGCGAACAGCTCCGCCAGCGCTATGTTCAGCAATCGTCGCGTTGCTCCCTGCCTTTCCTGGTGAAGGCTTTGGACATCAACAACCAGTGCGACCTCGACTATCGCAACGCGAGCAACAAGCGGCTGCACCTAGAGGTCAACTTGATGAAAATGTGTGCGTTAAATCAACAAACACTTTCGACGCCAAACCCTACCCAGGGCGGAATGAATCCGCCCCAACCCACCGTTAGCAAGCCAGCTCCACAACCACAACCACAACCAACACCTGAGCCTAAACCCCAGCCACAGCCGCAGCCTCAGCCTCAACCGGTTCCCACCCCTGAACCGAAACCAGCCGAACCTGCTGTGACCCGACAGCGTCCTCGTGGCGGCGCAAGCACCATCTCCATCACCAACAGCATGGAGCAAGCCGCCAAAATGTCAGAAGAGGAAGAGCCTACCTGGGATGCCCCCTTTACCCAAGAACAGCTGGAAGCCTCATGGAATGACTTCGTCAACAAATACAAGAAGATCTCCCCTAACTTCGCCGCTGGATTGGGCAAATACAAGCCGGAACTGAAAAACGAAAAGGAGATCCACTTCCACGTGGACAACAAGCTGTTTGAAAGCGACACCGAAGGCATGACCGCCTTGCGCAGCCACTTGAAGAACACCCTCCACAACAACCAATACAACCTCATTCCCGAGGTGATGGACAAGCCCGCCGCCATCGAAGCCTATACCGACAAGGAGAAATTCGAGAAGCTGGCCGAGGCACATCCTGAACTTCGCAAATTGCAGATTGAACTAAAATTGGAAGGAGATTTGTAGGAAATAAAACTTAAATCACAACATAAAATGAAAAAAACACTGATCGCTATGATGGTAGCAGGAACAATGATTGCTGGTGGATGCGCTCCGAAAGCGGAACAAGGCACTCCGGCCATCGATTTGAAAAACATGGATAAAAGCATCAATCCCGCTGATGACTTTTTCCGTTATTGCAACAACAACTGGTTGAAAAACAATCCGATACCAGAGGAATACACCTCATTCGGCGCTTTCACTGAAATCGACCAGCACAACGAGCTGCTCATCCAGGACATCATCAAAGAGGTGTCAGCCGATGCTAACGCCGCTGAAGGCAGCGTAGCCCAAAAGATTCGTGACTTCTACAATTCAGGCATGGACACCGTGGCCATCGACGAACGTGGTTACACTGAGCTCCTCCCCTATTTTGAGATGGTTGACGGTTTGACCGACAAGGCCGACCTCGCCGAGTTGTTAGGTAAGCTTCACTATGAAGGTTTCGGAGGCTTCTTCAATGCTGGCCCTTCAACCGACCCGAAAAACGCTGACATGGTCATCATGCACCTCTATCAAGGTGGATTGAGCCTGCCGGATCGTGACGACTACCTCACCGAGGAATCACAAGAGATGCGCGAAAAATACGTTGAGCATGTGTCGAACATGTTCCAGTTGGTTGGCGTTGATGCTGAAAGCGCCACAGCTAAGGCACAAGCCATCCTCGCCCTTGAGACTGAATTGGCCAAGAACTCACTGAGTCGTGTGGAACGCCGCGACCCCGACCGCACCTACAACATGCGCTCCGTGGTCGAACTGCAAGAGTCCACCCCCAACTTCAAATGGAGAGAATACTTCATCAACGCCGGCGTCAAACCCGACCAATTCTTCAGCAACCTCAACGTGGGCATGCCCGACTTCATCAGCGCCCTCAACGGCATTATCCTCAACACCGACATCAACACCATCAAGGACTACCTGAAATGGAAGATCATCCACGGCAGCGCCTCGATGCTCAGCAGTGAATTCGACGAGGAGAACTTCAACTTCTATAGCAACTACCTTTACGGTCAGGAAGTGCAACAGCCCCGCTGGCGCCGTATCCTGAACGCCACCGACGGCTGCCTCGGCGAAGCCATCGGACAGATCTATGTGGAGAAATACTTCCCCGCAGCCGCCAAAGAGCGCATGGAAGCCCTGGTGGCCAACCTGAAGATCGCCCTCGGCGAACGCATCAAGGCCCTCGACTGGATGAGTGACGAGACCAAGGAAAAAGCCCTGCACAAGCTTAGCTGCATCAACGTGAAGGTGGGTTATCCCAACAAATGGAAGGACTACACTAACTACACCGTCACCCCTGAGTCCTATTTCCAGAATGTCCACAGCGCCATCCGCTTCGAAACCGATTTCGAGATGGCCAAGCTCGGCAATCCTGTTGACAAGGAAGAATGGTTCATGACCCCGCAGACCGTCAACGCCTACTATAGCCCCGAGATGAACGAGATCGTGTTCCCCGCCGGCATCCTCCAACCTCCGTTCTTCAACCAGACTGCTGACGACGCGGTCAACTACGGTGGTATCGGCGTGGTGATCGGCCACGAGATGACCCACGGCTTCGACGACCAAGGCTGCAAGTACGACGAAAACGGCAACCTCAACAACTGGTGGACCGAGGAAGACGCCACCCGATTCAAGGAGCGCACCCAGCAGTTGGTCAAGCTGTTTAACGAGTTCGAGCTTCGTGGCAACCACATCAACGGCGAGCTGACCCTCGGCGAGAACATCGCCGACCTCGGTGGCCTCAACATCGCTTGGGATGCTTACCAGATGACCGATGAGGCCAAGGCTAACAAGAAAATTGACGGCTTCACGCCTGCCCAGCGCTTCTTCATCAGCTATGGCACCATCTGGCGCAACAACATCCGTGACAAGGCCCTGGAGCGCCGCATCAAGGAAGACGTCCATTCACCCGCGGAGGCCCGTGTGAACCGCACCCTCGGCTCCATGCCTCATTTCTACGAAGCCTTCGACATCAAACCCGAAAACAAGATGTATATCGCTCCCGAGGAGAGAGCCGCAATCTGGTAATGGGCATCAAAAGAGCCATTGGAAAAATCGGCCTCAAGATCGGCAGGTGGAAGACAGTGAATGAAGTCCCCGCCGATCTTGGCAATGCCGTATGCATTGTGGCGCCTCACACCGCCATCGCCGACTTTTTCGTGGGTATGTGCTTCTATTGGTACTACGGCACCAAATTCAAGTTCATGATCAAGTCGGAGTTCTTCAAGACCCGCTTCGTGAGCTGGGCACTCAACAAACTTGGCGCCGTCCGCGTAGATCGTGGCAAGAAGAACCATCTCGTGGAACAGATGATCGACATGTTCAGCCAAAACAAGGACACCCATCTCATCATCTGTCCTGAAGGCACCCGCAAGAAGGTCTACCATTGGAAAAGAGGCTTCCACCTGATCGCCCAAGGTGCCAACGTCCCCATCCTGCTGGGTTTCATCGATTACAAGAAACGCTATTGCGGCGTTGAGAAGATCTTCTACCCTTCTGGCGATTACGAGAAAGACCTCGCCGAGATCTGGGAATACTACAAATCCATCAAGGTGATGGGAAAACATCCTGAACAATTCAATTTATACGAAGAATACTAACTTAGAAAACATGAAAAAACTGGCACTTCTCCTGCTTACCATGGTCTTGGCCGTTTCGGCACAAGCCCAGTCGGTAACACACGTCTTTCACTTTGGCAATCCTGTGATGAGCGAATACGACGGCTACCAACAGATTGGCTTTGAAAACTGCCTGCCCAAGGGTCAAGTGGGCGACCCCACCCTGCCTTGGCAAAACGTCAGCCTCATCCTTCCCCAAGGCGAAGAGGCGCTGTCCATCAACGTTGAGCTCTCCGACTGGGTCGAGATGGAGGGCAGTTACACCCTTTTGCCAAGCCAAAAACCCCGACCCTATTCCAGCGACGAGGTCATCTCGTTTGCCAAGAACGAGGCGGTTTACCGCTCATCGGTGCCATATCCGACCAAGAGCTTCGGATCGGTGAGCACTCAATACCTCAACGGCGTGGCGTTCGCTTTCGGTGGGTTCACTCCTGTGCAATACATCCCCGCGACCGGCAAGGTAAGCTATGCACGCACCGCTACGGTCAGCATCGAGACTACCGCCAGCCGTGATGGCCACGATGGCAAGTTGTGGCTGACCCCAGGCAACGAAGCATCCATCAAGCGACTGGCACAGAACCCGGGTCTTCTGGGCACTTACGGCAAACGCGGCCGTGAGATCGGCGGCTATGACATGCTGGTCATCACTGCCGAGAGCTGGATTCCCCAGTTCGGCGAATACCTTGCGCTTTACAACGGTAAGGGCGTCCGCACCCACATCGTTTCCCTGGAGGAGATCTATGCCACCATGGGCGGTCGCGACCAGCAGGAACAGATCCGCAACTACATCATTCAGGAATATGAGAACAACGGTATTTCCATGGTAACCCTCGGCGGCGATGTCGCCATCGTGCCTTTCCGATACCTCTATTGCTGGGCACAAGAAGGCGAGGAAGACCAGCTGCCCTCCGACATGTACTATGCCTGCCTTGACGGCACCTTGAACGACGACAACGACGACCGCTGGGGCGAAGTTGGCGAAGACGACCTGCTGCCTGAGCTTGGCATTGGACGTCTGCCTTTCAACAATGAGGCCCAGTTTGAGACCATCATGCAGAAGACCTTCAGCTATCTGCAAAGCCCGGTTTTAGGCGAGTTCACCTCCCCCATCCTGGGCGCTGAGCACCTTGGCGACGGTTACTACGGCAGCGATGATATGGAACGCCTTATCGGAACCTGTTCCGACTACGATTACACGACCCATGGCTATCCCACCAACTACAATTTCAAGAAATTTTACGCCTCTCCCCAAATGAGCTGGAGCGGGAAGAATTTCAGGCAGCTTATCGGCACTGGTGGACAGTATGTGCATCACGTGGGACACGCCAACACGGGCACCGTGGCAGGCTGGGAAATCGGCTCGCTGGCCAACAACTCCTTCGCGGGCAACAACGGCATTGACCACAATTACATGTTATTCCACTCCCATGGCTGCATCTGTGGCGATTTCTCACACGCCTGCATCCTTGAGAAGATGGTCACGCTCCAAACCGGCTTTGTGGCTACCACAGGCAACTCCAGATATGGCTGGTATGTGCCGTGGGGCGATGGCATGGCTGCCCATATCCACCGTGAATTCGTGGATGCTTACTGCAACGACCATATCGACATACTTGGGATGGCCTTGCGCGAGGCCAAGATCGCCACGGCACCTTGGGTCACCATGCCCTGGGGCGACGAAGGTTGCTTGCGTTGGAACATCTACTGCCTCAACGTGATCGGCGACGGCGCCCTCTGCCCTTGGTTCGATGAGCCATTCCAGCCCAACGTGGTGTTTGAAAAAGGCTTGAATAACGGCATCACCTCCACCCAGGTTCACGTCAGCCATTTCGACGCTCCGCTCGACCATTTCACCGTCAGTCTTTTCAACGGCGAAACCCTTCTGGCCCGTGGCATCACCAATGCCAACGGCAATGCCGAACTCGTCTTCTCCCCTGCCCTTGACGTGGATGGCGACATGCAGCTGATCGTCACAGGACAAAATGCATGGCCACAGACCTTTGAAGTCAATCATATTGCCAATGGAGAAGCCTTCGTTTACGGCGATATCACTGGACTTGACGGCGAAGCCATTTACGGCACCCAGTTGCTTTGGGTCGGCGGCGACCTTTATAACAAAGGTGATGTGACCGCCAATGATGTTCACGCCGCCATTACCTCGGATTGCGAATACATCCTTGCCCATGACAGCAACTTCACCATCGATGCATTTGAGCCCAATAGCACCCAGCATTTCGACCATGTCGGACAGATTGACATTGCCAACAACATCCCTGACCAAACCATCTTCACATTGGATCTCACCACCTACGTCGGCGAGGAAAGCCACACCACCCAAAAGTCCTTTGTTGCCCAAGCGCCCAACCTGCAATTCACTGGCATTGAGATTGATGACAGCATGGGCGACGGCAACGGCTTTGCCGATCCGGGCGAACAAGTCACATTAATCATCAACGGCATGAACTACGGCCACGCCACAAGTCCAGAAATCTCCATCTCAGTCACTTGCGACAACTCCGGACTTCATTTCCTGAACGAAGACCTCGTTTTGGATGAGGTTGGTCCCGATGGTAAGTTTTCTGCCAACTTCGGCTTCTACACGGATGCTTCCATGACCAATGGCACCATGATTCATCTCGACATCACCCTTCAATACGGTGAATACAACACCACCATGGAACACCTTCTCAACATCGGCATCCTGATGGAGACCTTCGAGAGCGGCGACTTCAGCTATACCGACTGGGAGCACGATGGCCAAGCGCCTTGGAGCGTCACTGACGAAGTAGCGCACACCGGCAATTATAGCGCACGTTCAGGCGCCATCGGCGATGACGAAGTCTCCAATTTGATTATCTATGCCGATGTCCTTGAAGAAAGCGAAATCGGCTTCTGGTTCAAGACCTCTTCGGATTACCACAAGGATTACCTCGTGTTCTACTTGGACGGCAATGTCAAGTATTTCTGGTCGGGCGAGACCGACTGGACCTACGTCAGCTATGACTTCCCGGCTGGAACCCATGAGTTCAAATGGTCGTACGACAAGAACCACAATGGTGCCGCAGGTGCCGACTGCGCTTGGATTGACGACATCACATTCCCTCGCACATGTCTGATAACCGGCGTGGAGGAAACCATCACCAAGAAACAGGCTTCGGTTTATCCCAACCCATGCCAAGGCAGCTTCACGCTGGAGCTCGTTGGCGAAAGCGATGTGGTTGTCAGCAACCTTATGGGCCAGACCATCATCAAGCTCAACAAGGTGATGGGACAACAACAGATCCAGCTCGGCAACGCCGGCATCTATCTCGTGCAGGTTTACCGCAGCTCGGGCGTTGAGACCCTGAAGGTTGTCGTCGAATAATCTTGGATGGGAAACACTACTTTCAGCGATTCACCTGACCTCAGGTGAATCCGCTGGAAGGCCACCAATCGTTCAGAAGAAAGTGCAAGGTGACTCTTCTTTGCTGAAGCATAGAGTTGCACTACCTCATCCCCTTCGAAGGGACCAATGTTGGTCACCGTCACGGAGGCTTCTCCTTCATTGACTTCCAGATCGCCATACGCAAACTGGGTATAGCTTAAGCCGTAGCCAAACGGATAAAGCGGCTTTGCCGATTCCTCCAAATAATCGCCCATGACGGGCTGGGAGTAATACACGGGAATCTGTCCCACCGAACGCGGAATGGAGATGGGTAACTTACCCGAAGGATTGTAATCACCCCAAAGGATATCGGCCAAGGCCGAGCCGCCTTCCATGCCGGGATACCATAGCGTCAGCAGGGCGTCGCTCTGTTCGGATGCCAGGTTCATATCCAAGGGACGACCCTGAATATAGACCGTCAACACGGGTTTTCCGAGGGCATAGATGCGTTGCATCAGTTCCTCCTGACGGCCCAACAGCTTCAAGCTGGAACGGTCGTAGCCCTCGCCGCAATCCATGTCGGAGATGTGTTTGTCGACGATGGCGGCACCGGTCTCCTCGTAACTCGTCTTGAAGTCACGGGCTGAGGAGCCACCCACCACCAACACTACGGCATCGGCCTGTCTGGCCACTTTGACGGCTTCGTCGATCCAAGCCACGGCTTCGTCGCGAACGGCACAACCCTTGGCATAGACCACTTCCGCCCTACCCTTGGCTTGGATGCCTTCGAGCATGGTCACGATGCGGTCGGGATCCTGAGGCGCAGTGTAGTCGCCCAGTTGGTTGTAAATATTGTCGGCGTTCGGCCCAATGACCGCCACTTTTATTATGGCGTCGCCGAAAGGCAGGATGCCGTCGTTTTTCAGCAGGACAGCCGATTCCAAAGCCACCTGTTTGGCCAGTTGGGCGTTTTCAGCGGTGCCCACTTCCTTTTCGGCGAGAGGCTCGTCGACGTATGGGTTTTCAAAAAGCCCAAGGTCAATTTTCAACTGCAGCACACGACGCACGGCACGGTCGATGTCGGCTTCGGTGACGAGGCCGCGTTGCAGGGCTTCCTTGAGGAAGCCGCCGTAGTTGTACCCGCCAAGGTCGATGTCAACGCCGGCCTTGAGCGCCAGGGCAGCGGCCTCGGCGGGATCGGCAGCGACATGATGAGTGGCATAAAGCGCATTGACGGCATTAAGGTCGGAAAACACCACGCCATTGAAGCCCCAAGTATTGCGCAACACGTCTTGCAACAGCCATCCGTTGGCTGTGCAAGGCACCCCGTCGATGGTGTTGTAGGAAGTCATCACGGTTTTCGCACCGCCTTCGCGAATGGCCTTTTCGAACGAAGGAAGGTAGTCGCTCATCAAACGGTTGGGGCCGACATCGGCGGTGGCGGCGTTATGGCCGCCTTGGGGGATGCCGTAGGCGGCGAGGTGTTTCAAGGTGGCATAGACATGACGTTGCATGCCTTTCACGACAGCTGCGCCCAACACGCCTGATAAGTAGGGATCCTCGCCCATCGTCTCCTCCCCCCTCGACCAGCGTGGATCGCGGGCGATGTCAAGCACTGGGCCATAGCCCACATGCCCGCCTTGCAGACGGATCTCACTACCCATGACTTCGCCCATCCGTTCCAGCAACTCGGGATCCCAGGTGCTAGCCTGTCCGATGCCCGTCGGGAACACCGTGGTGCCCACAGCCATGTGACCATGCGGGGTCTCTTCACAGAACAACAACGGGATGCCCAGTCGGGTATGTTCAATCGCATGACGTTGCATCATGTTCAGCAGCCTAGCCGACTCATGCGGATGCAAACCTGTTTCCACCGTCTTCCTGGACCACGGATCGGCACGCAGCACCGCCCAGCATGAGCCCAAAGGCAAGGTATCCATCATGCCGATGAAGTCGTCTGAAAGCCAAAGGGAATCGCCTTCCTTGCCGTAGAAGTTAAAGCCAATCGGACAGGTCAGCTGACCGCATTTCTCCTCAAGGGTCATCCGGGAAATGAGTTCGTCGATCTTGTCCTGTTTGGAACAAGAAACAAACGTCATTGCGAGGAGCGCCGCGACGAAGCAAACCAACCTGACTCGTTTCATTTTATACCAAATGTCCTATCAATTCCTCCCTCTCTCCTGGCAACATGTCAATCACCGGAATCTCCACCATGGTGTAGCATCCCGGCTGGAGTCGCATACTGGCTCGAGCCACGTTTACCAGCACCTGACCCGTCAAGGCGGGGTTGTTGATACTCATGTTGAACTCCATGCGCTGGTTCTGGGTTTTGCCCGAGACGCCCTTGCGCACCAGGTTCACGCCATGACCCATGTCGCGGACGGCATCCACGCTATCCACGGCAAACACATGGGTCTCGTCGCTGGCGAAATACGGATCGGCCTTGATGTCCTTGGTGACTTGCTCCAAGGTGTAGCCATCCTCCAACTCCACATACACCATGCGGCGATGGATGCCCTCGCCCAGCGGGATGGTCACCGAAAGGGCATTGCGAACGCCTTTCTTCGAGCGAACGCAAACGCTGTGACCCATCGACATGCCCGGCCCGAAGTTGGTATAGGACAAGCCTTTAGGAGCCAAGCTCTGCATCAAGGTGCGCACGATGGAGTCCGAACCTGGATCCCAACCGGCGGCAATCACACTCACGGTCTTGGTATCCTTGTTGATCGGCATCAGCTCGCGGCGGTAGTCCACAATGGAGGTATGGATGTCAAACGAATCCACCGTGTTGATCCCCAAAGGCAGGATCTGCTTGGCATAGTCGGGACAGCTGCGCGTCGGGCAAGCCAAGATGGCCACGTCCACGTCTTTCAATTCCTTGATATCCTTAACGACTTGATAATTAGTTAATTCCAAAGGCAGATTGGCAGCGCCGTTACGACGCACGATGCCAGCCACTTCAAAGTCGGGAGCCACTTCCAAGGCTTCCAAGGCGAAACGCCCCACATTGCCGTAACCCACTACGGCCGCTCTGATTTTTTTCATTTTCCAGGTTTTTTAGAGTTTACATTAAGCATGACAATGGAGAACAGCATGACGAACGCCGCAATCCATTGAACAAGAGTGTATTTGGTATGATTGACGAAGTAGTCGAGCACCACCGCCGTGATCGGATACAGCAGTTCCAGGAAGGTGGAAATCGATGCCTTCACATTTCTTAATCCGTAGTAATAGAGGAAGATAGCACCCGAGCCCGTAGTCAGGCCGATGAGTGCTACAAAGAGCCAGTTGCGCTGCGTCACCAAGGCGAAATCGCCGAAATGGCCGCTTACCAGCACAATCACCAACATGATGAGTGTGGTAAAGCCATAACGGAAGAAGGTGGAGCTCACAAAGGAATAGTTGCCCAAGATCTTCTTCGAGAATACCGTGGAGCTGCCGAACGAAAAGGCTGCCAGCAGCGACAGCAAAGCCGCATATACCGTGGTGATGCCGTTGGTGGTGAAATCAGGCAGGTTCCAGCCAAAAGTCATGAAATATCCCGCGATGAGTGCAATGGAAGCCCACAGTGTAAAACCCTTCTTCACCCTTTCCTTTAGGATGATTCGGGCCAAAAGAATGGCAAAAACAGGCTGCAACTTCTGCAACAGCACGATGACCGACAGGTTGTTGAAATTCAGCAAGAACAGCGACTTCACGATGGCCAGGGTCCCCAAGGCACCGCCAAAGAGGGCGACAAGCATGAAGTAGATGAAGTCAGACCGTGTCATGGTCTTCAGATGCCTGTATTCCCTGAAAAAGAAGCAGTTCATCAGCACAAAGGGAAACAGATGCAGCAGAAAGACCACAAAAGCAGTGTTCAAATTGTAGAGTTGCGGCGTGAGCAGGATGCCGTCAACGCCCCAAAGCATGGCTGAAAAAGCCACGGCGAGCGCTCCTTTGATCCTTATTTTCTTCGCCTGATCCGTCATAAACGATTTTTAAAAGCGCAAAAATACATAAAAACCACATATTTTCGAGATTTTTGTTAATTTTGCACCTTATTTTAAAAGAGTATTCAAGAATTAATCATTTAACATTCATACCATGAAAAAACTATCCTTAACGCTTCTTCTTTTGATGATTAGCGGCTTCATCGCTGCCCAAACCGTCGAAATGAGCTATTCGTTCAGCAATCCCAAAGTCACCGCCTTGCGTGGCTATCAACAGATCCAACTCAAAGGCTGCATGCAGTCGGCCGTTGCCGGACAGCCCAGCCTGCCTTGGCAAAGCGTAAGCCTGCTGCTGCCCCAAGGCGCTGAAGCCGAGTCGATCGAAGTGGAACTCACCAATTTCCAGGAAATCGAAGGCAACATCAACCTTTTCCCCTATCAGCCTTCAAGAACAACCAATGACGTGGAAAAGAGAGATTTGATCATCAACCAAGAGGTTTATGCTTCAAAAAGTGTTTATCCCGCTGAGAATCATGGCATTGTAACGACACAATACAAAAATGGCTACAGCTTCGCCTTCTCGTCGTTCACTCCCGTGCAATACATTCCTTCGGAAGGCAAGGTGATGGTGGCCAGAAACGCCAACGTGCGTGTGCATCTCAAGGCCGCGAAGGAAGACCATAGCAACATGCTCTGGGGGACCCAGGAGATTAAGAACAGCGTGATGCGCTTGGCCCAGAACCCCGAAATGATCGAAAGCTACACCACCAAAGGCCGTGAAGTGACCGCCTATGACGTGCTGATCATCACCTCATCAGAGTATGTTAACGGTTACAGCGAGTATTGCGACTACTACAACTCCATCGGCTTGCGCAACCGAATCGCCTTGGTGTCAGACATCACTGCACAGATGACTGGTGTCGACGATCAGGACAAGATCCGCAACTATATTATCCAGGAATACCAGAACAACGGCATCATGATGGTGGTGTTGGGAGGCGATGTCAACATCGTTCCCTACCGTGGCTTATACTGCCAAGTTCAGTCCAGCAGTCTGTATGAGAGCACCAACATTCCCGCCGACCTCTATTACAGCGGACTTGACGGCACTTGGAATGACAATGGCGACGGTCGTTGGGGCGAACCAGGCGAGGACGACCTCCTCCCTGAAATCGGCATCAGCCGTATGTCGTTCCAAACCGCTGACGACCTTGCCCACATGATCAACAAGACCTTGATGTATCAGCAGAACCCCGTGCTGGGCGAGTTCCACAAAGTCATCCTGGCTGGTGAACACCTCTATGACAATCCCAATTCAAACGGCTCCGATTATCTTGAACTGCTGATCGGCACGCACGATGACAACGGATACACTACCACTTGCTATCCAACCAATTACGACTTCACCAAACTCTATGAGGAAGAAGGCAACTGGAGCGGCTCCCTCTTGATGCAAGCCATTAATGCTGGCACCAGCTATGTGCACCACGACGGTCACGCCAACTCCACCTACGTCGCAGGTTGGTACGGCATCTCCAACGACGACTTTTCAAATACCAATGGCGTCACCCACAACTACACCTTCTTCCACTCACAAGGCTGCGACTGCGGTGCTTTCGATGAGAACTGCATTCTCGAAAGAATGGTGAAGATCGAGAACTTCGCCGTGGCCGTCATCGGCAACTCACGTTACGGCTGGTTCAACGAAGGTCAGACCGAAGGTCCTGGCTGCCACCTTGAAAGGGAGATGACCGACGCTCAATGGTACGACCGTATCGGCTTACTCGGCAACGCCATCTCAGAAGGCAAATGCATGACCGCTCCTTGGGTCACTGCCCCCGGCCAGTGGGAAGAAGGCGCCTTGCGCTGGAACTTCTACGACATGAACGTCCTCGGCGACGGCGCCGTCAATGTATGGCTCGACGAACCCTTCACCGCCGTTGTTGAGGCTCCTTCACAAGTGGTCATCGGGAGCCAATCGATCAATGTCAACGTCACTGACGAAAACGGCAACGGCTTGAAGAACTTCCGCTGCGTGATTTTCCTTGACGGCGAGGCTATCGCCATAGGTGCCACTGACGAAAACGGTGTGGCTGAAATCGAATTTGAAGGCGGCCTTCAGAGCGTGGGCACCATGATCATGAAAGTCACCGGCGTGAGCTCCTATCCTCAGGAAGTTGAAATCATGAGCGTGCCGAGCAACACCCCGTACGTCGTTTATGAAAGTTATACCTTGAACGGCGGCGAACAGATTGAATACAACGGCAGTTATGCTTTCAACATGGTGCTGAAAAACGTGGGCAACGTCAATGCCAGCAACGTCACGGCAACCATCTCCTGCGAAAGCGAATACGTGACCTTCAGCCAAAATACGGCAGACCTTGGTAACATCAACGGCAACCAAAGCGTCACCCTTGACAACGCCTTCGCCTTCACCGTGAGCGACAACGTCCCGAACAATACCAACGTACGTTTCAACATTGCCTGCACCGACGGCAACGACACATGGGAAAGCCATTTCAACGCCAGGATCTTCGCACCTGAATTCGAAATGGTCAGCGCCGACGTGGAAACCACTTCAGGCCAAGCTTTGAACCCCGGCGACAGCGGCACCGTGCACTTCGTTCTGAAGAACAACGGCGGAGCAGCAGTGCCTTCAGCTGTGTTCAGAATTTTCAATTCACACGGCGATATCAGCATCAATACCACAGAATGGACTTATGGCGAAATCGCTGCAGGTCAGGAGTTTACTGCTGATATGGAATTTACGTTGAGCTATAGTGCTGAAGTTGGAGCTTTATACCAGCTGTTCTACGCTGCATTTTACGGAAACTATGTGCTCGAAGACTCTTATTACATCTCTGTCGGACAGTCGATGGACGGCTTCGAGACAGGCAACTTCAGTGCCTTCAACTGGCAGAACGTGAGCCCCATCTTCGCATGGGAAGTCGTGACACAGAACCCCTACCAAGGCATGTATTGCGCCAAGTCTTCAGCCATCGACGATTACGAGACATCGACTTTGTTCATCAATATTTTCGTTGGTGTTGAAAGCGAGATGAGCTTCTATTACAAAGTTTCATCAGAAGCCAACTACGACAAGCTGTATTTCAAGGTTGACGGCACTGAAAAAGGCAACTGGTCAGGCGTCATCGACTGGAGCCGGGCCGCCTTCACCTTGACCCCCGGCAACCACGAGCTCAGATGGGAATACTCCAAGGATGTCTCCGTGTCGAGCAACGACGACTGCGCCTGGATCGACAACGTTTCCTTCCCTGCCTCCTCCGTGATCACTGAAGTCGGCGAGGAAGTGACCCGCACCAATAGCATCTACCCCAACCCGAATCAAGGCAATTTCACTATCGAATTGGGTGAAGAAACCTGCATGGTCACCATCTACAACAGCATTGGCCAGGTCGTTTACCAAAAGAGCGGCATCAGCGGCACCACTGTCCTGAACACCAACTTGACAGCAGGCATGTATTTTGTCAACGTCAAGAGCGACCATACCAACAGCACCCAAAAGATTATCGTAAAATAAGCTTTAGCTATGAATCCTGACTCCATCGTCCAAGCCGTGGAGGCTTCCGAGAGCACTTCCAACACTGGATTGGTCATTGCCATTATCGGCCTCCTCATCTTTGCCGCACACCTCTTTACCGAGATCTTCAGCCGCAAGCGCATCCCTGATGTGCTGCTCCTGATGGTCATCGGCTTGGTCATCGGCCCCATCTTCAACTGGGTGAAGCCTCAGGACTTGGGTTCGGTAGCCAGTGTGTTCACCACCATCACCTTGGTCATCATTCTGTTTGAAAGCGGTACAGAGCTGAATTTCAACACTTTGTTAAACTCCATCAAGGGTACCATGAAGCTGACCACCATCAATTTCTTCATCACCATGATCATTGTGGCGGCGCTGGGCATGCTCTTTGAGAAGTTCGACATCCTGACCAGCCTCATGCTGGGAGCCATTTTGGGGGGTACCTCCTCCGCCGTGGTCATCCCGATGGTGGGTCAGCTGAAAATCAGCCAGAAGGGAGGCACCATTCTCATCCTTGAATCCGCCTTCAGCGACGTGCTTTGCATCGTGTTTGCATGGGCTTTCCTTGAGGCCTTGCAGTCGGGAGCGTTGAACGTCGGACAAACCTTGGGCGACATCATCTCGTCCTTCATCCTGGCCAGCATCATCGGCTTGGTAGCGGCCATCTTCTGGTCATATATCCTCGACAAGGTGCGTCACGTGAAGAACTCCATCCTGACCACTCCCGCCTTCGTGTTCATCGTTTACGGTTTCAACGAATGGCTGGGCTTTAGCGGCGCCATCGCGGCACTGGCCTTCGGTATCGGCATGGCCAACATGGACTACTTCTACAAGCGTGGACTCATCATCCAACGGATTTTCAAGAGCCAGCCCGCCATGCTCAACGAAACTGAGAAACAACTGTTCAGCGAAGTAGTGTTCCTGCTGAAGACCTTCTTCTTCATCTATATTGGCATCTCCATCAAGCTGGAGCGTTTTTGGCCCATCCTCATCGGATTCATCGTCTCCGTGGTGCTGTTCGCGATGCGCATCCTGATCGTCAAGCTGTCGTTCCACAAGGAAGACGATCCGTTGCCCGTCGGTGACAAGGTTTTCATGTCGGGCATCGTGCCTAAGGGCTTGGCTGCAGCTGTCTTGGCCACCATACCGGTGCAGCGCGGCATCCCCGGTGGAGAGACCATCCAAAACATTGTCTTTGCGGTGATCCTGTTCACCATCATCTTCACCTCCATCCTGGTTCCTGTGCTGGACAAGGAAAATGCCATCAGCCGTTTCTACAAGAAGCACTTCATGGCCAAGGAACAGACTATTCAAGAATTAATTGACAACAATTAATGCTGCCATAAATGGATGAAACCCTACCCATCGAGGCCTTAGGCCAATCCATCTCAACGGGACTGTCGTCGAGCAAGATCGGCTTGATCATTGCCGTCATCGGCTTGATGATCTTCGCCGCGCATCTGTTCAGTGCCATCTTCAGCAAGCGAAGGATTCCCGATGTGCTCTTCCTGATCTTGATCGGACTGATCATCGGGCCCCTCACCCACTTGGTGGATTCCGAGAAGCTCACCCTGCTGGGTAGCATCCTATCGGCCGTCACCCTGGTGCTCATCCTTTTCGAGAGCGGCATCCAGATGAGTTTCAACAACCTGAAGGACTCCTTCAAGCCTTCGTTGAAGCTGACCGCCTTCAATTTCGTGTTTTCCGCCATCGCGGTATGGCTGGTGGGTTGGTTGATCCTGAAACTCGACCCTGTGATCAGCATCATGCTGGGATGCGTGCTGGGAGGCACCGCCTCGGCCGTGGTGACCCCCATCGTGCGCCAGCTCAAGATGTCGCAGAAAAGCGCCACCATCCTGATCCTGGAAGCCGCCATCGGCAATGTGTTCAGCATCGTGCTGGCCTTGGCCCTTTTGGAAGCCATCCGATCCAACCACGTGGAGTTCGGCATGATCTTCGGACAGATCTTCTCGTCGTTCATCCTGGCCACCCTCATCGGCCTGGTCGGAGCCGTCTTCTGGGCCTTGATCCTGGATAGGGTGCGTACCATCCAATACTCCGTGCTCACCACTCCCGCCTTTGTGTTCATCATCTATGGCGTCAATGAATGGATGGGCTACAGCGGCGCCATCGCGGCACTGGCCTTCGGCATCGGCATGGCCAACATCGACGGCATTTACGACGGTTTGCTGCACAAGGCTATCAGAAAACGTCCCGCCAAACTCAACGACACCGAGCGTTCCCTGTTTAGTGAGCTGGTGCTGCTGCTCAAGACTTTCTTCTTCGTGTATGTGGGCATGTCGATCCAGCTTAACACGTGGCGTCCCATCATCATCGGGTTGTGCATCACCGTCATGCTTTTCCTCGTGCGCATCCCCGTGGTGCTCATCGCCATCTCCAAGAAATATGACATCCCAAGGCAGGAACGCAGATACATGTCGGCCATCGACCCGAAGGGACTGACGGCGGCAGTGTTGGCCACCCAAGCCGTGGCTTACATCCCCGATTTGGAAATCGGATATTTCATCAGGAACATCGTCTTCTCGGTGATCCTGTTTAGCATCGTCATCAATTCCATCCTGATCCCCATCATCGCCAGGGAAAGACCCCGTTTCTTCTTTGAGCGGCACGAGTCAAGCAACCCTGATGTAGCGGACTAAAACCATCGCACCGTGGAAGAGCAAACCTACACCTATAAATATCCGCGTCCGGCCGTGACGACCGATTGTGTGGTATTCAGGCTTGAAAACAGCATCCTGAAAACCCTGCTCATCGAACGCGGCAACGAACCCTACAAAGGCTATTGGGCCTTCCCCGGCGGATTCCTCAACATGGATGAGAATGCCGAGCAAGGCGCGTTGAGGGAATTGGAGGAGGAAACCGGCCTCAAGCTGAAGCACATCGAGGAGTTCGGCACCTTCTCAACGGTGGATCGCGATCCCCGTGGACGTGTCATCTCCATCGCCTTCTATGGCATCACCGATCTCACTGAGGTGAAAGGTGGCGACGATGCCGCCAATGCCCAATGGTTCCCGATCGATGAGATCCCTCCCCTCGCCTTCGACCATGACGAGATGCTTGAAAGAGCCCTCGCCCGACTGCACAAGGATCATCAAGAAATCTTCAAATAAACCACCCCATGAAAGCAACCTATTCACAACGTTTGATCAAGCTCGCCGACCTCAACCACCATCAGACCTTCTTCGCGGGAAGATGTTCCGAGTGGTTTCTGGAAAGCTCCTATTTCGCCGTGGCCCAATACGTTGACACCAAGGACACCGTCCTGCTCGTACTCCATGGCATCGACTTCAAGTTCCCCATCTTTGCCGGCGACATCGTCACTTTCGAAAGCAAGGTGATCCACACGGGCAAGAGCACCCTCACGGTCTACACCAAGATGTACCGCAGTCGCGAGCCCGAAAAGACGGCCGCCGACGGTTTCGCCACCTTCTCCTATCTGGACGAGGACCATCATTCCAAGCCGCACGGCATCGTCCTCACCCCTGAGACCGAGGAGGAAAAATGGCTCCAGGAGCAGGCGCTTGAGGTCTTGGAGGATTCCAAAAGAAGAGCAAAGGCGATGAATCAGTTTGGAGTTGGGAGTTAGAAGTTGGGAGTTGAAAAAAAATTACGAAAACAACAGCGGGATATCAAAAAAAGTTGTAATTTTGCAGCCCGTTTAGAAAAGTTAAAATAAAAAGTAAAGAAGTATTAATTATGTATTTGACTGCAGAAAAGAAATCAGAGATTTTCAGCCAATACGGCAAGAGCGCTGCCGATACTGGTTCAGCAGAAGGCCAAATCGCTTTGTTCACCTACAGAATCAAGCATTTGACTGAACAAACAAAGGAACACAAAAAAGATGTGGCGGCCAAGCGCGCGTTGGTTCGTTTAGTAGGTAAGAGAAGAAAACTTCTCGATTATTTGAAGAGAACTGACATCGAAAGATACCGTACCATCATCAAGGAATTGGGCATCAGAAAGTAAAAGCTTTCGCGCTGCCTAAGCGGAACAACAAAAAAGGCAATAGACCCTATTGCCTTTTTTTTGCTATTTTAAAAGTCCACATCTAAAACAGAAGAAAAATTATGGGTCCAGAAGGAATTACTCAAATCATAAAGATGCCTAACGGTCAGGAAATCAGCATCAACACCGGCCGTTATGCCAAGCAGGCCGACGGCTCCGCGCTGCTTCGTTGCGGCGACACCGTCCTGCTTGCCACCGTCTGCTCAGCCACCGAAGTCGCTCCTGAGACCGACTTCTTCCCGCTGTCAGTCGACTACCGCGAAAAATACTATGCCACCGGCAAGTTCCCTGGCGGATTCTTCAAGCGCGAAGCCAAGCCCTCTGACTACGAGGTGCTCATCTCCCGCCTGATCGACCGCGCCCTGAGACCGTTGTTCCCTGATGACTACCATGCCGAGACCATCGTCCAGGTGAACCTGCTCTCCGCCGAGAAGAACGTGGCTCCCGATGCCCTCGCCGCCTTGGCCGCCTCAGCTGCCATCAGCGTGTCCGACATCCCGTTCCACGGCCCGATCTCAGAGTGCCGCGTCGCCCTCATCGGTGACGAATACGTCATCAACCCCACCTTCGAGCAACAGGAGGAAGCCCGCCTCGAGCTGATGGTGGCCGCCTCCATGAAGGACATCTGCATGGTGGAAGGCGAGTGCAAGGAAGTCTCCGAAGCCGAGATGCTTGGCGCCCTCAAAGCCGCCCATGAAGCCATCAAGATCCAGTGCCAGGCACAGATCGAGCTGATGGAGAAGGTTGGCAAAGCCAAGAGAGAGTATTGCCATGAAGTGAACGACGAGACCATCCGCCAAGAGGTGCAGGACAACTGCTACCAGGCTTGCTACGACTTCGCCCTTTCAGGCTGCGCCGACAAGCACCTCCGCGAAGATACGTTCAACGGCATCCTCGACAAATATCTCGAAAAATATACCGAAGAAGAGCTCGAAACCGTCGCTCCGCTGGCCAAGCGTTATTTCCATGACGTCCAGCGTTCGGCAGTGCGCAACGCCGTCCTCGACAAGCGCATCCGCCTCGACGGCCGTCAGCTCAGCCAAGTGCGTCCCATCTGGACAGAAGTCGACATTCTGCCTTCGGCTCACGGCTCAGCCGTATTCACCCGTGGTGAGACACAGGCCCTCGTGACCGTCACCCTCGGCACCAAGCTCGATGAACAGACCATCGACGGCGCCGTGCTGGAAGGCACCAAGAACTTCACGCTGCACTACAACTTCCCCGGTTTCGCCACTGGCGAGGCCAAGGCAGCCCGCAGCACCTCACGTCGTGAGATCGGTCACGGCAACCTGGCTGAAAGAGCTCTGAAATCGATGGTTCCACACGATGAGAGCATGCCTTACACCGTGCGTATCGTGAGCGACATCCTCGAGTCGAACGGCTCTTCCTCCATGGCCTCCGTTTGCGGCGGCTGCATGGCCCTGATGGATGCCGGCGTGCCGATGCGCAAGCCCGTCGCTGGCGTGGCCATGGGCATGATCTCCGACAGCGAGACCGGCAAATACGCCATCCTGACTGATATCCTTGGCGATGAGGACCACCTCGGCGACATGGACTTCAAGGTCACCGGCACCCGCGACGGCATCACCGCCTGCCAGATGGACATCAAGGTCGACGGCCTCAGCTACGAGGTCCTCACCGAAGCCCTCGAACAGGCCCGTCAAGGCCGTCTGCACATCCTCGACGAGATGGCCAAGACCATCAGCGAGCCTCGTGCCGACTACAAGGAGATCGTCCCGAGAATCGAGAAGATGTACATCCCGAAAGACTTCATCGGTGCCGTCATTGGCCCTGGTGGCAAGGTCATCCAAGAGCTCCAGAAGGTCACCAACACCGTCATCACCATCACCGAAGACGAAGTGCAAGGTATCGTGGAGATCGCTTCGCAGAACAAAGCCGACATCGAAGCCTGCAAGGCCAAGATCCGCGGCATTGTCGCTGTGCCTGAGGTCGGCGAGGTATATCACGGCAAGGTCGTTTCCATCATGGCTTTCGGCGCCTTCGTCGAGATCCTGCCCAACAAGGACGGTTTGCTGCACATTTCAGAGATCG
The DNA here is from genome assembly GCA_017645245.1 of Bacteroidales bacterium. GTDB lineage: Bacteria > Bacteroidota > Bacteroidia > Bacteroidales > F082 > Limimorpha. Next base: position 31,983 of record JAGCPG010000040.1, read on the forward strand.
CCTGGGAGCGCTTCAACACCATGGAAGAGACTGGCCTGAAGGAAGGCGACGAGATCGACGTCAAGTTGATTGAGATCGACGCCAAGACCGGCAAGCTCCGCCTGTCACGCAGAGAGTTGCTGCCCAAGCCAGAAGGCTATGTGGAGAAGAAAGGCGGCAACGGTCCCCGTCCGAACAACGGACCTCGCCCGAACAAGGGTGAAGGCGGTAACCGTGGCGGTCACGGCCGTGGCGGACATGGTCACGGTGGCAACCATGACAACAACCACAAGAACTAATTTTTGGTTAACCAACACGTTATAAATGAGGCAGTTAAAGATTACGAAGCAGGTTACCAACCGTGAGACCGCGTCTCTCGACAAGTACCTGCAAGAAATTGGTAAGGTTGAACTGATTTCCGCCGAAGAAGAGGTAGAATTGGCGCAACGTATCAAGCAAGGCGACAAAGCCGCATTGGAAAAGCTTACCAAAGCCAACCTGCGTTTCGTCGTCTCCGTATCAAAACAGTATCAGAACCAAGGCCTCAGTCTTCCCGACTTAATCAACGAAGGCAACTTGGGACTGATAAAAGCCGCACAACGTTTCGACGAAACCAGAGGTTTCAAATTCATCTCCTACGCCGTGTGGTGGATTCGTCAATCCATCCTTCAGGCACTGGCCGAACAATCGCGTATTGTCCGTCTCCCACTGAACAAAATCGGTTCCATCAACAAAATCAACAAAGCTTACGCTAAGCTCGAGCAAGAGTATGAACGTGAACCCAATGCAGAGGAGATTGCCGAGGTGCTGGAAATCACGGAGGCAGAGGTGAAAGAGTCGATGAAGAATGCCGGACGTCACATCTCGATGGACGCCCCGCTGATCCAGGACGAAGACAACACCATGTACGACGTCTTGAAGAGCGAGGAGGCACCCACTCCTGAGACGGAGCTTCTGTACGAGTCGTTACGCAAAGAAATTGACCGGGCCATCTCCACGTTGACACCGCGCGAGGCCGACGTCGTCCGTCTTTATTTCGGACTCAACGGCAGCCACCCGATGACTTTGGAGGAGATCGGTGAAAAGTTTGACTTGACGCGTGAACGTGTGCGTCAGATTAAGGAAAAGGCTATTCGTAGGTTGAAACACACGAGCAGAAGCAAGATCCTTAAGAGTTATCTCGGTTAAGATCTTTGGATCATCAAAAAAGCCCTCTGAAGTTTTCGGAGGGCTTTTTTTTTAACGCTGTCTTTTGGTTATTCTGACAGTTTGTTATGCACCGGACGGATCGAATAGCCTAAATAACGCTCATCTCTTCTCGGAATAGCCACTGAGGAATTGAAGACAAAACTACCTGCGGATATCGAACTAATACCATTCTCATTCATACCAAGTTCATCCGACCAGTAGTAACCTTGTACATCTTCATCTGTGACGGGACCATAGGAAAACAAGACTCCTGCCGCCGGAAGGAAAAGACTATGGCCGTTATCAGCAGTGAACAGTCTGCCGTTCACACCGTTCTGTGTCGTCCAAACACATTCGGTGTTCTGCAATAGTTCCCTCCACTGTTCATTAGTGGGCATACGCCAGCCATTGGCCCAATTGATCATGACGTAATCATCTTCATAGGTTAAAAACTTCAAGGAGTCGGTAAAACCTTCATAACCATATTCAGGTTCAAAGCAATACTTGGTCAGTTGGTCCCAATTACCTTTACAATGCCTGTAGTTATTCCAATGATAACGGCTCTTGGTTTGCACCTCGCCCCAAGCGTAGTAGTCGCCGTAGCCTTCAGGCGTATTGGCACCCACGTTGCAGGTGGCCCACAAGGTACCGCTAGGCAGGCATAGGTCAACATATTCATGACCTCCATAGGTACCGATGCCACCGCAATCAACAACATCGTCGCCGCCGTTATCGTCGTTGTCGTTCGTGTCATCTTTCGGATTACAAGCGGTCATGATTACCGCCGTCATTAGCATTAAGGCTGCTAAAACCTTTTTGTATTTTTTCATGACTTATGAGATTTGGTTAGTTATTACCGCGAAGAACACACTGGACGGACAGACAGACCACTGCCCCGGCTGAGGTAGTAGCCCATGTGACAACTGCCCGAAGCTATAACGAGGTCATACACATAGATACCAGTGCCGAGCATACTCGACCAGTAATAACCTATAGTGTCAGCTTGGTTGAGCTCATTGTCCTGACGGTAGCCAGGAAAAGGCACGAAAAGTCTATTGTCGTTTGCGCCGACGAAGATTCTGCCGTTCACGTCATTCTGAGTCGCCCAAAAATGGCGGGTGTTCTCGTACAGCTCCACCCACTGGTCATACGTGGGCATGTACCATCCATCACCCCAGTTGACAGTAGCCGCATCATCCTCTGGAAGCAATGTGGTCAGATCGTCTGTGAAGCCGTTGTAGCCGTGAAGCGGGTCATCGCAGTACTTGGTCAACTGGTCAGGCTCACCATTGCAGTACTTGTACGTACTCCAGTTGTAAGTCGTCTTCGGTGTGGTCTCGCCCCAAGCGAAGTAATCGCCGTATTTCTCTGGAGCGTTCGCTCCCACATTGCAGGTAGCCCACAACGTGCCGCTTGGCAGGCCAAGGTCAAGGTAATCATGCCCATTTAAACTGCCGTTACCAGCGGTGCTTTCCGTAGTAAAGCTCTTGTTCTCGCCATAGTAATACTTGGAGTTGCATAGGGCAAAGGCGCGGACATAATATTCAGTGCCGGGTTCAAGGTTGGTGAGTGTACAGGAGAAAGGCTCGTTCCATGTGGTAGTGGAAAGAAGTTTGTCGTTTACGGTGGGATTCTCGTGGGTATTCCAGCACACGCCAATCTCAGCAAGCTCAGCTCCTTCGCTAACGATCGCCTCGGCTCCGCAAATCGCGGTGGTTTTGGTAATCTCGCTCGGTTCAACAGTAGTCACCGTAACGGTCACTTCATTGTTTTCGCCATTATCCTCTGGTTTACATCCAGCGGCAATTACCGCCACTGTCATTAGCATTAAGGCTGCTAAAACCTTTTTATATTTTTTCATTGCTTATAAGATTTGATATCTTGGACAAAAGTAAAAAAAAAATTTTGATTGAAACAAATGTTGAAGAAAAACGAAATCTCAACTACCACAATGTTTGTTGTTCAGAGTGTAATACTCAGCAATTCTTCCGCAAACCGATGGATTCCCTCGCAAATTCGGTCACTCTGTTTTTTTCGAGGTGTAGTACGGTGATTTAAATAATTAGAAAGTTGTTTTTGATTGATCCCCGTCATTTTTTCCATACCGGCAAGTGACATGAACGAAGAATAGTATTCCAAAAAACTGGGAACCTCCATCTTCCATTCTATTTCAAAATCACCTTTGATTTGTTCAGGCCAACGGCTTTCAGGCAGGTTTTATTTCAGTAAACGAATGGCTTCAAAAGTATCCGATTTCACAGCCTCAATATTTTTTCCAGCTGCATAGATGCCGTCGCAATTCTCGGAATATGCTCCGTAATGATCGCTTGACTTTTCAATTACCATGACAATCTTTTCCATAACTCTTAACTTTAATTGTTCAAATTTTGTATCTCTTTATCAACTTGCTTGCTAAACCAATTGGAATCTCATGGGCACCAGCAAAAATAGCAAAATTTCTACGGTTTGTCAAGAGATTTTGTAAAGTTTTTTATATTATTATTGATTTTATCATAAAAACCAAGATTATAAACACGTAGGGCTACCACAATGTGACAGCCCTACAGATAGTGATGGAACAAGAGTTAGTTCTGAG
>JAGCPG010000003.1 GCA_017645245.1 Bacteroidales bacterium
AACCACGGCATCAAGATCGGCATGGGTCACTCCCAGCTTGAAGAGAAGCTTGCCGTTGAGTGCGGTTACTGGCACCTCTGGCGCTTCAATCCTGCCGAGGAAGAAGCCGGTCAGAACGGTTTCCACCTCGACTCGAAGGAGCCCGACTGGAGCAAGTTCCAAGGCTTCATCATGGGTGAGGTTCGTTACAACTCACTCGTGAAGACCTTCCCGGCCGAGGCCAAGGAGCTGTTCGCCAAGACCGAGCAGTTCGCCAAGCTCCGTTACGAAGGCTACAAGAAGCTGAGCGAAGGGAAGTAAACTTGAAATATTTATTATTTCTTAATACGGGATATGCCTCTAAAAAGGGGCATATCCTTTTTTTGTCAGATTGTTTTGTAAATTTGCGGTTGTAAATAAATATGTATGCTTACGCTATCGCACCTTGAACAATACCTTTCAAAAGCTGCATGGATTCTCAAAGGTCCTGTGGATGCTGCTGATTTTAAGGTGTATATATTCCCCCTATTGTTTTTCAAGCGGATCTCCGATGTTTATGATGAGGAGTATAACGAAGCCTTGTCAGAAAGTGAAGGCGACCACGAATATGCCTCTGGAGCGGAAATGCATCGGTTTATCATCCCCAAAGGCTGCCATTGGAAAGACGTTCGGGCTGTCACGACCAATGTGGGTAGCGCTATCAAGGGTGCTTTTTCGCAAATCGAGCAGGCCAATCCGCAATATTTGGCCAACATTTTCGGCGATGCCGCCTGGACCAATAAGGACAAGCTTTCTGATGAGCTGCTATGCCGCTTGATTGAGCACTATTCGCAATACAACCTCTCCAATTCTAATGTGGAACCCGATGTTTTGGGCAGAGCATACGAATATCTCATCAAGGTGTTTGCCGACCAAACGAATAAGAAAGCGGGAGAATTCTATACGCCTCGCTCAGTGGTGCATTTGATGGGATTGATTGTCAATCCGCAACAGGGCGAAACCATCTACGACCCGGCTTGTGGCACCGCAGGAATGTTGTTGGAATGTGTCGAACAGGTAAAGCAAAACGGTGGCGACTTCCGTACGCTTAAACTATACGGACAGGAGAAAAACCTGACCACCTCCACCATTGCCCGAATGAACATGTTCCTGCACGGCATTGAGGATTTCCATATTGAACGCGGCGACACACTACGCGAGCCCAAATTCTTCAAGTACGACCATCTGCAACAGTTCAACATTGTCATTGCCAATCCGCCTTTCTCGTTAAGCAACTGGGGAGCTGACATCTGGGCTGATGATATTTACGGCCGTAACATTGCAGGCACACCACCTAAAGGCAATGGCGATATGGCCTGGGTGCAGCACATGGTGAAATCGATGGACGAAAAGACGGGTCGCGTGGCGGTGGTACTGCCACACGGTGCCTTGTTCCGTAAAAACGCCGAAGCCAAAATCCGCTCAGTTTTGCTGGAAAAAGATTTGTTGGAAGCCGTCATCGGTTTGGGCGAGAACATCTTTTACGGAGCAACTTTATCGGCTTGCATTTTGGTCTTCCGCGCACAGAAAGAGAAATCCCGAAAAGGCAAGTTCCTGTTTATTGACGCAGCTGACCAAGTTAAAAAAGGTCGGGCGCAAAACACTTTGGAACCTGAGCATATTGAGACCATCTATCAATGGTACGCCGACTTCAAGGATGTGAAAAACCATGTTAAAGTAGTTGACCTTGAAGAGATAAAAGCTAACGGCTATAACCTGAACATACCCCTTTATGTGGAAAAGGAAATGACCGACAATCTGCCGACTTTGGATGAAGCCAAAGCCCAACTAAAGGTTGCCGTCAAAGAGGCACAAGAAGCCGAAGAACGTTTTATTCACCTGCTAAATGAATTTGCGAAATGACACAGAAAGAATTAGAATCCTATCTCTGGGGTGCTGCCACCTATCTTCGCGGTTTCATTGATGCCGGCGACTACAAGCAATACATCTTCCCCCTGCTGTTCTACAAGCGCATTTGTGATGTTTACGACGAAGAATATGAAGACGCGCTGGCCGAAAGTGACGGCGATTTGGAATACGCAGCTTTCGACGAGAACCACCGTTTCAAAGTGCCAGCCGAAGCCCACTGGAACAAAGTGCGACAAGTGACCGTAAATGTGGGACAAGCCATCAGCAAGGCTTTGAATGCCATCCAGAAAGTGAACGCACAACAACTGCAAGGCATCTTCGGCGATGCCGACTGGACCAACAAGGAACGGCTTTCGGATGCAATGCTGTGCCAACTTATTGAGCATTTCTCCACCAAGAACCTCAACATTAAAAATGTGCCCAATGACGAGTTAGGTAACGCCTACGAGTTTCTAATCAAGAAATTTGCCGACGATAGCGGCCATACGGCTGCCGAGTTCTATACTAACCGAACGGTGGTGCGCCTAATGACACTCATTGCCGACCCACACGAAGGCGACAGCGTGTACGACCCCACCTGTGGCAGCGGCGGTTTGCTGCTCAACTGCGCCATGATGCTCAAAGACCAAGGCAAGGAATACCGCACTTTGCGTCTCTACGGGCAAGAAATCAACTTGATTACTTCCGGTATTGCCCGAATGAATATGTTGCTGCATGGCTTCGAAGAGTTCAACATCGTGCGAGGCAACACGTTGAGCAATCCTATCTTTATGGAATATGATGAGTTGCAGAAGTTCGATATAGTATTGGCCAATCCGCCCTATTCCATCAAAAGCTGGGACCAGACTGCCTTCACCGACGATCCATACGGGCGCAACATCTGGGGCACACCGCCGCAAGGCTGTGCCGACTATGCTTTCCAGCAGCACATCATGAAAAGCCTTAAACCCGACACTGGGCGTTGCGTAGTGCTTTGGCCCCACGGCATCCTTTTCCGTGATGCGGAACGCGACATGCGGCGCAAGATGATTGAAAGCGATTGCGTGGATTGTGTCATAGGTTTGGGACCGAATTTGTTCTACAACTCCCCCATGGAGGCCTGTCTGCTGATTTGCCGCACACAGAAACCCGAACAACGGAGAGGCAAAATTCTCTTTATCAATGCCGTGGATGAAGTGAAACGCGACAAGACCATAAGCATGCTCGAAGAAAGGCATATCGACAAAATTTTCAAGGCGTACAAGGAATACAAGGACATTCCCGGCTTTGCCAAAGTGGTAAGCAACGAGAAAATTTTGGAGAACGGTGCCACGCTCAACATTTCACAATATGTATCGCGATTGGAGGTGAAGGATGAAACGCAGAAACAAACTTTTGAAGAACTGCTGGTGGAATGGGGGAAAAATAGGATGGATTTATATGAGGGAGTAAACAAACTATTAAACGATTAGGAAACGAACAACATGGACAATAAAATAGAAAACACCGGCGATATCATCATCTATCAAACCGAGGACGGTTTGACGAAGATCAATGTGAAATTGGACAACGAAACGGTTTGGCTTAATCAGCAACAGTTAGTTCTTCTGTATCAATCCAGTAAATCCAATATCAGCGAACATATCAAGCATATTTTTGCCGAAGGTGAATTGGACGAAAATTCAGTTGTTCGGAAATTCCGAACAACTGCCGATGATGGCAAAAACTATGAGGTTACATACTATAACCTCGACATGATTATTTCGCTTGGCTACCGTATAAAATCGGCTATTGCCACGCGTTTCCGCATTTGGGCCACGCAGCGTCTGAAGGAATACATGGTTAAAGGCTTTACCATGGACGATGAGCGACTGAAAGGCAATGGCGGCGGCAATTATTGGAAAGAGCTGCTCGACCGTATCCGCGACATCCGTTCTTCTGAAAAGGTGCTGTATCGTCAGGTGCTTGACCTCTATGCCACCAGTGTGGACTACAACCCCAAAAGCGATGAATCCATTCTGTTTTTCAAGATGGTGCAGAACAAGCTACACTATGCCGCCCATGGTCATACCGCCGCCGAAGTTATCTATGAGCGTGCCGATGCCGACAAGCCTTTTATGGGACTGACCACATTCTCAGGAGAAATGCCAGCATTAAAAGACATAGGCATTGCCAAAAACTATCTGGACGAAACCGAGTTGAAGATTTTGAACAATCTCGTTTCGGGTTACTTCGACATAGCTGAAATCAATGCGCTTGAACACAAGCCCATGTACATGAGCGACTATATCCACCAATTGGATTCGGTGCTCACCTCTGGCAACAGACCGTTGCTCGAGGGGCCTGGCTCTGTAAGTCATGCGCAAGCCTTGGAGAAAGCTACCGCCGAGTATCGCAAATACCAAAGCAACACCCTCTCGCCCGTTGAGGAAGCCTATTTGGAAACTGTGAAAACCACCGCCAAATTGGTGAAGAAAAACGCAAAAGGAAAGAAATGATGAACGAACTACACATAGATAAAACCCACTGGAAGAAATACAGGTTTGACGAGGTCTGCCAGCAAGTGAACGAGGCAACCAAGGACCCTGCTGCGGAAGGTTTGGACCATTTGATTGGACTTGAACATATTGAGCCTAACAACCTGCATATCACCCATTGGGACACTTTGGAGAAAGAAACCACCTTTACGCGCAAGTTCAAGAAAGGGCAAGTGCTGTTTGGAAGGAGGCGCGCCTACCAACGGAAAGTGGCGTATGCCGAGTTTGACGGCATTTGTTCCGGCGACATTCTTGTGTTTGAAGCCATTGAAAAGGTGATGCTGCCCGAGTTGCTGCCATTCCTGATACAAAGCGAAGGTTTCTTCCAGAAAGCGTTGGCCACCTCTGCGGGTTCTTTGTCTCCGCGCACCAAGTTCAAGGAACTGGCCGATTACGAATTCCTCCTCCCGCCCAAAGCCGAGCAGAAACGCCTGGTCGAGCTGCTCTGGGCCGCCGATGAGGTGGTGGAGAAGGAGAAGAGGGAGATGGAAATCCTACAAAATCAGATACAAATCTATATAAATGAGAATAATAACATCAAAGAACAGCCAAAAATCCCATTTTCTGATTTAGTGGAAGTAAACCCTACAACAAAAATCACAGACAAAGAAGCATCGTTAATTACTATGCCTGACGTTTCGGAAGAGGGAGAGATTCTGCATCAAGAAAAGGTGAATGTTTCTGACTATAAAGGCAAAGGTCTAACACCATTCCAAGAAAATGACATTTTATTTGCCAAAATAACACCATGTATGGAAAATGGGAAAGGAGCGATTGCAAGAGGTTTGTTTAATGGCGTTGGTTTGGGCAGTACGGAGTTTCATGTGCTCAGGCCAAAAGCAGCAACGGACTTATATTTCTGTTATTATCTGACAATGTCAAAAAGATTCAGAAAACTAGCAGAAAAGCAAATGACAGGAAG
>JAGCPG010000041.1 GCA_017645245.1 Bacteroidales bacterium
GCCTTGTTGGTTGACGTACCCGTCATGTAACAAGCAATAGCACCAACATCAGTACCACTGCTGATGTTCACATTCTCCAACACCAAATTCTTCACCGTTCCTGTAAGGGTTGTGAACAGCGGAGCGCCAAGGTTCTTGATACGGTAAGGCATGTGGGTATCAGAATCAATGTTAGCTTCAAGGATTCCATTGAAGGTTGTTACCCCAGGAGTGCCACCTGTAATATCCTGAGTAATGACATAATGGCCACCCGCATTGGTTATTTGGCTTAACGAAGTGATGGGAGTTTGGGCTCTCATCCACATTGGAAGAACCATCAACACGGCCAGCAGCAGGGTTTCGAAGAGGGTTTTATTTCGTTTTGTTGCGTTCATTTGTATGCGATTTTTAAAATATATATTTATATATACACGCGAAAAATCCCGCAAAGATACACATTTTTCAGCAACCGACGGCAATTTTTGAGTAGTTTTTTCTCCTAAACATTGTTAAAAATTTTCTTCCTGTGAAAAAAAACTCTCAATTGATAGTCAATTATAATATGATTTTATGGAATTGAAAAAATAAAAGAGTATTAATAAAAAAATTGCATCATTGAATTTTTTTTGATGAATTAATACTGATTATTGAAATTTCTTTTATCTTTGCAGCGATAAAAAACGAAAACAATCATGGAAAAGAAAAATCCAATTGAAGAAGCCTTGCGTTATGTGGATAACGCCCAAAACGTTTTAAGAACAAACGGGGATCTGGATCCTGAAACCCATTCCTACACCGATCGTAAATACGTGAAGATGGCCGGCAACACACTTTGGAACGGGATGTTGTTCATTCTCGACACCGTATTCCAGGTGAAGAAGAACAAAAAGCACCGCCCTGACATCAGCGACTACCAGAAGGCCGTCGGCACGCGCGACAAGAAACTGTTGGCATTGGTGAATATCGGCTATGACATCATGCACCTTTCCATGGGTTATGACGGCATTATTGATAAAAAAACCTGCGACAGAGGATTCCAGATCGCCAACGAGATCATCGACCGCTGTGCGGTGATGCTACCGGCTGTTCCAGCACCGTGATTGGCACAATAATCAATTATCCTTAATAAGCACTTCAGAGCTGCCGCTAACTTCGCCTTTGTTACCGCCGCCATAGACGTTGCCTAAGATGTTGGCGCCGCCAGTGAGGATGACGGTGGCTTTGGCATTGGCAGGGTTGGAAGGATTGTTGACATAGCTCTCGTCACCGCCGCCGTAAACGTTACCGGTGTCGCTGTTGCCTTCAGTACCGATGGTGCCGCCGTTGATAGTGAGTTGGACTTCGCCGGAGACCGAACCGAGGTTGTTCTTGTTAAGGTTCACAGTGGTGTAGAGGATACTGTCGTTCTCAACATTGTTTTGTATGGCCGTTGCCGTGGAGTTCACCGGATCGCGATGCTCCCATCGGAAGGTGGTGGTGCGCCCCTTGACACCGGTGCGGTAGGTACCAAGCTCAGTATAGTAGTAAGGTTCCACGCGGAAGCTGAGGCTGTCTACCTCAACAGTGGGCAGCGAGGCCGAGAAACCAGCACCAAAGACATTGCCTTTCACGGTGCAGTTATTCAAGGTGGAGGTGACGGTACCCTCAACTTTGCCGAGGCTGCCACCGCCGTAGAAGTTATCCGTGACGGTGCAGTTCGTCAGCGTGGAGGTGACACTGTGCGTGATGGCTAACGAGAACTTCACATATTCCACAAAGATACGTGCCACGTTGTCAGCATTGCCCGACATAGGGAGGAACTGGTAGTTGAACTGGGTGGAGACACCACCGAAGCTTGCGTCGTATGTTTGCTTGTAGAATCTCTTCAACCATGCGTTCCAAGAGGCGTCGTTGCCTGCCTGATTATCGTTATGGGGGAAGTTTATAATATTGTTATGGTTTCTCGGTGCTTGGCGGCTGTAGGAGTTGCCACCGTATCCGGCGCCGAAGAAGGTTCCGAAAGTGCAGCCAGTGGCAGTGGTGGTGACAGTCTTGTTTGCACTCATGTCACCAAACTTTGGCCCGCCGCAGAATAGCTCGATATGACCGCCAGTGATGGTGGTGCTAAGATTACCCGTCACTGGTTTGGCAGCATTAATACCACCGGCGTAAAACTCGCGGATGTCGGCATTCTGCACCTGCCAGGTAATGTCGCCATTTATGCCCTCCATAGCTGCGCCGGCCACGGTGCCGAAGCGGCCACCGTTGATATAACATTCGGCATTGTCGGTATAACTGGTGATATCGCCTCGATAAAGACCTGTAAGATAGAACTCATTGTAGTCGCCACCCGTGACCGATACAGGTGGATGTTTCGACTGATAGGTGTTATCCTGGTGGGTACCGCGGTGGAACTCCTTGAACCATACGTTACCGCCAACAAGGAAATATGTAGTCATGTTTGCGACATTGTTGTTCTGGCCGCTTACCCATTGCTCTATTACACCACCTTGCACAATATAGGGGGCTGCGCCACGATTGGAACGATCATACTCAAACTGGGTGACACGGAAAAGCGAGGTATTGGTAGTCTCAAACCAACCCAAAGGTTGCATAATACCGAAGTTGTAAGAGCCCGTTCCGCCCTGGGACTTCTGCGCCATACCGAGACCTATCAGGTTCAGGAAATCGTACCTCACAGGATGAAACTGGGTTCGACTATCGAAGCGAAGGATAAAAGAATAGTCCGGTTCATTGTCGCCATCAAGGTCGATAGAGGTTACTGTATAGGGCTTGGTTCCTGCTGTAATGTTATTAAGATGGTGATAATTGCCCACAAGCACCACGGCATAATCATAAACGCTGCGAGCTTTATACGTGGCCTCATTAACATTCTCATAAAGTGCAGCAGTTGCGACAGCATTGCCAATAGTGGTGTAAACCACTTGGTTTTCTCCGGCAATGGAATAACTGTTGCCGTTGGTGTATATCTGTCCACCACCGACTCTAGGCACATTGTATTCGGTTCCCATTGCCGTATTATACACCTTGTCAGCGTTCTGGTCGGCTAAATAGACACATTTGGCCCAATAGGGTTCGATGGTGATGGCTGTCACCCCTTCTGGTACATCCCAGTAGGCACCTTGGTTAAAGATACGATTACTACCGCCAGTACCGTATAGGTCCTTGTTGGTGCAGTTGCGGTCGGCAAAATTATAGGCTGGGGCATCGTCGCCTGTGCTAAAAGTGCCTGGCGTACCACCTGTGATGCTGACAATCTTCCAACCAGTTACTACACGGTTACCCGTGTAGTTTTTGGTGCCCACGTCGTTGTAATAGGGCAGCTGCACCTTGTAGTAGTTGAAGTTGTAGTGTGTGGGGTCCTTATCGGTAATGTTTAGCGTGAGTTGTGAGGTGGTGATGGCAGCTCCCGTCGGTCGCTGGAACACTGCTCCGTCACCCATTTGTATGTTGACGGTCAGTGTGCCCAACTTGCCGCCCTTATTGCGCTCACTCTGCGTCGTAGCATTCTCTGCGTCGATATTCACCACCGACGGATACTTTCCCGGTGCCTTAAGAATGGGATAGGGAGTGTCGCTGCCAATCTGCGATGGTTCAAAGACCCATTTCAGCATTTCGCTACTGCTATAGGTACCAGTAGCCCACCAGCCAGCCAGTTCTCGGTGGCTGTTAAGTAGGTGGCGGTAAAACTCGAAACGCTGCAGGAAACGGTCCTCGGCACCAAGAGCACAGTTATAGGTGATGCCAGTAGGCTTAACATAAGGAGCTTCGAGGCGGAAATAGTTGTAATTTCCCACGCCTTTGCCATCCTTGTTGTTGATGATTGTGCCGCCATAGATGGGGGATTTTGTGGTGCCGCCTGTAATGTCACCATAGAACATACAGTTCATCACCATGGTTTTGAGGTTGGCGGCGTCGGAATTAGTAGTTTCTTTGTTGTTACCAACAATACCCCCAACGTTGTTACCACTGGTGATATTAGCAAAGCTATAGCAGTTAATGACGCGGGCCTCGCCGTTGAGGAAACCCACAAGGCCACCGACATCATTGCTGCCGCCCACCTCGCCGCTGAGGATGCCCACGTTGTAGATGCGGGCGTTGCCATTGGCCACACATGCTACGGCACCCGTATTGCCTGATGCATCACCGCTGGTGATATTCACATTCTCCAGCACCAGGTTCTTCACGGTGCCGGTAAGGGTGGTGAACAATGGAGCCGAAAGCCCACTGATGCGATACGGCATGTGGGTGTTAGGGTTGATGTCGGCTTCGAGGGTACCGTTGAAAGTACTGACACCTGGGATGCCTCCATTGATATCCTGGGTGATTTTGTAATGGCCACTCGGATCAGTTATTGTGCTTAACGAAGTGATGTTGGTCTGCGCTTTCAGCATCATCGGGACGATCAAAGCCAGCAGCAGAATTCCAAAGACAGCTGTGTTTCGTTTCATCATGTTCAATTTGAGGTCTTAATAGGGTAAAAAATCCAGCAAAATTACGAATTTTACCCTTAAGAATTTCGTTTTTCGGTTAATTATTTTTTTAATTATAAAATAATTGTAGACTTGAAAATCACGATTTTATATTTCAATTAATATAAGTTAGTATCATCATTAATATGATAGGATTGAAAAAAAATTCATAAATTAATACTGAATTGAAAATATTTATATTATCTTTGCGATGATGGTTGATACGAAATAACCAATTCTTACTACACGAATTTTTAGCCATCAGAAAAGCACTCTTTTCAGCCATAGCCGAAGCACAGGGTCACCTATTTCGACACCTTTTTCGGTATATTCGATCAGCTCTTTGTCAACCAACGATTTTTTCAAACGATCCACGTTTGAAGGAACACCAAGGTCGAAAGATTCGCGGACTTCTTTCTCGTTGAAACCGTTGTTTACTCCATACAAGATTGCCCTCAGGAAATTCAGTTGATAAGACGTCAACGACTGGGTCTGCTCGATGAAAATGCTGGAGTTTTGTGAGATCAGGTCTTCAATGGCTGCGGATAAAACCTCCTCGGTAACTTCTTTCTTGGTCATAAGTAAGGTGCAATAGGCCAATTGTTGAACGTATGAGGAATGGTATTCCACTGTCTCACACAACCTTTGGATCAACTCGCCGGAAATGTGTTTCCCCTCCTGTTCAAAACGTTCAGAGATGTAACTCTTCCAGGCATCGAGCGAGATCGGTTTGAGGTACAGCATCTCACCAAACTTATAAAACGGATAGCTTTTCTTTTGAAACAAGTTGGTCATCATGTGCATCTTACTGCCATAGAGGCAATACGACACGTTGTTCTGATGCTGCCAGACCGACCTCATGCGTTTTTGAACCGTTAAGGAATCGGGAAATTCGCCCACTTGTTGGAACTCGTCAATACAAATCAAAAGATGGCAACCTTTTCTTTGGGCGATCGTCTCAGGAAGTTGCAGCACCTCTTTTGGGGTATGGGTTTTTGAAGTAATCCCTAAAGAGAGGGAGTACTCGGAAAGCGGGTCCGTTGATATGGAGATCTTTGGCGCCAATCTTTCGATAAAGCCTTTGGCCAAGTCTTTCCATTCCTCTACTTTCGAAGCAGTCTGTTTCAGGATGGCCTCCGAAAAGACATTATAGAAGTCATATTCGTTACGACACGAAAAAATATCCATCTTAACCACCAATAGCTCTTTTGAAGCCGTCATACCAGTCACTTTGTTCACCAAGGAAGTTTTGCCCCAGCGACGCGGAGAGATCAGCACGGTGTTTACACCATACTTGAAATTGGTGGCGAGACGATTGATCTCCTCTTCCCTACCGATGAAATGGCTGTCCTCCACAGGGATGCCAAAAATAAAAGGTTTATCCATTGCTTCGATTTTTCGGCAAAATTACAACTTAATTTTTAATTTCACAAGGTTGTGATTCACAGATTTGTGAAACACAGGTTTGTGAAATAGAAACCCAAGAGGGCCTGTCTATTATATCGCAATGATAGTAAAAAAACAAACGGTTGGATTTCAATTTGTTGTAAAATCGAAATCCAACCGTTGTCTATAGGGTTGTCTATGTAGAGACGTGCCATGGCGCGTCTCTACAATGCAATTTATGTCATTTTTTCGGCTTCAATTCATCGAAAATCATGCTGCGCAGGTTGTCGATCGGGACGCGCACCTGCTGCATCGTGTCGCGGTCGCGGACGGTGACCGTATTGTCCACCAAGGTGTCGTTATCCACCGTGACGCACATCGGGGTGCCGATGGCATCTTGTCTTCTGTAGCGCTTGCCGATGGAGTCCTTCTCCTCGTACTGGCACATGAAGTCGGCCTTCAGCGAATCGATGATTTCGCGGGCCTTCTCCGGCAGACCGTCTTTCTTGACCAACGGCAACACGGCGACCTTGTAAGGTGCCAGGATGGCCGGCAACTTCAGCACCACGCGCTCCGAGCCGTCTTCCAACTTCTCCTCGGTGTAGGCATTGCTGAACATGGCGAGGAACATGCGGTCGAGGCCGATGGAGGTCTCGATGACGTATGGCGTGTAGCTCTCGTTGGTGTCGGGATCGAAGTACTGGAGCTTCTTGCCCGAGTATTTGGCGTGTGCCGAGAGGTCGAAGTCGGTGCGGCTGTGGATGCCTTCAAGCTCCTTGAAGCCGAAGGGGAAGTCGAACTCGATGTCGGTGGCGGCGTTGGCGTAGTGGGCCAGCTTCTCATGGTCGTGGAAGCGGTATTTCTCGGCGGGCAGACCCAAGGAGAGGTGCCAGGCAAGGCGTTCCTGCTTCCAGTGTTGGAACCATTCGAGTTCCGTGCCAGGACGGACGAAGAACTGCATCTCCATCTGCTCGAATTCCCTCATACGGAAGATGAACTGACGCGCCACGATCTCGTTACGGAAGGCCTTACCCGTCTGGGCGATGCCGAACGGCACCTTCATGCGACCGGTCTTCTGCACGTTGAGATAGTTGACGAAGATGCCCTGTGCCGTCTCGGGACGTAGGTAGATGGTATCGGCGCCGTCGGCTACGCTGCCCATCTGGGTGGCGAACATCAGGTTGAACTGACGCACGTCGGTCCAGTTGCGGGTACCACTGATGGGGCAGACAATCTCAAGGTCGAGAATAAGCTGCTTGATGGCTTCAAGGTCGTTCTTCTCCATGGCGCCATACAGGCGGTGGCTGATCTCCTCGATCTTGGCCTTGTGCTCCAGCACGCGGGGGTTGGTGGTCACAAACTGCTCCTCGTTGAAAGCGTCGCCGAAGCGCTTGCGGGCCTTCTCCACCTCTTTATTAATCTTCTCCTCGATCTTGGCCATGTAATCCTCAACCAAAACATCGGCGCGATAGCGCTTCTTTGAGTCGCGGTTGTCGATCAAAGGATCGTTGAACGCATCGAGGTGTCCCGAAGCCTTCCAGGTAGTGGGGTGCATGAAGATGGCGGCGTCGATGCCGACAATGTTCTCGTGCATCTGCACCATGGCCTTCCACCAGTATTCACGGATGTTTTTCTTCAGTTCCACACCGTTTTGGCCGTAGTCGTAAACGGCTGACAGTCCGTCATAAATCTCGCTCGACTGGAAGATGAAGCCATATTCCTTCGCATGAGCGGTTATCTTCTTAAAGAATTCGTCTTGATTCATAGTTTTGAGTTTGCTGATAAATTTTGATGCAAAAATAATGTTTTTCATGGAATTTTGATTATCTTTGCAACTAATAAAGGTCCAAGTGGGGCTTACTTCCTCTCCATTTTTGGTTTTTTCAGCCCCACAATTACCTTATTATAACCATACCATGAACGACCAAACCTTACGTAAGGTGGCCTTGCGCTACCAGGCCGTGTTTCTCCCCGTGGAAAAGGCCGGAATCCCCACTGTTTACGAACCCACCGTGCCATTGATGGCCTTTGTGCAAAGGCTTAAGGAAAACGGCTACAGCCTAAGCGAGGACCTGCTCCACGCCCTGTCGACCGTCTCCGCCCAGACCTTGGCCGACATCACTAACCTGATCAACGAAGTGATGGGCGTGAAGCTCAACTGGGCGCCCTTGGTGAAAGGCTGGGACACCCCCACCGGCGAATCGAGGATGGATCATGTGATCACGTTTTTGGTCAACCTGTTTGGCGGCGAGGAATCCGGATTCAAAGGCACCAAGTTGCCTTGCGGACACTTCATCCCCGAAGGCACCTTCCCGCTGGAGCGCTACAACGGCTGTCCCTATTGCGGCACGCCTTTCCGCACGGCCAATTTCGTATATCATGGCCAAGGTAGCAAACTCAAAGAGTTAAGGCTGTTTACACTAGCTGACTTGAAGGATGTTTTCAATAAGTTACTGACTTCGCCAACGCCGTTGGATGCCACCCAATTGGATTCACTGAAGCTGTTGCTTGAGGAATTTGAGGTGCCTGAGGATGTGGAAATCGGCATGAAAGAGACGGTGATGGTGGTGATTCAGATGTCAGGAGACAGAAGTCAGGAGACAGAAGTTGAGTTGGGATTGCGGTATTTGAAGACGCCGACGGACATCCTGCGGTATTTTTGGTATGAGAAGACGGGGTTCGTGAAGATCATCGAGCCGAAGTATCTGGTGGAGATGGAACGGAAAGCCAATAGGCACCATTGGGCGCCGGAGGACCAAAGTGCGGAAAAGGCTGAGGAAAAACGCCAACAGCTCAAGTTGAAATACGACCGCAAACACTGCCGCTTGGCCGCAACCTGGCTTAACGCCCTGCCGATGACCGCCCAACAAGCCGCCGAGCAGATGAATCCCAAACGCGGCATGTGGGTACGTTTCATCCATGCCTTACGACTCGGCGAATATGCCAGAAGACAAGGCTTCAAACACCTTGCCCAGATCCTCGACGTATTCTACAAACAGGACTACGAGACCTGGATGGGCAAGCTGGAGACAGCCCGCCACAACAACCAAGCCGCGACGGTGCTGGCGATGCTCAGCGAACGCCCCGGAATGTTTGCAAGATGCCTATTCGCCACCATGCTACGTTACGGCAAAGACCAGACTCTGCAAGCTTTTGAAGCCATCATGGACAAGCTGCCCACAAGGCTCATCCTCTCCTTGGGTGACGCCGCCGAAGCCTATTTCGACCAAAGCCACGCCCGTCTGGCCAGACCCATCACCGGCGGCACCTACACCGTGGAACCCAACCCACTGCTGTCGCTTTACAGCGACGATGAGCTGACCGAAATGACCAAAGCGGTACAGGCGCTCTACGCCAAAGCCATGCGCCAACATTACGCCGCCATCCCCAACGACCACAAGACCATCTACATCGATCAGCGTTTGTACGACATCCCGATCAGCGTGGGCGACCGCAGCACCACCATCCAGGATACCGCCTGTGCACTGCAAGGCACCCGCTTCCCCGTGGAGGGCGATGCCGTAAGGCTGTTCATGCAATGGGGCAAAGGCCTGCCAGCCCAGCATCTCGACATGGATCTGAGCTGCCGCATCGCTTACCGCAACGAGATCACCGAGGACTGCTCCTACTACTGCCTCACCGCCCCAGGAGCCAAGCACTCGGGCGACATCCAGCGCATCCCCGACCAAGTGGGAACGGCCGAATACATCGAACTGTCGATGCCCGAGCTTGACAAGGCTGGCGCCATCTACGTCACCTTCACCTGCAACGCCTACACCAACGGCAATCTGGCACCCAACCTCGTTGTAGGCTGGATGAACTCCGCCTATCCCATGACCATCTCTGACGAGACTGGCGTAGCCTACGATCCCTCCTGCGTGCAACATGCGGTACGCATCAGCGAGGGCAACCTCTCCAAAGGCTTGGTGTTTGGCGTGCTCGACGTGGCCGCCCGTGAGATCTACTGGCTTGAAATGCCCTTCTCGGGACAGACCATCAAGGATTCGAACAGCGAGGCCATCGGATTGCTGCTGAAACGCCTGAAGGCAAAGATGAGCGTCGGACAACTGCTTGATCTGAAACGTGAGGCGCAAGGACTCACAATGGTCGATGATCCTTCGCAAGCCGACGAGGTCTACACTTACGAATGGGCGCTGAATCCAGCAGCTGTGAACGCTTTGTTGCTGAACTGAATTTGAAAATCACAATCGGATCTTGTCTCGCAAATCCATAATGGGTTTCTCGTAGAACTTGTACATGATGGTTGAGATCAAGACCACCAGAACCCAATAAGCGACATTCCACAAGACCGCTTCCGTTTTGCTTTCCGTGGCAAAATTGGAGGTGATCACCGAAGATACCATGCAAAGATTGATCAGGTACATCGAATAGGAAATCAGGCTGATGTGCGTCACTGGCTTTTTCACCGCCATCGGCGCTTTCCTCAAGGTCTCGAAACGCGGCAACAACAGGAAGCAACCCAAGCTCTGCATCCAGATCTTCGAGACAATGGTGAGCGGATCCCTCGGATTCCAATGGATATAGAGCACAGCATAGCAGCACAACAGTCCGATGACAAAACTGACGTTTCGAACTTTATACCAAAACTCTGGATACCAATGTTTTATGTAAGCCGCCAACAAGCCGAACGCGATGCCGTCCAAGTGGTAAATAATTACCTTGTGGATCCTCACATCGTACCAAAACGTGTCACCGATCTCGAGTCGGGAACCGAACACTAATCGCATCACAACCGAGAAACACAGGTAAACAATAATATTGACCAAAAAGATGTGTTTTTTCTTCATCCCCGTGCCTTTCAGGAGCACATACACCAGCAGCAGCACGATCGGGAACGAGAGGTAGAACCACTCCTCGATGGAGAGGCTCCACGACTCCCAGAAAAACCCGTAAAAGCCGTCATGCAAGTTCTGCACAAACAGGAAAAACCTCCAGTTGAACTGGGTGAAATCCTCATGGATGATGCCGAAATACACGATGACGATGTTGATGAGCAACACCAAATAATAGTTGGGCAAGGTCCTGAACCAACGCCTGACCCAAAACTTCAACATCGATTTAAACCCGTAGGAATCAGCATTGTAGAAGGTCTTTTGGAGAATGTTTCCGATCAGGAAACCGCTCAGCACGAAGAAAAGCTCGACGCCCGGAATGATCTTGATGAATGGATAATTCGGGAAAAGGGCGATAAATGGAGCATGGACGATGACCACGTTGATAATGGCGATCGCACGCAACAAATCCAGACCAAAGACTCTTTGGTCGTAATCAACCTTTATTGACAGGAAGCGGGACATCAGATGATGAGCATCGCGTCACCGTAGGTGAAGAAGCGGTATTTCTCGTTGACGGCCTCCTTGTAAGCCTTCATCAGGAAGTCGTAGCCCGCAAAGGCGGCCACTTCCATCATCATGGGCGACTTGGGCAGGTGGAAGTTGGTGATCATGCAGTTGGCCACCGAGAAGGTGTAAGGCGGGAAGATGAACTTGTTGGTCCAGCCGCTGAACGGCTTGATCTTGCCCGAGATGGTCTGGGCGGTCTCCAGCGCCTTCATGGTGGTGGTGCCCACGGCAAACACGTTGTTGTGGCGCTTGTTGGCCTCGTTGACGAGGTCGCAGCACTCCTGATCCACATACATCTCCTCTGAGTCGCACTTATGCTTGGTGAGGTCTTCCACCTCGATGTCGCGGAAGTTGCCCATGCCGGGATGCAGGGTGAGTTCGGCGAACGAAGCACCGACCAGCTCCAGGCGCTTCATGAGGATCTTGCTGAAGTGCATGCCTGCGGTTGGTGCCGAAACGGCGCCTTCCACCTTGGCGTAGATGGTCTGGAAATCCTCGGCATCCTCAGGCAGAACCTCCTGATTGTCACGGCGTTCCAAGATTTCCTTGGGCAGCGGGGTGTGACCCAGCGAAAAGATTGTCTGCTTGAATTCATCGTAGGTGCCATCGAAGAGGAAACGCAGGGTGCGGCCACGGGTGGTGGTGTTGTCAATGACCTCGGCCACCAGCTCCTCGCCTTCGCCGAAGTACAACTTGTTGCCGATGCGGATCTTACGGGCCGGATCGACCAGCACGTCCCACAGACGGCTTTCCTGGTTCAGCTCACGGAGCAGCAGCACCTCGATCTTGGCTCCGGTTTTCTCCTTCTCGCCGTAAAGGCGGGCGGGAAACACCTTGGTGTTGTTGATCACGAAGACATCGCCGTCCTTGACATAGTCAAGCAAATCCTTGAAAACACGGTGCTCGATGGTTTGGGTCTTGCGGTTCAGCACCATTAGGCGGGCTTCGTCACGGTTCTTTGCAGGATAGTTGGCAATCAACTCGGGTGGCAAGTTGAATTTAAACTGGGATAATTTCATTTGTCTCGATATTTGCGCGGCAAATATACGTCAATCAAGAATTTTTGTCAAGTTTTTTATATTCCTCACCTGTCGCGATGATCTCATTCTTAAGGTCTTCGAGCTGCCAGGCATCCTCCACGCGGAAGTCGCCGATGCGGGTGCGGCGAAGGCTTTTCAGGCAGGCGCCGTTGCACAGTTCACGACCAAAATCATGGGCGAGGCTACGGATGTAGGTGCCTTTGCTGCACGTCACCTCGAAATCCAGTTCCGGGAAGCGTTCCATGCTGATCTTGAAGTCCTCGATATGGATATCCCTGGCTTTCAGCTCGATCTCCTCATCGGAACGGGCATAGTCGAAGGCACGTTTTCCCTTGATCTTAATGGCGGAATACTTCGGCGGATGCTGTTTAATGTCGCCAATGAACTTTTTCCGGGCCATATCGATCTGTGCTTCGGTGATGCCTTCCGTCGGGAAGAATTGATCGGGTTCGCTCTCCAGATCGAAGGTCGGGGTGGTTTGGCCGAGCAGCATGGTACCCGTATAGGTCTTGATCTGCGCTTGGAAGTCCTCTATTTGCTTGGTCATCGGTCCGGTGCAAAGGATGAGCAATCCCGTCGCCAAAGGATCGAGCGTGCCCGCATGGCCCACCTTGAGCTTGCGGATGCCATAAAAGCGCTTGAACAGGGCACGGACAAAGTTCACCGTGTCGAACGAGGTCCAATCGATCGGCTTATCAATCAGAAAAACAGCGCCTTCTTCGACGTAGAACATCAGGCGAAGATGATGGCGAGGCCGCCCACGATGAAACAGTACACGGCAAACCAGATCAGCTTGCCCTTCTTCACGATGTTGATCATCCACTTGCAGGCGAAGCAGCCCGAGACGAACGCGGCGAGGAAGCCGACGAGGGCCGCCACCGGCGAAAGACCGCCCATGGCCTCGCTGAAACCGACTTCAAAGATGTCCTTGACGTCGAGCAATGCCTCTCCCAAGATGGGCGGGATGACCATCAGGAACGAGAACTGAGCCAGCTTTTCCTTCTTGTTGCCAAGCAGCAAACCCGTGGCGATGGTCGATCCTGAACGCGACAGACCCGGCATCACGGCGCAAGCCTGGGCGATACCGATGATGAAGGCATGCACGGGCGAGATGTCCTCCTTTTGGCGCGGCTTGGCGTAATACGAGAAGGTCAGCAAGGAGGCCGTCACGATGAGCATAATGCCCACGATGAGCAGTCCCGAGCCGAACACCTCCTCGATGGTGTCCTTGAAGAAGAATCCCACGATGGCCACAGGGATCATGGAAATCAAGATGTTAACCACATATTTGGTGCCTTCATTCCATTTCCACTTGAAGAAATCCTTGAAGATCCACACGATCTCGCTCCACAGGATGACCACGGTGCTCATGATGGTGGCGATATGCACCAGCACGGTGAAAGTCAGGTTCGACTCGCCGTCTTCCAACCCGAAGAGCGCCTGTCCGATGGCCAAATGGCCGCTGCTGCTGACTGGCAGGTATTCTGTCAGGCCTTGGATAAGGCCCAAAATCAAAGCTTGAAACCAACTGATCATTTTTTATTCCTCCAAAATATGGCCACGATCTCGACCACAAAACCGGCAAGGATCAAGATGGGAGCCAAGGTGATACGTTGAAAACTAAACATCTTTTCGTTAAAAACATCGGGATCGGTGGAGCCGCCTCCAATCATCAGGATCATGCCCAAGGCGATGAGAAGCACCCCCGCCAGCACCAGAATATAGTTGATTTTGGCAAAAGGAAGTTTTTTGTCCGTGTCAACTTCTTCGACTACTACTTTAGGTTTTTGTTTAGCCATAATTTATTGAATATCAATTATATAATTTATCAAGATCTGCTTTCAGGAACTTATCGAGAGCCGCACGAGTCGAGAACCAAGCCAGGATCACGCCCAACACGATGACGCCTAACAGGATGGCCACGATAACAGTCATGTCTTGGATCAGCATCAGGTCAGGGACGCGTTTCGAGATCCAATACAGGATGCCGACCAGGAACAAGTCAGCCAGCAACCCTCCGAAAAAGCCTTGTGAGACGCCCGACTTCAGGAAGGGACGACGGATGAAACTCTCAGTGGCACCCACCAGCTGCATGCTGCGAACCAGGAAGCGCTTGGCATAGATGGAAAGACGTATCGTATTGCGTATCAGCGCAATGGCAATAAACAACAGGATCAAGCTCACGATCATCAGCAGGGTGGCGATCTTCCGGATGTTGTTGTTGATAAGGTCGATCAATGACTTCTGGTAATACACCTCTTTGACGTCGGTGTTCTCCAGTAGTTGCGACTCGATGACGGCGATGCTGTCGGTGTTGGCGTAGGCCGCGTGGAAACGCACGTCGATGGAGGGCAGCAGTGGGTTGGCCTCGTTGCCCAGCCACTCGAGGAAGTCCTCGCCGAGGTCCTCGCTCAAACGGCTGATGGCCTCTTCCTTGGTGATGTATTCTGTGGATTTCACGGCAGGCATGGCGTCGAGCTCCTTCTGCAGGCGCAGGATGTTGGCCTCTTTCACGTCGCTGTTCATCACGATCTCGAAGCCCAGGTTCTCCTTGATGTGGTTGGAGAGCTTGCGGGCGTGCATCATGAAGATGGCGAACACGCCGAGCAGGAAAAGCACCAACATGATGCTTACCAACGACATGGCGTACGACCCTGCCACCCGACGATTGCTTGAGTTTCTTTCTGACATCTTCACAAATAAAGGTGCAAAGATATGAAAAATACGAATACGGGGCTTAGTTTTCGTCCAAATCCACGAAAATAGTATGGTTCATTTGCAAAAAACACGTATCTTTGCAAACGAATACAATTGTATTCATTAATTATGATTTTTTAAAATTAGAGATATTATAATATGCCTTTGTTGTATGATTTTAATATGGATTCGGCGGAGGAGCTGGCCACGCGACTGGCGGAGAATGTCAAACGCCGCCGCTTGGAGAAAGGCCTCTCGCGCCAAGCGCTTTCGATGATGAGTGGCGTGCCCGCTCCCACCATCGCCAAATTTGAGCAAAAGCACCGCATCTCCCTCACGGGCTTCCTGGCCATCGCCAAAGCCCTGGGTTACACCGATGCGCTGAAGTCGCTGTTGTCCAAGCCCGTCTATACCACCATGGAGGAACTCGACACCATCAACCGCAACAAGAACAGAAAGAGAGGCAGCAATGAATTCCATCAGTAAACTCTTTGTCAAATACCACGGACGACTTGTTGGCGAGCTGACCCAGACCCCCGACGGGCGGCGCTGTGTGTTTTGCTACGACAAGGAATGGCTCGCCTCGGGCTTCTCCATCTCTCCACTCGACTTGCCATTGAAATCAGATCTCTTCATCGCGCCAGAACAACCATTTTGGGGCAACTTCGGCATCTTCGAGGACAGCCTGCCCGACGGTTACGGACGCTACCTGCTCAACCGCATGCTACGCCAACAGGGCATAGACGAGTCGCGACTGACGCCCTTGCAGCGGCTGAGCATCGTTGGCAATGCCGGCATGGGCGCTTTGTGTTACGAGCCGGAAACCCGCCTGGAAACAGCTACAGAAACGCTTTCCTTCGACCGTCTTCAGGCAATGGCATTGGAAGTGCTTTCGGAACGCAACGAGAAAGACTCGGCCCTCCTCTACTACAAGAGCGGCAACTCGGGCGGATGCCGACCTAAATGCCTCTATCACGACGCGGAAGGCGACTGGCTGGTGAAATTCCGTCACACCTACGACCCTAAGGATTTTGGACTGACCGAATACAGATATAACGAGATGGCCCGCCGATGCGGCATAGAGGTGCCTGATTTCAAGGTCTTTGAGGGCAAATATTTCGCCTCACGCCGCTTCGACTTTGTTGATGGCGAACGCCTCCATGTGGCCACCGCAGGAGCACTGCTCAACGAGTCCATCACCTATCCGAAACTCGATTACAAGACCCTGTTGCACCTCACGGGATTCCTTACCCAAGACCCCAAGCAGGTGGAGGCTATGTTCCGTCTGATGGCGTTCAACGTTCTGGCCGATAACAAGGACGACCACGCCAAAAACTTCAGCTTCATCTGTCGCGAAGGGCACTGGCGCCTGGCTCCAGCTTACGACCTTACCCCCGTCCCCGAAGGCTATCACGGTGAACATGCCACCTCGGTGAACGGCAACGGAAAGCCCTCCATTGAAGACATGCTCATCGTCGGCGAGAGCATCCGCATCCCCCGGAAACGCGGCATGGAAATCATCGAGTCCGTCCGCAGTACCTTATACGATCGTCCTCGCAATTATCTTTTCCCAGCCGCTCTTTCATCACTTTTGTGACCTCCGCGGCATAAAACTGGAAGAAGTTGAAGTACGGAAAAAATCCAAAATGGATACAGATTTGGGATAAAGGAGTGATATAAAAGATAGATTTTGGGAATTATTTGATTAAAAACTATGAAAAAATACAAAACTTTATGATTATTTCACAGTTTTTGATTATTTTTGCCGTAAAAATAAAGGTGTATGAAAAGAAAAATCATAGAGAGTCTTATCGCTTGGAAAAACAAACGCGGCCACAAGCCCCTCATCTTGAATGGAGCCCGACAAGTGGGGAAAACCTATATTCTGGAGGAATTCGGGAGGCAATACTATAAGAATTATATCCGAATCAGTCTCGATCTGGTTCCCAACGTCAGGGAATTCTTGAGCAAGACCATCGAACCGCTGGAGATTATTGCTTATATAGAGTCGATGTACGACATCAGAATTATACCTCATGAAACACTGGTCATCTTGGACGAAATCCAGGATTGTAAGCGGGCGTTGCTCGCCTTGAAATACTTCAGGGAAGACCATCCTGAATACGACATTGCAGCGGCAGGCAGTTTGTTGGGCATCGCCATCAATAAAGGGGAAAAGAAAGACGATAATCATACGGAAGACGAAGAGCCTTTCTCCTATCCTGTCGGAAAAGTGGATGAACTTAACCTGTATCCCATGGATTTTGAGGAGTTTCTTTGGGCAATGGATCGCCACATCCTTGCTGAAACCATCAAGGAACACTACAAGAGCGACACCCCCATGCCCGAATCCGTACATTCGATGGCCTTGGATCATTATCAAAAATACCTGATTGTCGGCGGCATGCCCGAAAGCGTTGCGAAGTATGTCGAGACAGGCAGCTATCTTGAATCAAGAATGGTGCAACAGTCCATACTCACTGGCTACAACACCGACATGGGCAAATACGCCAAACCCGCTACCACGGTGAAGATTCGGGCTTGCTTCAATTCCATTCCTGCGCAGCTGGCAAAAGAAAACCGGAAGTTCCAATACAAACTGGCACAGAAGGGCGGCACGGCTGCTGTTTTTGCCGAAGCCATCGAATGGCTGCTCCAAGCCGGCATCATTCTCCGCTGCAAGCTAATCTCACACGGATTCATACCCATCTCCACACAAGAGGACGACAGCGATTTCAAGATTTTCATGCTGGATGTAGGACTGCTCAATGCCAAAGCTGATATTCCCGCACAAATGCTGCTGTCGTCCATTGAGACCGACAACACTTTCTTAGGCTCAGTGGCCGAGAACTATGTGGGACAAGCCTTGGCCGCCAATGGTCTCGCGTTGCGATACTGGAAAAATGGCAATACGGGCGAGGTGGATTTCGTCATTCAAAATGGCATGGAAGTCATCCCCATTGAGGTGAAGAAAGGCAGAAAGGTGAAAGCCATCAGCATGAACGATTTCAAGAA
>JAGCPG010000008.1 GCA_017645245.1 Bacteroidales bacterium
CCAACAGAATAGCACTACCTCATAGAAATTCACCAAGTCCAGTTGAGGCACGGAGGAATAATGTGCGATGGCTTTGGCAACCTGTTCGTGGGAACTGCGGTATTTATGCTCTGTTTGTCGTTCGGTCAGTTGGCAAAAATCTTCCATGGCCAACTTCTTGCCCTTGGCGTCACGATCCATCCGACGTGTGAGATAACCCAAGGAATTGTCGGCAAGACGAATTAGGGAGTGTTGAGCAGTCTTGATGCCGGCGATTTCGGCCAAATGCATGGTGAGATCTTCGTTCTCTGGCAATTCGGCGAATCTTGATGTTTGAGGCTTAAAGATATAGGAGCCCGATAATCCAACAACGGTCAATCGTTGGCTACCTTCGTGCTTCTGAAGATTCAGCGATAGTTTTGGCTGTACACCCGTGAGCGTGGTTTGAGAACGGATGATTTGTTCGGCCAGTCGATCCATGTCGACTTGGGTATATTCCATAACGGGAGCCTCGGCGGTGCCGAAGAACTTGCGTGCACAATGGGCGTGGAAATCACGCTCATCCTCGTTCAATTCCTTATAGCAAAACAAACATTTACTCATGGCTTTCTTCCTCGTTTTCAGGTATAACACTCACAGCACCGATGCAGTCTTTGCAGCAAAGCAACAACAACGACATGCGATCAAGGATGCTGATGTCCGTATTGCGCAAAGCCACGTCCAAGAGCCAGCCTTCGGGAATTAATCCATCAAAAAAAGGAAACAATACAGGGCTTTGATAAGCATCATTACGCAAAGGAAGCGTGAGACTGATAGGTTCGGCATCTGGCCTGGAAAGGTAGGCCTCGTTGTATTGAAAGACATAGCCCTCATCGGATTCGCTGAGCTTACCAGCCAATAAGTCTCGATAGAATACTAAGGCACGTTTCATTGTTCATCCTTTCTTGGCATGGGTGCCATCTCATAGTTGAACAAAAGGAGTACCTGGTTCACCTTGTCGAGTCTGACGGTAGCCTTGCCTTGTTCCATCTCACGGATGAAATTCAAGCCCACACCTGACTTTAAAGCAAGTTGCTCTTGTGTCAAGCCATATTGTTTTCTGAGCCGTTTTACGGTTTCTGTCAATGTGCTTTTCTTCATGATTTTATATCCTTTCGGATGCAAAAATAGTACTTTTTATTTAAATTACATCAGAAATGATATAAAATTGGTAAAAATTCATAATATTATATCAGAACGAATATAATTTAGATAAGAACATCTAAAATGCCAAGAAGTTTTTTTTTGGTGAAGATTCCTTATTATTCCCCGATTTCCTGTATTTTTGCACCTCAAAACCCCAAACGATGAAGAACTTTGTTGAAGAACTCCGCTGGCGCGGAATGTTGGCACAGATGATGCCAGGAACGGAAGAACTCCTCCAGAAAGAGATGGTAACGGCCTACCTCGGCACCGACCCGACCGCCGACTCATTGCATATCGGACACCTCTGCGGCATCATGATGCTGCGTCACCTGCAACGCTGCGGCCACAAGCCCATCATCCTCGTGGGCGGCGCCACCGGCATGATCGGCGACCCCTCAGGTAAGAGCCAAGAGCGTAACCTGCTCAACGAAGAGACTTTACGCCACAACCAAGAGTGCATCAAGAAGCAGGTCGCCAAGTTCCTCGATTTTGAATCGAAGGAGCCGAACGCCGCTGAGATGGTCAACAACTACGACTGGATGAAGGACTTCACCTTCCTCGACTTCGCCCGTGAGGTGGGCAAACACATCACCGTCAACTACATGATGGCCAAGGATAGTGTGCAACAACGCCTCAACGGCACCGCCCGCGACGGTCTGAGCTTCACCGAGTTCACATACCAGCTGCTGCAAGGCTACGACTTCCTGTGGCTCTATCAGCACAAGCATTGCAAGCTGCAACTTGGCGGCAACGACCAATGGGGCAACATCACCACAGGCACCGAGTTGATCCGTCGCACTTTGGGCTTCGAGAATGAGGCCTTCGCACTGACCTGCCCGTTGATCACCAAGGCCGACGGTAAGAAGTTCGGCAAGACTGAGAGCGGCAACATCTGGCTCGACCCGAAACGCACTACGCCTTACAAGTTCTATCAGTTCTGGCTCAACGTCAGCGACGAGGATGCTGAGAAGTACATCAAGATCTTCACCTCGCTGGAGAAAGAAACCATCGACGCCTTGATTGCTGAGCATCAACAGGATCCCGGTCGCCGCGTGCTGCAAAAACGTCTGGCCGAGGAAGTCACGGTAATGGTTCACTCGCAGGAAGCCTTGGATTCGGCCATCGAAGCCTCCAACATCCTCTTTGGCAAAGCCACCAAAGACGCTCTCGTGAAACTCGACGAGCAGACCTTCCTCGACGTGTTCGACGGCGTGCCGCAGGAGCATGTCTCCAAGGATGCGTTGCAAGCAGGTATCCCGATCGTCGACTTCATGGCAACCTACACCCAGATCTTCCCGTCCAAGGGTGAGGCCCGCAAGATGGTGCAGGGCAACGGCGTGAGCGTCAACAAGGATAAGGTTACCTTGGACAAGGTGATGAACGCCGACGACCTCATCGATGGCAAATACATCTTGGTTCAAAAGGGAAAGAAAAATTATTATTTGGTCGTTGTAGAATAACGTTTCAACGCCTTTTTTAACCATTTCGCTCCAAACTGGGATTTTAGTTAAAATACTTTGACTATCTTTGTGGTATGAATAGTCAAAGAAACCATCTGCCGTTTCTCTCCATGAGGAACATCCTGCTGCTCTCGCTGGCCATCAGTGTGGGGTTTCATCTGCTGTTTTCACTGTCGGCCTTTTTTGGCGACACGCTGTTTTTCTCCGAGCCCAAGCCCATGCCGCACAAGCACTTTAACTTCCTGAGGGTGTTAGCCTTCACGGCATGCAGCTATGTCATGGTGTTTTGCGTCTTTCTGTTCAACCGGAGGATGCTTCGGCTTTCGTTCAAGAAAAGCTATATCCGCCTGATATGGATTGTCATTGGTTCGCTGTTGATCACCGCCGCTTTCAGCGTATTTTTCAACTGCTTCCCGATCTGGATGGACTTTATTGAGCCCATGCCCGGCTTCATGCCAAGGGTGATTCGTAACGGTTTGGTCAAGGATTTCCTGCTTGCGGCCATTGTCATCTTGATCGTGCAGCTGTTGAAGACCATGCATGAGCGCAACCAGATCGCCGTGGAGAACGAGGCGCTGCGGGCAGAGAATATCACTACCCACTACGAGGCGCTCAAGAGCCAATTGGATCCGCATTTCATGTTCAACTCGTTGAATACCTTGCAGTCGCTTATTGGCACTGACGCGGAGAAGGCGCAGAGTTACGTCCAGGAGCTGTCGCAGGTGCTTCGGGCCACCTTGCAAAACAAGGAGGTGGTCACCTTGGAACAGGAGATGCAAGGGGTGCACGCCTATTGCAATCTGATGCAGATCCGCTATGGTGACAATCTGAAGTTCGATTTCCAAGTAGATCAACGGTTTATGTCGTGTTTGGTGCTTCCGCTTTCCGTTCAGGGTCTGGTAGAGAACGCCATCAAGCACAACGTCATCAGCGGCAAACAACCGCTTCAAGTGAGTATAACCACTTCATCATCAGGTGTTTTGAAGGTTTCCAATCCCATCCCGCCAAAAATCATGGAAGAAACGGGCAGCGGCATCGGGTTGGCGAACCTGGCGGAACGTTACCGTTTGAAATGGAATGTAGAGTTGGAAATAATGAACGACGGTAAGATTTTTGAAGTAATTTTGCCGTTGATTGATTCAAAGGAATAAGCCATGAAAGCTGTCATCATCGAAGACGAGAACA
>JAGCPG010000042.1 GCA_017645245.1 Bacteroidales bacterium
TAAAAAACGCCTAACACCTATGGGTGGCGTTGGGCGTTCTGTATAGGTCACTATAGAATGAGCCTGGGAGAAGTGAAAATGTCGGAAAAACAAGAAGAAAGCACCTATCAGGGCGAAGCGTATGCTAACGACCCAATTTTGAATGGGATTAAGCAATAATTTACTGATTATCATTACTTTAAATCGCTTTTTTTCTTATTTTTTCGCTGTTTTGAGGCTGCAAAGGTACGACTATTTTTGATACTAACAACAAATTGATGTTTTAAAATTCCTCGGCATCAATCCCCGTGGCTTCAGCGACGGTGGTCTTGTCGAGACCCATGGACAACATTTTGCGTGCCGCTTCAAGAAGCGCTTCTTTCCGGCCCCGCTCAAGACCCTCTTCGAGACCTTGCTCATGGCCGAGGATTCGTCCGCCCTCAATCTCGCTGTAAGTGTCCCACATCACCTTTCTGCTTCGCTCGTAGGTGAGCTGCTGGGCTTCATTGAAACGGGCATACTCGGCTTGTTTGTATAACTTGCGGAACACTGG
This sequence comes from Bacteroidales bacterium, assembly GCA_017645245.1. GTDB lineage: Bacteria > Bacteroidota > Bacteroidia > Bacteroidales > F082 > Limimorpha. The sequence continues at coordinate 533 of JAGCPG010000042.1, forward strand.
CTCGTCCAACTCGGGCGGGAATTGCTCTCCACCCCAAAGCAAATAAAGCACCTTGAGCCAACGGTCGAGCGGACGTTGCATGTCGAGCTTCGCCTCGCCTATTTTTGGCATCTCCAAATAGATGAGGGTGAGCTTGTCATAAAAAACATGGTGGTCGTCGACATCGCTGAGCATCACTTTGTGGCAATAGTCGTCGGGCCCGTACTCTTTTTTTGAGAAGTTGAAGTTCATGACAGCGATGAGGTAAACCTCGTTGAGGCGATAATCCCACTTCTTTTTCTTTTCTTCGGTCACGCGGGTGCGGTCGGTGGGATCGATCTGGTTGCCTTGGTCGCGGATGGCTTTGGCAGCGTAGAAGAGGGTGCGGTCCTTGAAGAAGGGCTTCCAAGTATTCTGCATCTCCACGATGAACCGCCGTCCATTGGCGGTTTGGCAATAGACGTCGAAATACGAGGTCTTCGTTCCGTTGAATTCGCCAATCTGTTCCACGTTTTTGTGATTGAGTTCCACAATGGGGTCATTGGCATCTTCAATGACGGCATTTAGGAAACTGATGAGGATGTCCTTGTTGGCCTCAGTGGCAAAAAGCTTCTTGAAGCCGTAGTCAACGAATGGGTTTATATATCTGCACATATCAATTTTTTTTGTAGGGAGGGATGGTGTATGATTTTCACTGCAAAGATATGTTATTTTTTTAATTGTCAAGCATTTTTGTGATATTTTTTTATTAAAAAGGAAATTTCTATAATACACCTATTATTAATACAAGACTATATATTAATGATTTGTTATGCTTCTTTTCGTAAAATTCTTTCATATAATGGTAATTGTCAGTTGTTAAAATAGTTTTTATGTACGTAAAATCAGGAATATTTTTTTATCTTTGCGTCACTAAAAAATATGGAATAAAACAAATAGAATATGCAAGACAAACTTCAAGAATTGACTGACCGGCTCTACAACGAGGGCCTGTCAAAAGGAAAGCAAGAAGGTGAGGAGTTGCTGATGAAAGCCCACGCCGAGGCTGACGGCATCATCGCCCAGGCCAAGGCGGAAGCGGAACGCATCATCGCCCAAGCCAACAAGGAGGCCGATGAGCTGAAGACCAAGGTCGCTGCCGACGTGCGCATGGCCGCCACCCAGAGCATCGCCGTTACCAAACAGGAGATCGAACAGATGGTGGTCACCCGAGCCGCACAACAAGGCACCGGACAGGCACTGTCATCGGTCGACTTCGCCAAGGAACTCATCGCCAACGTGGTGAAAGCCTTCAACCCGCAAAACGCCAGCCCCGTGGCGCTCGACCTCATCCTTCCGGAATCGATGAAGGCGCAACTCGAGCCATTTGTGGGCAGCGAGATCGCCAAGACCTTCAACGGTGAGATCCGTGTGGACTACTCCAAAAAGATGAACGGCGGCTTCAAGGTATCGCCTCGCGAAGGCGGCTACATGCTCCAGTTCACCGATGAGGAGTTCACCCAACTCATCGCCAACTACCTGCGTCCCGCCACCAAGAAAATCCTCTTCGGCTGATGGATAACTACGTCTATATCGTCGCCGGCCTGCCAGAACTGACCTCGGGCTTCGAGAACACGGGCTTCGACTACAAGGCCGTCAAGGAAGGCATCATGGAACTGCTCTCCGAGAAAGACCAGAAGCTGGTCGAGCTCATGGAAGAGGGCTTCGACGAGAACACTCTCGGCGCCGAGTTCTACGACAAGGCCGCCAAGAGTAAGAACCGCTTCATCCGCGAGTACTTCGACTTTGACGGTCGCCTGCGCAACATGAAGGTGAACTACCTGGCCAAACGCCTCGGCAAAAAAGGCGAGAGCTATATGGTGGAGATGCCTGATAGCGACTTCGAGGAAGAACAGCAGATCAAGGCTATCCTTGAGAATGTGGACTTCGTGGATCGCGAAGAGAAGATGGACGAGCTCAAGTGGGAGAAAGCCTCTGACATCGCCCGTATGGATTACTTCAACATGAACGCTATCCTTGCCTTTTTGGTGAAGGCCAAGACCGTCCAGCGTTGGGCTGAGCTTGACCCGATCAAGGGTGAGGTGATGTTCAAGAAACTGGTGGAAGAAATAAGAAACAAGAAATAAAAACTATATGAAAACAACAGGAAAAGTTACAGGAATCATTGCAAACCTGGTCACCGTGGAGGTGGACGGCCCTGTGGCACAGAATGAGATCTGCTTCATCGAGCTCGGCGGAGTGAAGATGATGGCGGAAGTCATCAAGGTCAACGGGAACAAAGCCTCCGTGCAGGTGTACGAGAGCACCCGCGGCCTCCAGATCGGCGACAAGGTGGAATTCCAAGGCTACATGCTTGAGGCGACCCTCGGACCGGGCCTGCTGTCGAGCAACTACGACGGCCTCCAGAACAACCTCGCCACCATGGAAGGGGTGTTCCTGAAGAGAGGTGAATACACCAAGCCGTTGGATGAAGAAAAAATATGGGACTTCACGCCCATCGCCGAAGCCGGACAACAGGTCGTTGCCGCCGACTGGCTGGGCGAAGTCAAGGAAGGCTGGCTGCCTCACAAAATCATGGTTCCGTTCAGCTTTGCTGGAACCTACACCGTGAAACAAGTGGCTCCCGCTGGACAATACAAGATCACGGACACCATCGCCACGCTGACCAATGCCGACGGCGAAGAAGTCAAGGTGACTATGGTTCAAAAATGGCCCGTGAAAGTAGCCATTGGCGGCTATCAGGAGAAACCACGTCCCTTCAAGGTGATGGAGACGGGCGTGCGTACCATCGACACGCTGAATCCCATCGCCGAGGGTGGCACGGGCTTCATCCCGGGACCTTTCGGCTGCGGCAAGACCGTGCTGCAACATGCCTTGGCTGAGCAAGCCGATGCCGACATCATCATCATGGCGGCGTGCGGCGAGCGTGCCAATGAGGTCGTGGAGATCTTCACCGAGTTCCCGGAATTGAAAGACAAACACACGGGACGTTCCTTGATGGAGCGTACCATCATCATCTGTAATACCTCCAATATGCCGGTGGCCGCCCGTGAGGCTTCCGTCTACACGGCCATGACCCTCGGCGAGTACTACCGCGCCATGGGCATGAAGGTGCTGCTGCTGGCTGACTCCACCTCACGTTGGGCTCAGGCTCTGCGTGAGATGAGTAACCGTCTGGAGGAACTGCCCGGTCAGGACGGCTTCCCCGTTGACCTCTCGGCCATCATCTCTAACTTCTACGCCCGTGCGGGCTATGTGAAGCTGAACAACGGTGAGTCGGGATCCATCACCTTCATCGGAACGGTGTCGCCTGCCGGCGGTAACCTGAAGGAACCTGTTACCGAATCGACGAAGAAGGCGGCTCGTTGCTTCTACGGCCTCTCGCAGAACCGCGCCGACAAGAAGCGTTATCCTGCCGTCGACCCCGTGGATTCCTATTCAAAATATCTGGAATATCCAGAAATCATTGAATATCTCGATCAGAAGATCGAAAAAGGCTGGGTTGACAAGGTCACCAAGACCAAGTTCATCATCCGTCGAGGCAAGGATGCCTACGAACAGATCAATATCTTGGGCGATGACGGCGTGCCGATGTCATACCACGAGCAATATTGGAAGTCGGAATTGATCGACTTCGTGATCCTGCAGCAGGATGCTTTCGACGACATCGACGGCTCTACGCCGCTTGAACGTCAGAAGTTCATGCTCGACCTCGTGTTGGGCATCTGCGACCGCAGCTTTAAATTCAAGGACTTCGAGGAGTGCACGACCTATTTCAAGGGTCTGATCAACACCTGCCGACAGATGAACTACTCGCTGTACCAGTCGGAACAATTCAACAAATACCTGAACCAGCTTAAGGAGGAACTGAACCATGAGTGAGAAAGCCTTTCAACGCATTTATACCAAGCTGAGTGCCATCACCAAAGCCACCGTGACCCTTGAGGCGCAGGGCGTGGCCAACGACGAACTTGCCCTGGTGGCCGGCCGTCTGGCCCAAGTGGTGAAGATCAAGGATAATAGCATCACCCTGCAGGTTTTCGGCGGTACCGAGGACATCCCCACCAACGCCGAGGTCACCTTCTTCGGTGAGCCTCCGACCCTCAACGTAAGCGAAGATCTCGCCGGTCGTTTCTTTAACGCTTACGGCGAGCCCATTGACGGCGGTCCGGCCGTGGAAGGCGAAAAACGCCAGATCGGCGGTCCCTCAGTGAACCCCTTCAAGCGTCGCCAGCCTTCACAGCTGATCCCCACGGGTATCGCAGGCATCGACTTGAACAATACTTTGGTCTCCGGCCAGAAGATCCCCTTCTTCGCTGACCCAGACCAGCCCTATAACCAGGTGATGAGCATGGTGGCCCTCCGCGCCGATGTGGATAAGATCATTCTCGGCGGCATGGGCCTGACCAACGACGACTACCTCTTCTTTAAGAATCAGTTCGAGAGTGCCGGTGCCTTGCATAAGATCATCAGCTTTGTGAACACCACCGACCAGCCCCCTGTCGAGCGTCTGCTGATTCCCGACATGGCTTTGACCGCGGCTGAGTATTTCGCTGTGGACAAAAATGAGAAGGTGCTGGTGCTACTCACCGACATGACTTTATATGCCGACGCCTTGAGTATTGTTTCGAACCGTATGGACCAGATTCCTTCGAAGGACTCCATGCCGGGCTCGCTCTATTCCGATTTGGCCAAGATTTACGAGAAGGCCGTGCAGTTGCCCGACGGCGGTTCCATCACCATCATCGCCGTGACCACTTTGAACGACGGCGATATCACGCACGCCATCCCGGATAACACTGGATATATCACTGAAGGCCAGCTCTTCCTCCGTGCCGACCCCGACTCGGGTAAGGTCATCGTCGACCCGTTCCGTTCGCTGTCGCGTCTGAAACAGCTGGTGCAGAACAAGAAGACCCGCGAGGACCACAGCGCCATGATGAACACCTCGGTGCGACTCTACGCCGATGCCGCCAACGCCAAAACCAAGCTGGAGAACGGCTTCGACCTGAGCGACTACGACCTGCGCTGCCTCGATTACGCCAAGGAATACGCCACAAGACTTCTGGCCATCGACGTTAACATCCCCATTGAGGAGATGCTCGACACCGGCTGGGAACTCCTCAGCAAGTATTTCACCAAGGCTGAGACCGGTCTGAAGGAATCGTTGATCCAAAAATATTGGAAAGAAAAGGAATAAGCCATGGCCATCAAATTCCAATACAACAAGACCTCGCTTAACGAGCTCAACAAGCAACTGAAGACCCGCACGCGGGCCCTCCCGACGCTGAAGAGCAAGGAGAGTGCCCTGCGCATGGAGGTGAAGAAAGCCAAACAGCGCTCGGAGGATCTTGTCGCCCGTTTAGAGGACCAGCTCAACTCGTATGAGTACATGGCCCGTCTTTGGAATGAGTTTGAGCCGGGATTGATCACTGTGACCGATGTCAAGCTGAAGACCGTGAAGATCGCAGGCGTGCCGACACCGGCCCTTGAGGAGGTGCTCTTCGACGTGAAGGACATCAACCTGTTCACTAAGCCGATGTGGTTTGCCGACGGTGTGAAGATCCTTAAAGACCTTGCCCAGCTGGGCATCGAGTCGGAGATCTACACCGAGGTGGCACGCATCCTCGACTACCAGCGGAAAAAGACCACACAAAAGGTGAACCTTTACGAGAAGGTACAAATCCCAGGCTACAACGAAGCCATACGTAAGATCAAGCGATATATGGAAGACGAGGAGAACCTCTCCAAAGCCTCCCAAAAGATCGTGAAAAACAAACACATAGCAGAGGAGGAGGCAGAATATGGTAACTGAAATGACGAAATACGACTTCATCCTCATGAGTGGCGACGCTGATGCCTTCCTCAAGAAGCTTCAGGAAGTGGGTCTGGTCGACATTACCCGTTCCGTCAAGCCTGTCGATGAGAAGTCGGAGAAGCTCTCCCTTCACGCCGATATCTACCGCAAGGCCTTGGCTGCCTTGAAGGAAGTGGAACCGGCCGAGTTTGCCGAAAAGACTTACGGCGACCTGGCAGTGAATGTGATGGAGACCGTCAACAGCCGCGAAACCGCTCTTGGTCAGCTGGCACAGCTGCGTAAGGACCTTGAGGAATGTAAGCCTTGGGGCAACTTCGACATGAACGACATCGAGAAGCTTGCCCGACAGGGACTGAAACTCCACTTCTACAAGGCTAAGACGGTTGATCCCGCTTGGAAGGAACAGTATGCGCTGAGCGAGATTTCCAACGACGGCAGCAACACTTATTTCGTGGTGGTTTCCGATACTGAGGATTATGAATTCCCACTGAAGGAATTGCCCGCTCCCACTAGGGATTGCGCCGCCATTGAAAAGGAAATCACCGCTTTGGAGGACGATATTGCCGCGAAGGAGCGCCATCTCACCGAGCTGAAATGCCATGAGGACGATATCAGGAAGGAACTCGACAAGCTCCTTTCGAAACTCGATCTGCACCTGGCCAATGTGGCAGGGGAGAAGGCCGCCGAGGACTACATCACGGTGTTCGAGGGCTTTGCCCCAGCAGAGAAAGAGTCCGCTTTGCGCACCATGCTTGATGAGGAGAACGTGTTCTATCTGGCCGACAAGGCCAAGGTGGATGACAATCCACCCATCAAGCTGAAAAACAACAAGTTTGTCTCGATGTTCGAGCTGTTGACCGACATGTACGGCCGACCCAAGTACGACGAGTTCGACCCTACGGTGTGGATCTCCATCTTCTTCATGCTGTTCTTTGCTTTCTGCATGGGCGACATGGGCTACGGCTTGGTGCTTATCGGCGCCAGCCTGGCTTTGAAGAAGGTACTGGGTAATATTGCCCCGTTGGGAATCACTTTAGGTATTGCCACCACCGTGGTGGGATTCCTATTCCATACGTTCTTCTCGGTGGATATGCTTACTTGGAGCTGGCTTCCCGATGCGGTGAAGTCCTTCATGCTTCCTTCGCAGATTGCCGGCTATGACGGCACGATGGTATTGGCCCTTCTAGTTGGTATCGTGCACATCTGTCTGGCCATGATCGTGAAGACCTACCAAAGCACCAAGGTGAAAGGCTTTGCCAACTCCTTGGGTACCTGGGGCTGGACTTTGCTCATCGTGGGTGGCGTCATCGTGGGCGGTTTAGCCTTGATGGGCGTGATGGATTCCGTGGTGACCAAATGGGTGATCATCGTCATCGGCGTGCTGTCGGCCTTGGGCATCTTCTTCCTGAACGACTTGCATCGTAATCCCCTGCTCAACTTTGGTTCGGGTTTGTGGGAAACATATAACACTGCCACGGGCTTGCTCGGCGATGTACTGAGTTACCTGCGTCTCTACGCCTTGGGTTTGGCTGGTGCCAAGCTCGGCGAGGCCTTCAACGCCATTGGCTTGCAGGCCTTGGGCGACGGCGGTGCGGGTTGGATTGCCTTTATCCTCATCGTGCTGGTTGGCCACACGCTGAACATCGCAATGTGCGTGTTGGGCGCCTTCGTTCATCCTTTGCGTCTGAACTTCCTTGAGTTCTTCAAGAACTCTGGCTACGAAGGTTCAGGTCGTAATTACAATCCTTTGCAATCAACAAATAAATAAATCAACAAATAAAAAAACAAAACTATGTTAGCAACAATTTTAGGTTATCTCGGTTTAGGCCTCGTGTTGGCCTTGGCAGGTATCGGAAGTTCAATCGGCACTTCAACGGCGGGCAACGCTGCTGAAGGTGGCCTCAAAAAACGTCCCGAGGCATCGGGCAATTTCATGGTGCTGTCGGCACTTCCTGCTACGCAGGGTATTTATGGTTTCGTGGCATTCTTCATGCTGCTGAGTAAGCTGAAAGCTGACCCGAGCCAGGGTCTGATCATCTTTGGCGTGGGCCTCTGTGTGGGTCTGGTCTGCATGATCTCCGCCATCCGTCAAGGTCAGGTTTGCGCCAACGGTATCGTCGGCGTGAGCCAGGGCCACAACGTGTTCACCAATACCCTGATCTACGCTGCTCTTCCTGAGTTCTACGCGATCTTGGGTTTGGTCGGTGCTTTGATGGTCTAAAAACAATGTAGAGACGTAGCGCGCTACGTCTCTACCATTTGACGAACCAGTAGAGACGTGCCTTGGCGCGTCTCTACTTTGTTTTGCTATTTCTTGCTCCAAGTGGTGCCATCTTTGCCATCCTTCAGGACGATATCGTACTTGGCGAGTTCGTCGCGGATGAGGTCAGAGGTGGCCCAATCTTTTTTGGTGCGGGCTTCCTTGCGGATGTCGATGATGGTCTGCATGAGGCCTTCCACCAGGTCGCCGTTGCCTGCGGCGGCGCTGCTGTCGACAAGGCCGAGGATGTCGAACACAAACTCGTTCAAGGTCTTATTCAAAAGCTCCAGCTCGTTGGCGTTGATCTGAGCCTTGCCGTCCTTGATGGTGTTGACGATGCGCACTAGCTCAAACAAGTTGGCGATGACGATAGGGCTGTTGAAGTCGTCGTTCATGGCATCGTAGCAGGCATCCACAATCTTCTGGATATCGAGGTCGGCGGCGCCTCCAGTGGCTTTCAAGCCGGCGGCAGTCTTCACACCTTCCATTAAGCGGTTGTAGCCCTTTTCAGCGGCTTGCAGGGCCTCGTTGCTGAAGTCCAAGGTGCTGCGGTAGTGGGCTTGCAAGATGAAGAAACGGATGGTCATCGGGCTATATGGCTGAGCGATCATCTCCTCGCCCTTGGCGTTGATGTGGCTGCCATTGAAGAACTCATCCAAAGTGATGAAGTTGCCTAATGACTTACCCATCTTTTGACCGCCGATGGTGATCATGTTGTTGTGCATCCAATAAACGACTGGCTGCTTGCCGTTGGCTGCCATGCTTTGGGCGATCTCCGACTCGTGGTGGGGGAACATCAGGTCCATGCCGCCGCCGTGGATGTCGAAGGTCTCGCCGAGGTACTTGCAACCCATGGCTGAGCACTCCATGTGCCAGCCAGGGAAGCCGTCGCTCCAAGGTGAAGGCCAGCGCATGATGTGCTTGGGTTCTGCCTTTTTCCACAGGGCGAAGTCCACGGGATTGTGTTTCTCCTCTTGGCCACTCAGCTCGCGGGTGGTGTTGAGCATCTCCTCGAAATTGCGACCCGAAAGAATGCCGTAGGGGTGCTCCTTGTTGTATTTCTCGATGTCGAAATAAACGCTTCCGTTCTCCACGTATGCGTAGCCCTTGTCCAAGATCTTCTGCACCATGGCGATCTGCTCGATGATGTGTCCCGAGGCATGTGGCTCGATCGATGGGCGCAGCACGTTGAGCTTGTCCATGGCATCATGATAGCGGTTGGTATAATATTGCGCCACCTCCATAGGCTCGAGGTTCTCCAAACGGGCTTTCTTGGCGATCTTATCCTCGCCTTCGTCAGCATCGTGCTCCAGGTGACCCACATCGGTGATGTTACGCACATAACGCACTTTGTAACCAAGATGCTTCAAATACCTAAAAACCAAATCAAAAGTGATGGCTGGACGGGCGTGACCCAAATGTGCGTCGCCATAAACGGTGGGACCGCAGACGTACATGCCCACATGCGGGGCGTTCAAGGGCTTGAAAGGCTGCTTGCAGCGCGAGAGGCTGTTATAAATGTATAATGCGTTTTCCATGATGCGATGGTTTGTTGAGCCTGCAAAGTTACAAAATTAACTTTGAACATGAGAAAAACACTGGAATATGTTAAAGTTTTAAAATTTTTGTATCTTTGCTAATGATTTCTTAAAATTCTTATGCTATGAAAAAGATTACATTGATTCTTATGGCTGCCTTTTTGGTGGTGACAGTTGGCTCCTGCACCAAGGACGAAACACCGAACAACAATAACAACAATGGCAACGAGAACACTTTCAACGACGGTGTTTACACGCCTCAAAAGAAGATCACCAGAACTTATTATTGGAGTGATTACGAATACGCGAAAGTCCCTCAAGAAGTCTGGTATTGGAACGGCGGAACTTTGGAAACCATTGATCATGTGTATTCTGATGGATCTATTGATTGGACGGAAATCATATCTTATAGCGGCGACAGGATCGTTCGTGTAGATCATTCCGATAGCGGATATGGAAGATACATGAGGTATAACTACGACGACAACCGCCTTTCGCTGGCAACATTATATCGTCATAACAAAAAAAGGGAAGAGCTGAGGTTCTCCTATGGTGCAAATGGCAAGGTCAATCAAATCACCATGACTTATTTTTATGATGGTAAAGGATTGATGGATTCGCCTGAAGAATCCACGCTGTTGGCTTCGTTGCTTCCGAAAAAACTCTTGGCCAGGTTGGAAGACAACAGAGGTACAAGGGAAGGCTCGGAAACCATTACCATACAGTTGGCTTGGAGCGGGGAGAATATCTCAAAGGTTATTGCCTCTGGAGAGTATTATGAGGAAGACTTTGTGGAAGAGTTCCGTGAAGAGTATACACTGACTTTTGATAACAAAACCAATCCGAAAAAGGGATTTCTTGGCCTGAACACCTTCTATGAGGGATTTGATGGATTCATTTCCTATTACTGCAAAAACAACATTAAACGGATCGTCTATTCTTATTCCGAAACTGAATACGAATATGGCGTGGTGGAGGATGAGGATACAGGAAGCGGCGAGTATGACTATGAGTATGAATACGATAATGCAGGCTTCCCACTTAGGATTGAAAGCATCCATACCTATGATGGTGGTGACACCAACACTTACATTACTTATTACGAATATCAATAATTCCATCAAATATGAAAAAGATTACATTGATTCTTATGGCTGCCTTTTTGGTGGTGACAGTTGGCTCCTGCACCAAGGACGAAACACCGAACAACAATAACAACAATGGCAACGAGAACACTTTCAACGACGGTGTCTATAAACCTGGTAAAAAAATTGGCTATTGTTACGAGTGGAACGAGTGGTTAAATGAACGAATGCTTACTGAAGTTTGGAATTGGAACGGGACAAAACTCGAATCCATCGATCACATGACGTATAGTGGAGACATCTCTTGGACAGAAGCGCTCAGTTATCAAGGCGATCGAGTGGATCGGGTTGAAAAAAACGGCTCAGAATATGAATCCACGGAATATACTTACGATGGCAACCACTTGTCAAAGGTCAGTTTTTATTACAATAACATTCTTGAAATCTTGATGACTTTCTCCTATGGTGGCAACGGTAGGGTAAGTCAAATCAAAGCAGATATTTACGATACCAAAGCGCTCACTAGAGGATTTGTCAGTCAAATGAAGCCATACTTTCCAAAAAGCTTCTTGGATAGGATGGAAGAGCATAGAGGAGATAAGGAACACGATGAAAGTTTTACGTTAAAGATCCAATGGACCGGGGAGAACATTAGCCGTATGGAGTTAGTCTCAGTGTATTCGGGATATAATTATTCGGTGACTTGCTCAGACGTCTACACATTTGAATTTGATGCCAAAAACAATCCTAAGCAAGGTTTCTTGGGCTTGTATACATTTGATGAAAGCATGTTTGATCTGAATGCCTATTACAGCAAAAACAACATTACCTATTGCCGTAACACTTATAGGGAATATGGGTATGAGGGAGACGAGCATTTTGATGAGGAGGAAACCCAAGAAACCGAGTTCATCTATCAATACGATGGCGCGGATTTCCCCGCCCAGATCAGCAGGACGCACCACTACACTGGTGGAGACTATAACACTTATACCTATTACTACGAATATCTATAATTGAAAAATCCGAAAAAATCGGATCATCCTAAGTATCATTTTTGTACCTTTGCAGCCAAACGAACTTTAAAACAATTATTCCATGTACACTAACTTTCAAGAATACTTGAAGAAGGAATTGGCTCAGATTGAAGCCGATGGCCTTTACAAGCATGAACGCATCATCGAGAGCGCACAGGGCGCTGAAATCATGGTTGGCGGCAAGGTTTGCCTCAACTTCTGCGCAAACAACTACCTCGGTCTCGCCGACAATCCCGAGCTGATCCAGGCCGCCAAGGAAGGCATGGACAACCGTGGCTATGGCATGGCCTCCGTGCGTTTCATCTGCGGTTGTCAGGATCTACACAAGAAGTTGGAAGCCAAGATCGCCGAGTTCTTCGGTACTGAGGACACCATACTCTATGCTGCTTGCTTCGATGCCAACGGCGGCGTGTTCGAGCCCCTGCTCAACGACCAGGACGCCATCATCTCCGATGCCTTGAACCACGCTTCCATCATCGATGGCGTGCGCCTCTGCAAGGCCCAGCGTTTCCGCTATGCCAACGCCGACATGGCCGACCTTGAGAAGCAACTCCAAGATGCTCAGAAGTGCCGCTTCCGCTTGGTGGTTACCGACGGCGTGTTCTCGATGGACGGTAACGTCTGCCCGCTCGACAAGATCTATGAACTGGCTCAGAAGTACAATGCCATGGTGATGGTCGACGAGAGCCACTCCGCCGGCGTGGTCGGCAAGACTGGTCGTGGCGTGACCGAGCACTTCAACCTCCGTGGCAAGATCGAAATCCTGACAGGTACCCTCGGCAAGGCCTTCGGCGGCGCCATGGGCGGTTTCACCACCGGTCGCAAGGAGATCATCGACATGCTGCGTCAGCGCTCACGTCCGTACCTCTTCTCCAACTCGATGGCTCCGGGCCTCGTGGCCGCTGGCATCCGCATGTTCGAGATGATGAGCGAGACCAACACGTTGCAAGACAAGCTGCACGCCAACACCGACTACTTCATCAAGAAGATGACCGAGGCAGGCTTCGACTGCAAGCCGTCGCAATCCGCCATCTGCGCCGTGATGCTCTACGACGCCCCGCTGTCGCAGAAGTTCGCCGCCAAGTTGCAGGAAGAAGGCATCTTCGTTACGGGATTCTACTATCCAGTGGTGCCGAAGGGCCAGGCCCGCATCCGTGTGCAGGTCAGTGCCGCCCACGAGCGTGAGCATCTCGACAAGTGCATCGCCGCCTTCGTGAAGATCGGTAAAGAACTTGGAATAATTAAGAATTAAGAATTTAGAATTATGAGAGAACTCTCTAAATTCTAAATTCTTAATTCTAAATTAAAATCGGCTGACCACATGGCCAGCCGATTTCTTTTTTTAATAGGTTATGTCGTTATTTGTGATCTGGATTGAGTTCGTTTTTCGGAACGAAAACCTTGAAGGCTAAATCTTTGCCGTTTATCAGCGTGCCGTCAATGGAGAAGGTTAGACCACTGTCGTTGAATTGACAGGTGAAAGTGCCAGTGGTGAAAATGGATCCGTCCTCGTAATTTGTACCGTCTATATAACCTGAGAAACTGCTCTCATATTGGGAAAACGAGATGCTTGTCTGTTCGAGGACGAATGAGAAGGTAAACTCAGCGTCTTGATAGGGTTTGGTGAGGTCAAAGGATTGATTCAGGTTTTCCGCGCCCAAACTTACATATAGCTCATGAACACCATCAGTGCCATCACTCATTGTGACCAGATAATGATCTTGCATCTGCCCATAGTCCTCAACCCAGGCTCTGCTTTGGAGATGATAAGTAATACCTTCATAAACGAGGGTGTTGTTTTCGAGGGTTTGCTCCTGGTTCGGATTGTTGTTGTCTTGGGTTTGTTCTTCGTCCTTTTTGCAAGCGGTGAACAGTAGGGCTACCGCTGCCAAGATAATTAATAGTCTTGCTTTCATGTCTTTTTATTTTTTATTTGTGTGGCGGTCTTTGGATTTCGCTTTCAGGAACGAAAACCTTATAGGCCATTTTCTTTCCGTTCTTCAAGGTGCCGTTCAGTTCACAGGTGACACCACTATCATTATAAGTGTTGGTGAATGTGCCTTCGCTGAAGATGGATTCCTCGCTGTACTGCGTGTCCCCAATTTGGCCGTTTATGCTATTAGCATCATAAAAGCATAAACTAATGGGGGTTTGATTAATAAACATGTAGAGGTCGAACATGAAGTCCTGGGCTTTGGTAAGGTCGAAGGTCTTGTTCAAGCCATCAATATGTCCTTGGAAATCAACGGTTTCTCCACTTCTAGCAAAGTAGCTCAAATAAGTTCCTTCGCTTTCGAGGATGGCTTCGGATTGTAGTTGATAGGTCACACCGTCATAAATGAGGGTGTTGTTTTCGAGGGTTTGCTCCTGGTTCGAATTGTTGTTGTCTTGGGGTTGTTCCTCGTCTTTTTTGCATGCGGTAAACAATAGGGCTACCGCTGCCAATACTAAAAAGAATTTTGCTTTCATTTTCGTTTTTTAAGGGTGAATATTTGAAGATTAAAATGCAATAATACGAAAATTTTTTAATTTTGCGGCATTATTGAAAGATTTCATAATTCATAAAGAAATGAAAAAGATATTAATCGTTGGTTCCGGCGGACAGATCGGAACAGAATTGGTGAAGAAGCTCCGTGCTACCTACGGCAACGAAAACGTGGTGGCCTCGGATCTTCGCCCTTTGACCGGTGAGATCGCAGAGAACGGTCCATTTGAAAGAATCGATTCCACACAGATCATGCAGATCGTCGACGTAGTGAAACGCTACAACATCGACACCATCTACAACCTCGCAGCCATCCTTTCGGCCACAGCCGAAAAGAACCCCATGCTGGGTTGGAACGTCGGTATCGGCTCGTTGGTGAACTGCCTTGAGACGGCTCGTGTCTTCAATTGTGCCGTCTTTACGCCGTCCTCTATCGGTGCTTTCGGTGCTTCAACGCCTCATGACAATACGCCACAGGACACCATCCAGCGCCCGAACACCATTTACGGTGTGACCAAGGTTACCGGTGAGTTGCTGAGCGACTACTACTTCACCCGCTTTGGTGTCGATACCCGCAGCGTCCGTTTCCCAGGCTTGATCAGCAACCTGACTCTGCCTGGCGGTGGCACCACCGACTACGCCGTGGAGATTTATTACGCCGCAGTGAAAGGCGAGAAGTTCTATTGCCCCATCAGCAAAGGCACCTACATGGACATGATGTACATGCCTGACGCTTTGGATGCCATGGTCGACATCATGGAGGCCGACCCGACCAAGCTGGTGCACCGCAATTCGTTCAACGTGACCGCCATGAGCTTCGACCCGGAGATCATCTACAACGCCATCAAGAAGTACTATCCGAACTTCGAGATGGAGTATAAGTTCGATCCGATTCGTCAGGCTATCGCCGACAGTTGGCCTAACAAGATGGACGACAGCTGCGCCCGCAAGGAATGGGGCTGGAACCCGAAGTACGACCTCGACAAGATGACGGTCGACATGATTGAGACCTTGAAGAAGAAGTTGCTGTAATCCAGTATCGTTTTCTTGAAACACAAAACAGCGGAGGCGATGAGCTTCCGCTGTTTTTATAATACCCGGTAAACCAATTCCAAACTCACATACCTACTATTGGCCTTGTAGGAGCTATAGGAGATGTAATAGGGGTTGAAAGTGTAATTGTCCTCCTTGTTCCAGTTGAAGATGTCGTATGCGTTCAACAGCACCGAGAGGCGCTTGTTGAGAAAGTCGGCGCGGAGGCCGCAGTCGATGCCGTAGGCGGTTTGGTTGGTGGCGAAAAGGGTTTGCGTGGGTGAATTGTAATAAGCCGTAGCGTGGATCTCCAGCTTGTCCCAAAGCTTTGCCCAAGTGCTCAAACGCAGGTTGTATGCCAAGAGCTCGCTGATGATCACGCTGTCTTGTGTTTTCTCGTAAAGCGTCTCAATATAAGAATCGAATACATTGGCATCCAAACGGACGTTGAAAGTGGCACTCGGACGATAGGTGAGGTTGAATTCGCCTCCTGCTTCGAAATATTTGTTCAAGTTGACAGGCTTGCTATAAGGTACCCAGCGCCCCCAAACATCGCTGTAGGTCACGTCGCTCACTTGGTTGATGGCATTGATGGGATTGTTGTAATAGCCTTTCACATTCACTGATCCGAGGTTCTCCCAATACTTCGACCATGATAGCTCAAAGACATCGATCAAGGTGGGCTTGAGCATTGGATTCCCCAAAACAAGGCTTTCTTCTTGGTAGTTAATGCGTCGGGTGAAATAACGCATCCAAGGATAATTGGTTTTGCGAGTGTAACTCAGGCTGAAGTTGTGTTGAGAATCGGTGCGATAGGAGAGATGAAATGACGGTAACCAATGGGCGAAATGTATCAACGTGTCATATTCTGGCGTGTCGAAATAACGCGCTCGCAACCAAGTAGTCTCATAACCCAATCCAGGTTTGACGGTAAGCCTGCCAAATTGGTGCTGCACCATGATCACCCCCATCAAGTGGTCCTTGCTGAACTTGCGGTTCTCGGAACGTAATGCGTCGTTGACATAGCCATCGGCGCCCACCGTGTCATAAAGCCCAATGTTGTTGTCAGGCATGAAAGTGTTGGTCAGACTGACATAAAGTTCGCCGTTAGGGCTATAGGGATAGGTGTATTCCAACTTCGATTCGTTGCCAAGATCCAAAAAATCATTGGTTTGTCGGATGTTGCGGTTCAGATGCGTTTGATCCTTGAAATTGCGAATTTCCTTGGCTGTGTTGTCTCCAAAGTCATAGTCGGAAGTGGTTTGAAATCCTAAACTGTGTCCAGGTTTCGCGAAACTGTGGTGCCAGCTGAATCCCATAGAGCCATACGCCATCAATTGGAGATTGTCGTTGTAGATGGTATACTCATACTCTCCAATGTCGTCAATGTATTCTTTTCTGTAAGTGTTTGATAACGAGATTGTTTTGCTTTTATTTGGAGTGATGTTGAAATACACCATGAAGTCGTTTTGATCATTAGGTTGGTATTCTCCTTTGAGAAAGACTTCCATGCTGCTATATCGTGCCGTGTCATCGCTGTAGGAGCGGATGTAGGTGGCAGTATCCATCGCCCTATGCTGTTGATTCACGAAAGAATAGCTGTAACTGTCGGTGTGTTTCCAGGTGTTGGAATAGGTGCCTTTCAGGTTGGCGGTGAAAGAAAACTTCTCGTTGTTCCATATATAGGAGATCCATGGCGACAAATTGGGCTTGGTGTTGACTTGAAAACCAACGCTAAGATGTCTTTCAGAGCGGCTTTTCCCATCGGTGACAATATTGATGATGCCAGTGTCGGTCTCAGTGGTGTAGCGTGCCGAAGGATTGGTCATCACCTCAATACGGTCGATGGAGGCCGCTGACACCTGCTGGAGATAGTTTTTCTGGCTTTCGGGATCGAAATGGGAGGGTTTGCCGTTAATAAAGATTTCCACTTCGTTCACGCCACGCAGACTGATGTTGCCTTCGGTATCGACTTTCACACCTGGAAAGTTCTGGAGTGCGTCCGATACGGTGCCTTTCCGGCCTTGAGGATCGCGACTTACATAATATACCACAGTCTCGCCCTCGTTAACGAAGATGGGGCCTTCCTGTGCGCTAAGCGAAAGGCTAAAGAGCAAAAGAGCAATAATAAGGTGGACGTGGCGAATCATGGCTTCTTGGTCTGTCATGCAAAGATAATGAAAGTTTGATTGGAAGTCGAAAAATTTGTACTTTTGCGGCTTCAAAATCCTACTCATTATGAAGAACGAAAAGCTGAAGCAGCAGATCATTTCCTATGCATTGTTAGTGCTGGGCTCTGCCCTCTTCGCCGTGGGCGATGTGATGTTTGTGAACCCCTACCACATGGCTCCTGGTGGCGTGTATGGTCTTGCCAACGTATTCAACGCCATGTGGGGATGGAAGATCTCCTTGGCAGGTATCTGCATGGATATCCCGCTGTTGATCATCGGCACGATTATCCTGGGACCTCGTTTTGGTGTCAAGACAGTGATCTCGGTCATCCTTATCCCGGTGTTTACTTATCTGGTGGAGACCTTCTGGGGTTATGCTCCCGTCATTCACGATGGCGCTTTCTTTGATACTGCTACCCAGTCGTCCTTGTTCTTCATGGATGGCGATGTCCAGCGTTATTTCATGCCTGACTTCTTCTTGAATACGGTGGTCTCCGGCTTGATCTACGGCTTGGCCATCGGTGTAATTTTCCGTTCGGGTGCCACCTCTGGCGGTTCCGACATTATCGCCATGATCGCCCATAAATACACCAAGATCAGCTTGGGCACCCTCGTGCTAATCGTCGATAGCATCATCTCGTTGACCACCCTTGTGGCCTTCGAGGACATCCGCCTGCCTATCTATTCCATCATCTTGATCTTCATCGAGAGCAAGATCATTGACCTGGTGGTGGAAGGCGTGAAGAGCTACAAGACGGCATTCATCGTCACGGATAAGATCGACGAGGTACGCGATTTCATTCTCAAGGATCTGGATCGCAGCGGTACCGTCTTCGCAGGCAGCGGCCTCTATCAGGGTGCCGAGCGCAAGATGATCTACGTCACCTTGAACCGCAGCGATTTGGTGAAACTGAAGGCTAATCTGAGATTCCTTGACCCGAACGCTTTCGTCAATGTGATCGAGAGCTCCGAGATCATGGGTAACGGCTTCAAGGCCTTACCGACGGAATAACACTTGCTCTATTGCAACAGGAAAATACGCCTGCTCCAATTGGTGGATCTTTGCCGCCAGGGAGTCAGGCGTTTCTTTTTCGTCCAAGGCGACACGGGCTTGAAGGATGATTTCCCCGCTATCGTAAACCTCGTTCACGTAATGGATCGTGATGCCTGAAAAAGCTTCTTTGGCGGCCACCACGGCCTCGTGGACGTGCTCCCCGTAGAAGCCCTTGCCGCCGTATTTCGGCAGCAGGGCAGGGTGAATGTTGACGATCTTCTTGGGATAAGCCTGGATCAAGCTTGAAGGGATCTTCCACAGGAAACCTGCGAGCACGATCAAGTCGAGATCCAAGCCTTTCATTTCTTCGGTGAACTCAGGGCTGTTGAACTCCTGCTTGGTGATCATCCGCAGCGGGATGCCGAGATTCTTGGCACGCTCGATGGCGTAGGCCTTCGGGTTGTTGCATACCACGTTGACGATCTCAACCTCGGCGTTGCCGCTGAAATACTCGGCAATGCGTTGCAGGTTGGTGCCGTTGCCTGAGACGAAGACAGAGATCCTTTTCATATCAGTCGACGCCTTTGTGGAGGAACGAGTTCTCGGAGCTGATGCCTTGGCTGGTCGCTGAGTATTGCGAGACCTCTTCCTCAGCCTCGATCTCCTCGTAGTTCATGTCCCTGCGCATGTAGGCGGGCTGGCGCTCGAGCTCTTCAAGGCCTTTCTGGGTCTTGAAGTTGAGGCTCAGTGCTCTGAGGCGGTTGCGCTTCAGCTCTTCCTTCGGGTCGTAGGGCTTCTCTTTGGGTTCGTCGAGCACGAGGGTCTCCACCTCGGTGGTTTCATGCTGATATTGTGATTCGAAGCTCTGGGTGCTGATGTTGGAGATTTCGAAGCTGTCGTCGTCGCCGTTGTTCTTGAAGGGGTTGTCATACACCTTGACGTTGGGCGTCGAGGTCTCTTCGTGCTTGAAGACGGGCGCGTCGAAACGGATGGGCTCATTGGTCTCGTTCAGCGAATGGACCACGGTGCCGATATGCTCCTCCTCTTCAAAGGCTGGTGTGGGCTCGATAATGACAGGTTCTGGCTTGACTTCCTGAACCACGGGCGTTTCCTTTTGCTCAGGCTCATTGAGGTCATGGATGGTGCGGGTTGGGCTGGTGCAAGGCGTTGCGCAGCTAATGGGCTCCACAGGAGTGGCCTTGATCTCAGTGTGAACGACGGGCTCGATCTTTCTGGCCTTGTTTTCGAAACCGGTGGCGATCAGCGTCACGCTGATGTCGTCGCCGAGCGACTCGTCGACGCCGTTGCCCCAGATCACGTCGGAGCAGTTGCCACAGGTGTTCTGGACGTATTCGGTGATCTCAACCACCTCGTCGAGCGACACCTCGTCGGTGCCTGAGGTGATGTAAAGCAGGATGTTCTTGGCGCCTTCTATGTTGGATTCGTTGAGCAGCGGCGAGTTGATGGCCAGCTTGATGGCTTCCTCAGCCCTGTTCTCACCCTTGGCCCGCCCTGTGCCCATGATGGCGCGGCCGCTGTCCTTCATCACGGTCTTCACATCCTCGAAGTCGACGTTGACATAACCGGTGACGGTGATGATCTCGGCGATGCCCTTGGCGGCGGTGGTCAGCACGTCGTCAGCCTTCTTGAAGGCCTCGGTGAGCTTCATGTTGCCGTAGGAGTCGCGGAGCTTGTCACTGCTGATGACAATGAGGGTGTCGACGTTCTTTTTCAGCTCTTCGATACCCGACTGCGCCTGTTGCTTGCGGCGACGGCCTTCACACTCGAAGGGGATGGTGACGATGCCGACGGTGAGGATGCCTTTCTCCTTGGCGATACGGGCCACCACGGGAGCGGCACCGGTGCCTGTGCCACCGCCCATACCGGCGGTCACAAACACCATCTTGGTCTTGTCGTCCATGATCTTGGTGATCTCTTCCTCGCTGCTTAGTGCGGCTTCACGGCCTACGGTGGGGTCGTTGCCCGCACCTAATTCGCGCTTGCCAAGGTGTACCTTGGTGGGGACGGTGCTCCTCATGAGGGCCTGGTAGTCGGTGTTGCAGAGCACGAAGTCGACGCCCTCGATGCCCTCTTCAAGCATGTGGTTCACGGCATTGCCGCCGCCACCTCCGACGCCGATCACTTTTATGTAGTTGGCTGGCTTCTCGCACAGCGGTTTGAACAAATCATTGGTAATGCTTTCCATAGTCTATCTGTTTTTTTGTTATTCCTTGATTTCGTTTTCTTCGGAGAAGAACTTGGTGATGATCTTCGTGAGATCGAGACGGTGCTTCTTTTCTCCCTCGTTTTTCTGTTTCCTTCTCACTCTTCTAGTAGGTTCTTCGGGTTGTTGTTCCTCTTCCTCGACGGGTTCGACGGGCTTCTGGGGGATTACTATGACGGGTTGCTTGTGCTTGGCGCGTTCCATCTTCTCCTGGTATTCAGCCCTGGCGATGCCTTCGATCACGAGGCCGATACCGGTGGAATACATGGGGCTGGCCAGCTCTTTGGTGCTGTCTTCCGACAGATGCTCGTTGGGGTAGCCGATCCTGACGTCGAGGCCGGTCTTGAACGAGGCCAGCTGCTGGATGTGCTTCATCATGGCACCGCCGCCGGTGAGCACAATGCCTGCGATGAGGTGATGCTGTGAGTTAACCTTCTGGATCTCGTAGTTGACGAGTTCGAAGATCTCTTCCATACGGGCTTGGATGATGTTGGCCAGGTTCTTGAACGAGATCTCCTTGGGCGCCCTGCCGCGAATGCCAGGGATCGACACCAGCTCGTCCTCGCGGTTCTCGCTTGCTACGGCCGAGCCAAACTTGACTTTCACGTCCTCGGCGTAGCGGCGGATGATGGCGCAGCCCTTGCTGATGTCTTCGGTGATGATGTTGCCGCCGAAGGGGATGACGGCGGAATGGTAGATCTTGTTCTCGTGGAAGATGGCGATGTCGGTGGTGCCGCCTCCGATGTCCACCAGGGCGACGCCGGCTTCCTTCTCTTCTTCATCCAACACGGCCTCGGCCGAGGCGATGGGCTCCAAAATCATGTTGTCCATCTCAAGGCCTGCGCGCTCGATGCATTTCACGATGTTCATGGCGGCGGCGTTCTGCCCGATGATCACGTGGAAGTTGGCTTCCAGCTTGCTGCCGAGCATGCCCTTCGGGGTGGTGCCGATCTCGCCGTCGACGAAATACTCTTGCGGGATGACGTCGATGATCTCCTCACCTGGGATCATGTTGATCTTCCAGGTGTCAAGGCGCAACTTCTCGAGCTCCTCGTCGGAGATCTCTTTGTCGCGGTTGTCGCGCATCATCACGCCGCGGTGCTGCAAGCTCTTGATGTGCTGACCGGCGATGCCGACGTTGACCGACTTGATGTCGACGTTGGATTGAGCCGATGCCTCGTCAACGGCCGTCTTGATAGCGTTGACCGTCTCGTCGATGTTGGTTACAATACCTCTGCTGACTCCTGTGGAAGCGGCTTTGCCGTACCCCAGGATCTCAATCTTTCCATTGGCGCCTTTCCTTCCAACGATGCATGCGATCTTGGTGGTGCCGATGTCTAATCCGACAATGATTTTTCCTTCACTCATAGTATTATTATTTTGTACACACAATTTGATTGTTATATTTCAGGTTCAAGGTCTTGTAGGTTGCCAGCTCTTCCGTGCCGTTGTATTTGTCCAGCAATATCGCCAGTCGCGACAGCTTGTCGTCCACCGCGATGGTATCGCCAAGGATGACTCGGGCTGAAACGTTGTTGACCATGAGTTCGTATTCGTTGTTTTCGTTTCGGTAGATCTGTCCGATGCTTCCCGTCAGGAAAGGATCCTGGTTGATGGTCATGGCGATGGTGAGGGCCTCGTTGATGCCGGTTTGCGCATAGACGCTGTCGGTGACGCAGCTGCTCTTGCCCGGAGTGGGGAACACGAAGTTACCGCTGGCGATGATCACCCTCGGGGAGTAATGTGGACTCGAAGGGAAGATAACGCCGTCTTGGGTGACGTACACCGACCGCCTGTCTTGGTTGAACACGCGAAGCACAGGCTCAAACTCCTTTGCCTTGATGCTCAGCGTGTCGTTCAGACCAATGTAGGCACTTGCCTTTTCGATCCACGGGTTGCCGTCGAGCAGCTGTTGGATCTTTGTCAGGTTGACAGAGCCGATAGCGGCATGATGCTCCAGGTCGCAGATGGCCTCGGCATACGAAATGATGCTGTCCTTCTGCACGAAACCGGTCTTATGGCTGCGTTCCAACTCGAAGTGGATGCCTTTGAGGGGCGTTTCAAGGTAATGCTTGCGACCGAAGGCGAAAAGCACGACGAGCGCGACTCCCGTGATCACCCATAACACTATTCTCAAGATTTTCTTTACCATTGGCTGATCATGTTTTGGAGCGGTTCAACAAAGCGGTCGATATTGCCTGCACCCATGGTTACCAACAGCTCGGGCTTGCGTTCGGCGATGGTGTCAAGAAGGGCTTCCTTCGGGCAGAGGCACTTGTTTTTCAGAGAGATCTTGTCGAGCAGGGCTTGTGAGGTGATGCCCTCGATAGGCTTCTCCCTGGCTGGATAGATGTCGAGTAAAATCAGGTCGTCGGCCATCGCCAGGACGTTGGCAAAGTCTTCCATAAAATCGCGTGTACGAGTGAAGAGATGTGGCTGGAAGACCAGCGTTACCCGTTTGGAGGGGAACGATGCTTTAATGGCCGACAGACAAGATTTTATTTCTTCAGGATGATGTGCATAATCATCAATATAAATATGTTTTTCGTTTCTAACTCTAATGTCGAAACGACGTTTCACGCCTTTGAAGGTGGATAAGGCTTTTGTGATGCCTTCGGCATCGAGGCCGAGTTCCGTGGCGGCGGCGAAAGCCGCTGTAGCGTTGAGTTGGTTGTGTCTTCCTGGAATAGACAATGGAAGATTGAGTTCGTCCACCCGATAGTCGCAGTCTTCACCGAAGCCGAAGCTTACTTGATTTGGGACGTTGATGTCAAGCCCTTCTTTGACGATGACGATATCCTTGGTGAGGTTGGCGAACTGGTTGAAGCTCTCCACTAGGTGTTTCCGATCGCCGTAGATGTCGAGATGGTCGGCGTCGATGGAGTTGACGATGCTGATGTTGGGCGCAAGTTGCAGGAACGAACGGTCGAACTCGTCAGCTTCGACCACCAGTACAGATTCGCTGGTGTGTCCCAACACCAAGTTGCTGTTGAAATTGTTGGCAATACCGCCGATGAAGGCGGTCATGTCGATGCCGTTCTCCTTGAGGATATGGGCGACCATGGCAGTAGTAGTGGTCTTGCCGTGGGTGCCACTGACAGCGATGGTGTAGTGCTCCTTTGAGATGGCACCCAGCGCCTCGGCGCGCTTCATCATGGGAATGTCGCGACGGCGAAGCTCCACCAGCTCCTTCAGATCCTGTGGAACAGCGGGAGTAAAGACGACGGTGTCGATATGGGCTGGCAGCAGCGATGGGTTGTCCTCGTAGTGGATGGCCATGCCTTCGCCTTCCAGCTGTTTGGTCAAGGGGGAGGGCGTGAGGTCATAGCCGGCCACTGCGATGCCTTGGCTGTGGTAATACCTCGCCAGGGCGCTCATGCCGATGCCGCCGATGCCTACAAAATACACGCTATTCAACCCTTTTTGATTCATGTCCTTCTTTCTTCTTACTTCTATCTTCCGACTTCTTTTATAATGATGTCAACAATGTCGTCAGCGGCGTTGGGACGCGCAAACTGGGCGATGTTGGCTTTCATGGTCTCTTGTTTTTCCTTGTCTTTGAGCAGCTCCAGCACGGTCGGGATGAGCTTGATTTCGGTCTCGCTGTTCTTGACCATGATGGCGGCGCCTGCGTCGACGAGCTGCTTGGCGTTCTTGGTCTGATGGTCCTCGGCGGCGGTGGGCAGCGGCACGAAGATGACGGGCTTCTGCACCAGGGCGAGCTCGGAGATCGACATGGCACCGGCGCGTGAGATCACCACGTCGGCCAAGGAATAGGCGAGGTCCATGCGGTCGATGAAGACCACGGGCTTCACCTTGTCTTTCAAGCCTGACTCCTTGACTTCCTTGAGGGCTTGCTCGAAATAGAACTTGCCGGTCTGCCAGATGAGCTGGGCGTCAGTGTCCCTGAACTTCCCAAGCTGTGCCGTGATGCCCTTGTTGATGCCAAGAGCGCCTTGGCTTCCACCGACGAGCAGCACAACGGGATGCTCGGCGTTCAGGCCGAAATTGCTGGCGGCCTCCTTGCGGTCGCAGTTGCCGTTGATGTTGCCTCGCAGAGGGTTGCCGGTGAAGTGGATCTTTTCCTTCGGGAACCATTGCTCCAAGCCGTTATAGGCCACGCAGATGGCTCTGGCCTTTTGGCCTACGTTGCGGTTGGTCTTGCCGGGATAGGAGTTCTGCTCCTGGATGATCGTGGGGATATGGAGCCAGTTGGCAGCCTTCAGTGTGGGACCGCTGGCGAAGCCTCCGACGCCAATCACGGCATCGGGCTTGAACTTCTTCAGGATGCGACGTGCCTTGGTCAAGCTGCTGACGAGCTTGAACGGCAGGCTGAACACCGAGAGGTCCTTGGTGAATCCGCTGATCCACAGGCCTTCGATGGGGTATCCTGCCTTGGGCACGCGTTCCATCTCCATCCTGCCTTTGGCGCCGATGAATAGGATTTCCGCCTCGGGAAATCTCCGCTTCAGGGCGTCTGCAATGGCGATGGCGGGAAAGATGTGACCGCCTGTGCCGCCTCCGCTGATGACAAATCTCATGTTATTCTTCATTGGTTACCTCCATTTCTTCTTCGATTTCCAAGTTTTCGCTTTCCGTTTCCGTATCTTCGTTTTCGGCTTTCAGCTCTCCACTTTCCGTGTCGTCCATGCTTCGCGTCACACTCAGGATCATACCTACGGCGAATCCCGTCATCAGCATCGACGAACCGCCCTTACTGATGAAAGGTAGTTGCTGTCCTGTGATGGGCATCAAACCAGTTGAGACACCCATGTTGATCATGGCTTGCATGATGAGGATGAAGGCGATGCCGAAGGCCATCAAACCTCCGAAGGTCAACGGCCGTTTCTTCATGATCCTTGCGGATCGCGTGAGTAGGATGATGTATAGGAGCATGACGAAAGCGCCTCCCACTAATCCGTATTCCTCGATGATGATGGCATAGATGCAGTCGGAGAAGGGTTGCGGAAGGAAGTTGCGTTGGGTGCTCTTGCCCGATCCTTTGCCGAAGAGGCCTCCCCGAGCCACGGCGATCTTGGCGTACATCTTCTGTGCGTTGTGGTCGTCGATCTGCAGTGGCGAGTTCTCGGGATCCAAACCGGCAGCAATCTTCGCTTCTTTCTCCAACTTGGCGGCCTCGATACGTCCCTGCCAAGTCTTCACACGGCTGACCCTGGGTTTTTTCTTTGCTTTTTCCTGTAGTTTCAAATCCTCGGGATGCTGCTCGGCGGCTGCCACCACGCGTTCATAGCGGTTCTGCCTGACATTGGCGACCATGTCATCCGTTAGGATATAAAGACCCATGCCCAGCACCACGATGCCGATCAGCGCCATGATGTAGCCAAACTTGATCTGCCCGATGTAGAGCATCACGATGCAAACCACGAAGAGCATGGCCGCCGTAGAGAGGTTCTCGGGGAAGATGGGAGCCACAATCAGGACGATGGGCAGGAAGATGGGGACGATGAGATCCTTGAACGTGTATTCTCGGCTGGTCCAGACGACGATGTACTTGGCCAAATAGGCGATCAGCACGATCTTGGCCAGCTCACTGGTCTGGAAGCCCATGATGCTTCGGGAGGCGCCGTTGATGCGGCTTCCGAAGAAATAGGTGAACATCAGCAAGACGAAGCAGAACAACAGCACCAGCTCGATGGCTCTCGAGTAATGGCGGTAGTTGATCCGCGAGGCGAGGAACATCATCAAGAAGCCAGCAATCAGCGTGGCAGCGTGCTTCAGCAGCACCTTCTCGTTGTAAGCGCCGATGCGGACATGCGCCTCAGAGCTGGTGGCACTGTAAACTGCCAGCAGCGAGATGATGCCCAGGATGAGCATCACTACCCAGATGACCCTGTCGCCCTTCAATATCTTGTTGATCCAACTCATATTCAGTTGAGAGGTTAGAGGTTAGAGTTGAGAGATTTTACTTCTTTTATAAAGGAATTGCCGCGTTCGACATAATCCATTTCTTTGTCCTTGCAGGCAGGGGAGAAGAGCACGATGTCGTTTTCCTCGGCGATGGCAGAGGCCATCTGGACTGCTTCGGCGAAGGATCCTGCCTCATGAATCTCATCCACAACGTATTTGAAAGTCATGTCAATGTTTTCTTTCTCGTTGCCTATGGCAATGATAGCCTTGACTTTCTCGCGTGCTGTGTCGATCAGGTCGCTGTAGTTGTTGTGGCATGAACCTCCCACGATCCACACCACGGGGTTGACGATGTTCTCGAAAGTGAACCAAGTGGCGTTGACATTCTCAGCCTGGGCGTCGTCATAGTACGTCACGCCGTCGATGGTGGCGATGAAGTGCTGACGGTGGGTCATGGTGTTGAGGTCGCCCATGCTGTTTTTGATGCTTTCCTTCCTGATTTCCAAGATCTTTGCCGTGATGTTGGAAGCCATGTTCTCAGGTCTGCGCTTGGTCAGATTTTCCGTCTTTTCGAATAAGTATCTCATATCTTTTATCTTTTATTTCTTATCTTTTATCTTATTTTAAAGGTTATCAGTGTAAAAGCAGCCAGCAGAATGGTGATGATCCAGAAACGGATAGTGATCTTCACCTCGTGGTGGACGGTGTTGTAACCCTCGCCGCGGCCTTTGAAGGTGACGGTGCTGTTGGGCCATGCCTTTTTGAAGTCGCTATAGCTGGTTCGGAAGTGGTCGTGCAACGGGCCTTTCTTCCAGATTCTGTGCTTTTTGCCTGTCTTGACGAAGCGTTTCACGTCGAGGTCGGAGAGAATCTCGAAGAGGAAAACGCCGCAGAGCAGAGGCAGCAGCAGCTCCTTGTGCATGATGATGGCCGATACCGCGATGATGCCGCCGATGGTCAAGCTTCCGGTGTCGCCCATGAAGATCTGGGCAGGGTAGGAGTTGAACCATAGGAAGCCGATGAGGGCACCTACGAAAGCAGCCATGAACACCACAAGCTCTTCGCTGCCGGGGATGTACATCAGGTTGAGGTAGCTTGCGGTCTTGGCGTTACTCGAGATGTAGGCCAACAGCAGCAAGGTCAACCCTATGATGGCGGAGTTGCCCGATGCCATGCCGTCCATGCCGTCGTTGAGGTTGCTGCCGTTGCTGACGGCCGCGACGATGAAAACGGTGAGCACCACAAAGAAGATCCAAGCCAGATTATACATCCATTTGGGGCCAGCCCATCTGAACAAGTCGGCGTAGTTTAAGTCGTGGCTCTTCACGAAAGGTATCGTGGTACGGGTCGATTTCACGTCGGGGCTCTTGATGACGACTTCTTTGTTGTTCTCAATCTTCACTTGTACGCTCTCGTTGATATGCACCGCTGGGCTGAAACGCAGGGTGAGGCCGACGATCAAGCCGAGCAGGATCTGTCCGCCCAGCTTGATGGCGGGCTTCAATCCATCTTTTTTATGCTTGAAGGTCTTGATGTAATCGTCAGTGAAGCCTATGATGCCGAGGATGAGGGTGGCTACGGCCATCAAGATGGTGTAGATGCTGTGGAGCTTGCAGACCAAAAGCACGGGAATCAGGATGGAAGCGATGATGATGACGCCGCCCATGGTGGGAACGCCTTTTTTCTGTGTGTTGTAAGGATCGGTCTTCTCGTCGCGCTGGGTCTCCACGATTTTCTTGCGTTTCAGCATCTTGATGAACCAATTGCCGAACCATACTGAGACCAATAAGGCCAGAATGATGGCGACTGCGGCGCGGAAGGTGACGTAGGTGAACACGCCCGCTCCGGGGAAGTTGATTTGGTTTAGGTACTGAAACAGGTAATATAACATGGTTTATTTCTCCTTTAATGCTAATGATAGTTCTTCTTTGTCGTCAAAATGGCGCTTCACGCCCTTGATGATCTGGTAGTCCTCATGGCCTTTGCCTGCCAGCAGGATGATGTCGCCCTTGTTGGCCAGTGCCACAGCGGTTCTGATGGCTTCGTGGCGGTCGGTGATGGACAGCACCTTGCGCATCTCTTCGGCGGTGACGCCTTCCTTCATCTGGCGGATGATCTCGTCAGGCTCCTCGTCACGGGGATTGTCGCTGGTGAGGATGACCTTGTCGCTAAGCTTGACGGCCACAGCAGCCATCTCGGGGCGCTTGGTGGTGTCGCGGTTGCCGCCGCAACCGACCACAGTTATCAGTTGGCAGTTGGTAGTTGGCAGTTGAACCTTGACTTCGTTGATGGTCTTCAATACGTTCTCCAAGGCGTCAGGGGTGTGGGCGTAATCCACAATGCCTACAATGCCACTGTCACTGCGGACCATGTCGAAACGTCCGTTGGCGCCATTCAGCTTGCTGATCTCAACCAAGAGCTCCTCCTTGTCGAATCCCAAGGCGGTGGCGGCGCCGTAGATAGCCAGGATGTTGCTGGCGTTGAAGCCGCCTACCAATCGGGTGTACATCTCGGTGTTGTTCACCTTCATCAACATGCCGTCGAAATGGCTTTCCAGGACGATGCCCTTGAAGTCGGCATCGTGTTTCAAGGCATAGCTGAGCTTCTTGGCCTTGGTGTTCTGCAACATCACGCTGCCATTCTTGTCGTCGAGGTTGGTCAGGGCAAAGGCGCTGGCCGGCAGATCGTCGAAGAATTTCTTCTTGGCGTTGCGGTAGTTGGCCATGGTCTTATGGTAATCGAGGTGGTCGTGGGTGAGGTTGGTGAAGATGCCTCCGGCGAAGTGCAGTCCAGCGATGCGGCTTTGGTCGATGGAGTGGGAACTGACTTCCATGAAGGCGTATTCGCATTGGCGTTCGACCATCTTGCGGAGCAAGGCGTTCAGTTCGACGGGATCGGGGGTGGTATGCGTTGATGGGATGACCTCGTGGTCAACGATGTTTTCAATGGTGGAGAGCAAACCGCAGGCATAGCCGGCATCGGTGAAGAGGCGGTAAAGCAGGGTGGCGATGGTGGTCTTGCCGTTGGTGCCGGTCACGCCGACCAGCTTCAGCGATCTCGACGGGTTGCCGTAGAAGTTGGAGGCTCCCACGCCCAAGACGTAGGCGCTGTTGTCCACGCGGATGTAGGTCACGCCATTCTGGAGCTTCTTGGGCAGCTTCTCGCAGACAATGGCCGATGCGCCTTTTTCCAAGGCGGTGTCAATGTAGGCATGGCCGTCAGTCTGGGTGCCCTTCACGGCGAAAAACATGGTCCCAGGCTCCACCGTGCGTGAGTCGAACGATACCTTGGTGATGTCGATGTCCTTGTCACCGATGAGCTCCAACAGGTTGCAGTTTACTATGATCTCCTTGATTTTCATTATTTTCCGAGTGTTAATGTGATTAGACCTCCCGGCTGAAGGGTGTCGCCGGCTTTCACAGATTGATGGATGACCTTGCCGAAGCCTTCAAAGCTGGTGTTCCAGCCCATATTCTCAAGCAGGTAGACGGCATCGCTGACGTTCATCCCCTTGACGTTGGGGACGCACACCGAGTCGAATATGATGGGTTCAATGACATACCGTCCGTCGATCTCCGAAAGGAGGCGGATGGTGCTGTCGACGGGTTTCGCTTCGGGTATCTCCGCGTACATCATGCCTTTGATCTTGGTGGCGTAAACACGGTCGGCGATCTCCTTGAAGGCCGGTGCGGCCACCTTGCCTGCCGAATAGAAGCGACCCTTGGCCTTGCTGATGACCACGATGCAGCTGTAAACCGGCTGTTCCGAAGGGAAGAACCCGACGAAGGTGACGTTGTAGTCACGCTCCCAACGGCCTTCGGCATTGATCCACTTATAGGCTTTCCGTTCCACGTTGTAGAGCTGAGCCGTTCCTGTCTTTCCTGCAATGCCGTATTCGGTGCCTCTCAACATTTTGGCAGTGCCGCGCTCCACCACGCCACGCATCATGCTCTGAATGGTGTCGATGGTCGCCTTGGATGCGATCTGCTCTTTGAGGACGGTGGGTTCGATGGTCTCAAGGGTGATGCCTTCCTTCCGGATTTCTTTGACGAACTGAGGCTTCATCATTTTGCCGCCGTTGGCTACGGCATTGTACAAAGTGAGGATTTGCAAAGGTGGTAGCCTGAGCTCGTAACCGATCGACATCCAAGGCAATGAGGTCTTCGACCAGTTCTTCTTGTCGAGCACTGGGTGCTTGATATAAGGCCTTGCCTCGCCAGCCATGCCTGTGCCCAGCGGAACATTCAAGCCCATGCTATAGAGTCCGTTGACATATTTCTCGGGGCAGTTACCAAAATAATCGGTGATCAATCTAGCGGTGCCTTTGTTCGACGATTGCTCGAAGACCTCCCTGATGGTCACTATGCCGTCCTCGTTGACAGGGTGGTCATCGTACATCTTCTTGTTGGAGAAGGTCAGCGCGGTGTGGGCTCTGCCGATGTTGACGTTGCGTTGGTTGACGTTGAGCTCGGGATGGGCTTCGAGCAGCACCAGCATGGAGGCCAGCTTGAAGGTCGATCCAGGCTCGATGCCGACGCCGAGGGCAAAGTTGTAGCCTTCGTAGCACTGGTCGGTCTGCTTGTCGCGTTGTAGGTTGGTGATGGCCTTGACTTCGCCGGTGGCCACTTCCATGACGATGGCACATCCTTGCTCGGCTTTGTTTTCAACTAGGGCGTGGCGCAAAGCGCGTTCAGCGATGTCCTGGATGCCGATGTCGAGAGTCGAAAGGATGTCGTTGCCATTGACGGCTTCGATGTTGTTGTCGTCTTCAATAGGGATCCACACGCCATGGTGGAGGTGGCGCTGTTTGCGGTGTCCATCCTTGCCACGAAGAATGGAGTCGCAGGCGCTCTCTAAGCCCACGAGCTTGTCGTTGTCGACATAGCCGATAGTGCGGCTTGCCAATGATCCGTAGGGGTGGATGCGCTTGAACTTGGGTTGCGATTTGGTGAGGCCGACCTTGCGCTTGCCTTGGTTGAAGATGCGGCAGGTCTCCAGCTCACGGTACTGTCCCAAGGTACCGTTGAGATCGATCAGGAAATAGCGCTTGCCGTTGGCCTTGGCATCAAGGAGGCCTTGTCTCCAGCGGGAAGCGGTACGTTTTGGAAACACCTCGGCCAGCTTTTGGCTCAGCTGGTCCACGCCATGGTAGAAAGTGGTGTCGTGGATGACGGAGGGGTCGACGCCGATCTCGAAGATGGGCACGTCGGTGGCGAGCAAGCTGCCGTCGCAAGCGAGGATGTCGCCGCGTGAGGCCTGCAAGGTGTCGAAACGGGTCTCCACCTGCTCGGCCAAGGCACGCAGCTCGTCACCCTCCTTGGTCTGCACCATCACGGCTTTCGCCAGGATGGCCATGCCCACGGCCAAAACGGCCATGTAGACCAGGAAGGTCCTAATCATGCATTTCGTTCTCGGGTCCCGTTTCATTGCTTTACTATTCTTGTCTCCAACGATTCCTTGATGCCTTCACCGGCAAGCTTGTCGATCAGGACTGTTTGTGTCGATTCTTGGGTGTAGGCTGATTTGGCGTATATGTATTCCACGCGGAGGTCGCGCAGGAGCAGGGTGTTCTTCTTGATGGATCGGCTGGTGCTCTCGGCGACGTAGGCGTTGGTGATGATGAGCATCAGCAGGATGGTCAGGTAGACGAGGAAGGGGAAGATCTTGGAGAGGTCCTCACGGGTGAGGAAACTACCTCCTAGGATGTTCATGAAGGTGCTGCCGCCCTTGCTTGTGCCGTTTTTTCTTTCTCTTTTCATAACGGTTTCCTTTCTGCAATCCTGAGCTTGGCGCTGCGGGCGCGGCTGTTGACGGCGATTTCTTCCTCGGAAGGCACGATGGGCTTCCTATTTATTATAATATAAGGTGTCAAGGCGTTGCCGAAGAAGTCTTTCTCTTCCTTGCCTTCGGCATTGCCGGTCTTGGTGAAGTTCTTCACCAGCCGGTCTTCGAGCGAGTGGTACGACAGCACCACCAGTCTCCCGCCTGGCTTGAGCACGTCGGCGCATTGCGAGAGGAATTTCTGCAAAGCGTCCATCTCTTGGTTGACCTCGATGCGGAGCGCCTGGAAGATCTGTGCCAGCACCTTGTTCTCGCGTCCACGGGGGAGTCGCCCTTGCACGGCTTCCTTAAGCTGCAAGGTGGTCTCGATGGGCTGTAGGTCCCTGGCCATGATGATGTCAGAGGCCACCAGATGGGCGTTTTGCACCTCGCCGTAAAGGCTCAGCACGTGAGTGAGGGCTGCGTGGTCGTAAGTGTTGACCACGGTGGCGGCGTCCACGGGGTTGGACTGGCTCATGCGCATGTCGAGGCGACCGTCGAAACGTGTGGAGAAGCCTTTCTCTGGAGTGTCGAACTGGTGTGACGAAACGCCGAGGTCGGCCAGGATGCCGTCGATGCGGCCTTGGTGGTACAGCTGGATGAAATTCTT
The DNA here is from genome assembly GCA_017645245.1 of Bacteroidales bacterium. Lineage (GTDB taxonomy): Bacteria > Bacteroidota > Bacteroidia > Bacteroidales > F082 > Limimorpha. Next base: position 33,454 of record JAGCPG010000042.1, read on the forward strand.
GAAATAGCTGAAGTTCTGCGGGATGAAGGTGAAACGCTCGTCGTCGATGACGTTCTTTGCGGCGTCCTCATCCTGATCGAAAGCATAGAGATGACCGGTGGTGAGCCGTTCCATGATGGCACGCGAATGTCCACCGCCACCGAAGGTGACGTCGGCATACACACCATCCGGACGGATGTTCAATCCTTCCATACACGCATCCAACAACACCGGCCTATGATACATAACTCTTAGCTCTTTAAAAATTCATTAAATCCCGAAAGCCAATCCGGAAAAAAGTTCCTCCACGTCTTTGGCAAGCTCTTCGCTGTTGATGGCGTTGACGCGCTCGTCGTACTTCGTCTTGTCCCAAATCTCCATGTTGGTGAACATGGAATTGATGACGATGTCCTTGTTGAGGCCATGGCGTTCCACCAGTTCCTTGGGGATCTGGAGGCGTCCGCTGGCATCGAGCTTAACGCGTTTCACGCCGTCGAGGTACTTGCGCATGACGTCGAGTTTACGACGGTCGAAGGTGTTCACCTGCATCAGGATCTCCTTGCGGCGGTTCCAGTCGCTGTTGGTGTACAGCTCCAGGTAGTCGCCATGCAGACCCGGGCGCAGGACAAAGTCCTCGTCGATCTGGTTGCCCAGCTGCTCCCTGAAATCAGCGGGAAGCATCAGACGGCCCTTCGAGTCGAGCTTGCAAGTGAACGTTCCGGTGGGGGTACTCATCTTTTCCAAATTATTCCGAAGCAAAATTATATAAAAAACTCCATTTTATTCCATTTCTTCCCACTTTTTTACACTATTCTTTTTCAACATAGTTATCAACAACCCTGTTAATAATTGTTAATTAATGTTAATTTGCTGTAAATCAATAAAATAAGAATTAATCTTAAAAAAAGACATCTTTTTATTGCTAGAGTTTAAAAGAAATTACTACTTTTGTAAGTTGCAATAAAAGAATTCTCGATGGAGGACAAATACGGCAATTTGATCGATTTCAAGAAGATACTTGAAGCCAAAGCACCCAAGCTGATGAAATGGATGCCCAATTGGCTGTTTCGCCGTATCCAAAAGCTGCTCCACGAGGAGGATATCAACACCATTTTGAGCAAATATGGCCATCTGCAAGGGGTGGAGTTCGTCCAGGCCGTGATCAAGGATTTCAACTTGAATGTCGTGGTGGAAGGCGCGGAAAACCTGACTGCCTCGGAACGTATCCTGGTGGCATCAAATCATCCGCTCGGTGGACTCGACGGCATCGCACTCATCGGAACGGTAGGCAGCCATTTTCCTGAGCCGGTGACCCCTGTCAACGATTTCCTCCTGTACATCAAGAATTTGCAACCGATCTTCATTCCGGTCAACAAGGTGGGCAAAGGCGTCGCCAACCGCGCCGAGAACCTCCGCCTCTTCAACGAGACCTTCGAGAGCGACCGTGCCATCTGTTATTTCCCCTTCGGGCTGTGCTCGCGCAAGGTGAAAGGCGGCAAGATCATGGACCTCGACTGGAAGAAGACCTTCATCACCAAATCGAAGGAATACAAACGGGATATCATCCCTACCCATATCGACGGACAAAACACTCGTTTCTTCTACAACCTCGCCCGTTGGCGCAAACGCCTCAATATCAAAGTCAACATTGAGATGGCTTTCCTCGCCGACGAATTCTTCAAACAACGCAACAAAACGCTTACCATCATCTTCGGCAAGCCGATTCCCTACCAGACCTTCGACAGCCGCCACAGCGATGCCGAGTGGGCTGAGATGTTGCGCTGCTTCTCCTACAACTTGGCCAACAATAAGGATCTTTCCTTTGACCCCGAACAACATTATGTGATTCCATGATTTTGAAAAACCGCGATTATGAAGAATGTCATAGCTCCCATACCTGTTGAGAAGTTGCTTGATGAACTGACGCAAGAGCGGTTCATCAGGAAGACCAACAATGGCTCCAACGAGATCTATCTCGTCAATGCCTTCAACGCGCCTAATGTGATGCGGGAAATCGGCCGTCTGCGTGAGATCAGCTTCCGCGACTCGGGTGGTGGTACGGGCTTGGATTGCGACATCGACAGCTTCGACCAATGCGAGGAGAACTATTTCGAACAGCTCATCGTGTGGAATCCCACTGATAAAGCCATCGTCGGGGGTTACCGCTTCCTGTTGTGCGACAAGCTCAAAGCCGATGCCGATGGCAGGATTGACACGCCCACGGGTGAGCTCTTCAGCTATTCCGAGAAATTCGTCAACGAGTATCTGCCCTACACCATTGAGTTGGGCCGCTCGTTCGTGCAACCCGACTACCAGCCTTCAAAGAGTCTGTCCAAGGGAATGTATTCACTCGACAACCTGTGGGACGGACTGGGATACCTCTGCACTGCCTATCCGCAGGCGAAGTACTTCTTCGGCAAGGTGACGATGTATCCGCAGCTCGAAAGGGAGTCGCGCGACATGATCCTGTATTTCATGAAACGCAATTTCCCGGATCCCGACAACTTGCTCAAGCCTTGGCCTGAACTCGCTTTGCCCATCCTGATGGACGAGAAGCGCCTGGAGGCTATCTTCACCGGCGCCAACTATCAGGAGAATTACAAGATCCTGGTCAAAAACGTCCGTGAACGGGGAGCCGCGGTGCCGCCATTGGTCAACGCCTACATGAGCCTCTCGTCGACAATGCGCTCGTTCGGAACGGCCCTTAACCCGCCTTTCGGCAATGTGGAAGAGACAGGTATCTTGGTGACCATCAAGGACATCTATCCTGAGAAATACGAACGCCATACGGTATTTGATACCAATGAGAAACCCTTACATCTGAGCTAACCCATGATCATCAAAGACGCCCGTTTCATATCAAGCAACAACAGGTTCGACAGGCTGCCGAAGGACAACCTGCCGGAATATGCCTTCATTGGCCGCTCCAATGTGGGTAAATCGTCTTTGATCAATGCGTTGGTGCAACGTAAGGGCTTGGCCAAGACTTCCGCTACACCAGGCAAGACCATCGCCATCAACCATTTCGTGGTCAACAACCAGTGGTATCTCGTGGATCTGCCTGGGTATGGCTATGCGAAGCGTTCCAAGAAGTCGCGCGAGGAATGGCGTGTCATGCTGGCCAACTACATCTCACGCCGGCGCAACCTGCTGTATACCTTCGTGCTCGTCGACTCTCGCATCGAGCCGCAAAACAGCGATATCGGCTTCATGGAATGGCTCGGCGAAAACCAAGTGCCGTTCTGCATCGTCTTTACCAAGGCTGACAAGCTGAGCAAGGTTGAACTGGATAGAAACGTGGAGGCTTACAAGAAGCGCCTGTTGGAAGATTGGGAGGAACTGCCGCCTGTTTTTGTCACCTCGTCAGAGACCAAAATGGGTCGCGACGAGATTCTGGATTTTATTGAACAACAAAATATTGAATTAGATAATTATTTAAAAACCAAAGGATTATAATACTTAATACATAGCTATGATTGGAATAGGTCTTTCATTTTTACTTGGTGGTCTTTTAGGATGGATTGCCGACCACATCTTGAACAGAGGAGAACAGATGGTGATGAATCCCATGATTTGCATCATTTTCGGTATTCTTGGCGGCGTTGCCGGTAGCATTGTGATGTACACACTTGGCATTCGTGGCGGTTTGGACGATGTTAGGTCTCTTTTCGTACAGCTTGGCTCCGGTGCTGTTGGCTCTGTGCTTTTCCTGTTTTTGATCGCGTTGTTCGGAAGGGGAGAGGACTATTGATTTCCCAGCTATTTTAGCTGTATTCTGGTGATGCCACTTCCTCCAGTTTCGAGGGTGGCATCACTGAAGTGCTGTATTTCATGGTCGTGACTGAGATATTCTCGGATCAGTTTTCGTAATATGCCGTTTCCTTTGCCGTGAAGGATGCTTACTTCCTTGATGCTGAGCAGCTTGGCTTCATCAAGGTATTTGGCCACAATGTCTAATGCCTCTTCAGCACGTTTTCCTCTAACATCCAATGTCAAATCAAAATGTTCGGCTTTCTCGCTGAGTGTATCGGAGAGCCCCGACTGCCATTTGCGGATGGCTTTCCTGCCTTCGGCACGGCTTACCTTACGGAGCTTGTCGGGTGAGGTGCGCAACCGAACGGTGTCGAACAGGATGGTGGCGTCGGTGTCGCTGATGCTTATCAGCTCGCCCACGATCTCCATCTCGTCGATGCAAACGGTGTCGCCCACTTTTAGGTTGCCATCGTTTTCAGGCTTAGCCTTCTTTGGCTCGGCCACCTTCTTGGCGGTCTCCGCAATCTCATCCTTGGTCTTCTGCAGGTTCTGACGGATCTCCTTGGTGCGTTCCTTTTCGGCTTGCGCCTCCTTGATCTCCTTGATGGTGCGTTCAATCTGGCTGTTGGCCTTGGTGATGAGCTCCTGCGCCTCGTCGGCGGCTTCTCTCAGGTATTGCTTTTTCTTGCTTTCCAACTCGCTGAGCAGGTTCTTGTATTTGGTCACCACCTCGGTGAGCAGGGTGTCGGCCACTTGCAGCTCACGTTCCTTTTTCTTGATGGCTTTCTTGTCGACTTCCAGCTGTTGCAGCTGTTGTTCGAACTTCAGGTGTTGCTCGCCGGTGATGTGTGAGGCATCGTCCAGGATGCGTCTCGGGAAGCCGATCTTCCGAGCGATCTCGAAGGCGAAGGAGCTGCCTGGCTTGCCCGTCACCATGATGTACATGGGTTGCATGAACTTGGTGTCGAACAGCATGGCGCCGTTGATGATGCCCTCGTGGTTGTCGGCCAGCAATTTCAGGTTGGCGTAGTGGGTGGTGACGATGCCGAAGGTCTTTTTCTTATTGAGTTCCAAGAGGATGGCTTCGGCGATGGCGCCACCCAGCTGGGGCTCGGTGCCGGTGCCGAATTCGTCGATGAGGAATAGGGAGTGCTCGTCGGCGTTTTCCAGTAGTACCTTCATGTTGAGCAGGTGCGAGCTGTAGGTAGAGAGGTCGTCGAGCAGCGACTGCTCGTCGCCGATGTCGATGAAGAGGCTTTCGAAAAGCCCACATTCCGAGTCGAGGTGCATGGGCACGCAGAGACCGCATTGCAGCATGTACTGGATGAGGCCGATGGTCTTGAGGCACACCGATTTGCCGCCTGCGTTGGGACCTGAGATCACCAGAATGCGGCTGTCGGCGTCGAGCTGGAGGTCGAGCGGCACGATGGTCTTGCCTTGCGACTTCAGCTTCTTTTCCAACACGGGATGTCGTGCCTGGATCCAGCGGAAGCATGGCTTGTCCTTGATGACGGGCTTGATGCCGCCGATGCCTTGGCAGAGCAGCGCCTTGGCACGGATGAAGTCGAGCTGTCCGAGTAGATCCCAAGCCTTGAACAGCTCGGGTAGGGAAGGACGGATCATGTCGGTGAAACGCATCAAGATGCGCTGTATCTCGCGGCGTTCGGCGTATTCCAGCTCCTTAATCTCGTTGGAGGTCTCCACGATCTCGGAAGGCTCGATATACACGGTTTGCCCCGTAGCCGATTCGTCGTGGATGAAGCCCTTCAAAGCCCGTTTGTCGCCTGCCTTCACGGGGATTACCATGCGGCCGTCGCGGATAGTGATCTCTGCTTTTTGGTCCACCCAGCCGGAGGTTTTGGCGTCGCTCATAATCTGTCGGATGCGCCGTTCGATGCCGCCTTGCTTACGATGGATGTCGCGGCGTATTTCGGCCAGTTCAGGCGAGGCGTTGTCGGGCATCTCGCCCTTGTCGTCGACGAGACGGTTGGCCTCCTTGAATACAATATGGTCGATCTCTATGCCGTCTGTCAAGGCGCAAAGCTCGGGGTAATCTTCCCGTGACTCCGACTGTCCGAATTTGAGGATGTAGCTCAAGGCGTTGAGCGAGGGTTTCATGGCGAACAGTCCTTCGAGGCTGATGCTGGTTCCCGGAATCTTGATGTGTTGGAACTCTTCGCGCAGGTCGTGGTAGTCACGGACGGGGAAGGGCACTCCATTTTGGAGTAGCTCCACGAATTCCATGGTTTGGTCGAGGCTGCGTTCGATGGCCTCTTTATTGTTACTGAAGTCCATGGCTTCAGCACGTTCCAGTCCCATGGCGCTAATGCAGTGCCCTTTCAAAGCCTCACGGATATGGTTGAAGCCGATTTTCTGTTCGAAGAGTTCCGGATAGATCATTTCGGCTGCAAAGGTACAAACTTTCCGCCTCCGATGATCAAAGTCTTAGTTTCTTCGCTGTTGGAGAAGTACATAAAGCCTTGGCCGGGCAGCAGGGTTTCCACGTCTCCGAACCATTCGCCGTCGAACTCGGTGAAGAATTCGCTATTGGCGAACACGTCGCCCTCTTCGGCGTCGAAACCGCCAAGGGCTTCCTCAATGGTCATTTCGTGGTCGCAGGGGAACCCAATCCAGTTCCAGCCGGGGTTGATGGTGATGGCGTGGTCCGCAGCATTGGCGGGTACGCCTTCCAGTTCGATGGTGCAGGGTGTCTCAACCAAGATCATGTACATCTGCTCGTTGGTCACGCCTTCCTCATCGAGGTCGCCCCACCAGTCGCCGCCGTCATTCTCAGTGAAGAGCTCGGCTGAGCTGATTTGCGAAGCGTTCTCGCCCAAGGCGGCTTCAAGCATCTGGAGCAGTTCCACAGGGTCTTCAGCCTCAATGTAGGTGCTGAACCAGTTCCAGCCTTCACCCAGTTCAATGGTTTGGGTGACGCCAGTTGCAATTTCATGATAGTTGGTGAACTCGCTCCAACCTGAGGCGGCTTGGTAATCAGCCAACGTACCGCATGGTATGTAAACTGGAATACCTTTAGGAACATACTTAAAGGCACCGCTTCCTAATGTAGGTGGAACTTCGGCAAGTACCGTGAGTGAATTGACAGCATAGCCACCGATATAAGCGTTGTTCCCTATCGAAGTCACCAATTCAGGAATAATGATGTCGTATGATCCCCATCTGAAACGGTATGAGAACGCATATGTTCCAATCGAGGTTACCGAATTGGGGATGACGGTGGTCCGACTGCCCACCACAAGTTCGTTTGTGGCCGTCTTGATGATCGCATTGCAGTTGTCTCTTGAGTCGTACACTGGATTATCCTCCGACACGGTGATTTCCGCAAGATACTCGCAAGCGTAAAATGCATCGTAATAAATGTTTGTTATAGACGCGGGAATGAATAAAGATTCCATTGTGCAAGACTGGAAAGCCCCTGAACCTAATGACACAACCGTATTGGGGATAACAGTGTTTTTGCACCCCCTTATCAAAGTATTTGTGCCGGTTTTGATAACAGCGTTGCAGTTGTCGCGCGAGTCATATACAGTGTTGCCCGCCTCAACGATAATTTCCTCAAAGTTTTCACAGACCAATGCCGATGAACCAATATTGGTAACCGAGGCGGGGATTGTAATCGCCTGCAGATTACGACAATCAAAAAATGCACTATTACCTATGCTTGTGATGGTATTTGGCAATTGGATTGAACTCAGATAAAGGCACCAAGCGAAAGCTTGATACCCTATGGATGTCAAACCAGTGAAATATTGTAGTTCATCGAAGTGATAAATGGAATAATTCTCTTTGAACACCTCTCCCAAATCAGTCACTGCGGCAGCCTCGGCATAGCTCAATTCGCCATCTTCGTTGGTGTCCCAGTTGGCGACGCAGAGGGCTTTCACGTTGGCATCGGCAAAGACTATGTTCTCAACGACAACATTCTCTTCGAAATTAGCCACCAAGGTTCTTGTACCCGTCACGGTAAAAGAATAGGTGCTTTCTGAAGAGACCTCTATACCGTCCTCGGTCCAGTTAGTGAAAGAATAACCTTCGTTGGCCGAAGCTGTCAAAGTACATGACTCGTCTAACGAGTAAGTGCCTCCACCTGTCACGGTGCCGCCTTCCGTCGGGTTGGCAGAAGCAATGATTGTGTAACTTGGAGCGTTGCCATAGATAACCATCCCTGTTCCTTCTATAATTAATTGTGACTGATTATCAAGCCCAATTCCATAAGTTGTGAATAATGTTTTTCCGGATTTTATTGTAAGGGTGTGCTCGGGATTCACAATATACAAGTACAAGACACTGGCATTGACATTCATTTTACAATTGCTGTTAAGACAAACCACGTCGTTGGCTGTTGGAAACTCAAAAGTGTACCAGTTATTGACATCCGACCAGTTATCGGTATCATACTGTTCGAATTGGAATTGTTCAATATAGTTTGTAAACACATTCCAGCCACTGGCAGATTGGTAATTTGAAACCTTTCCCCAAGGCACATAGACGGGGATTGTGCTTACCATATTGCTGAAGGAAGTGCTACTTGTTGTTGGGGGATTGGAACACTCTGAAATAATGGATGTCAAACCATTACAGTTGTAAAATGCGGCATTGCCTATAGATGTAATGGATTTTGGAATAATCAAATTTCCCGACAATCCACTGCAATTGTAAAAAGTGTATTCGCCAATCGAAGTGGCTGTTCTCGGGATATAAATTTCTCCAGTAAAACCACTACAATTATA
>JAGCPG010000043.1 GCA_017645245.1 Bacteroidales bacterium
ATTCCAATCTCACCTCTCACCTTTCACCTCTCACCTTTCACCTTTCACCTCTCACTTTCCCTATGATTCCAATCTGCACCGAAGCGCCCAACAGCTGATGCAGCTGTGCCGCGACATCGACTTGAACATGTTTGAACTCGTATCCGGCCCCGAAGCTCAGTAGGTTGGGGTTGTATTGCGCACCCGCCCTCAGGCTGAAGGCGTTGAACACCAGGTATTCCAGACCGCATCGCAGTTGCATTCCTGTCTGTTCGTTGTTTTTCTCCAGTTCGCATTGCGAGATGAAGTTGTCGGCAAGTTGGTAAGCCACTCCAAAGCGCATGACGACGGGCAGCCGGTCTTCGTTCAAGGTCTTCATTTTGAACGGGATGGGGTTGAACAGATAGGCTCCCAGTCGCAGTCGCTCGGTGACCTGCGATTGGGCACCGAGCTCGAACCCGGGCGCACCTCGGTTGGGATAGTTTTCGCCCCAATGCAGCAGCAGGTAGTCGAACTGGACGCCCAACTGGAGGAATGGACCGAAGTCGCGCGCGTATGCAATGCCGAACTTGTTTTCATTATAGTCGCTGCCGCCGAATTGGCTGACAGAAAGGCCTAGGCATCCTATGCCGTCGATGGCTCTGGCGACTCCGCCGCTTTTGTAAGCGGTTTCCTTCAGCATCCATTGGTTTTCGTAATAGATGCCGAAATGCCATCCTTTCAAAAAGGCCAATCCCGCGGGGTTGTTTTGCAATGCCCACAGGCCTTGTTCGCAGACCGCCGTCCTGCCCATGGCCGCAGCGCGTCCACCGACCACTTTCGTCAGATCAACGGCTTGACACCTATTAATTAATAGGTAAAGAATTAATATAACAAAGATTCTTTTCATCTTTTTTAATCATGATGCAAAAATATATGAAAAAATACTAAATTGTATCAAAAAACAATTGAATATTTTTCAAAGAAATTTTTTCAATGAAAAGAAAAGCCTTCGTGAATAATGCGTATCTTTGCAACTTATTATGATGTACATACTGATCATCGTTTCCATCCTGCTGGTCCTGATAGGATTAGTAGGAGCCATCGTTCCGGGCATCGCCGGGCCTCCGTTCAGCTTCCTGGGCGTGTTGGCCCTGTCGTTTGTTGAAGGCGTTAACCATTCCACGGAATTTCTGGTGGTTATGGGCATCTTGGGCGCAGTCATATTCCTTCTGGATTATCTGGTGCCGATCTGGGGCACAAAGACCTTGGGTGGCACCAAGGCGGGAACACGCGGCAGCACCATCGGCTTGATCCTGGGACTGCTGATCACTATCGTTTTCCCGATCGGATTCATCGCAGTTCTTCTGGGACCTTTCGTCGGTGCCTATATCGGTGAGAAAAACGCGGGCTCGGACGATCGGCTGGCATGGCGCTCCGCCTTCGGATCCTTCCTTGGCTTCTTGGCGGGCACTTTCATCAAAGTGATCTATGCAATCGTATGTATCTTCTTCGTTATTAAGGACTTAATCGGTTTGATATGATGGATTTTGAGCGTAAGGCAAAACATATTCGCGAACTCATTTTGACCTCGCTGACGGAAGCAGGCTCAGGTCATACGGGAGGCTCCCTCGATCTGGTGGATATCTTCACGGTACTGTATTTCAGTCATTTGCGTCACGATCCGGCCAATCCACAATGGGAGGGACGCGACAAGCTGATCCTTTCCATCGGACATACGGCGCCGGTGCTTTACGCCACGTTGGCGGCAGCGGGCTATTTCCCCGAAGAGGAGATGATGACATTGCGTAAGCTGGGTAGTAGGCTGCAAGGTCATCCGAGCTATGAATTCAAATTGCCAGGTCTGGAGACCTGCTCAGGATCCCTGGGACAAGGTCTGGGTGTGGCGTTGGGTATGGCTATGACCGCCAAGATGGACGGCAAGTCGACCCGTGTCTTTTGCGTGATGGGCGACGGCGAGCAGCAGGAGGGAAGCGTGTGGGAGACGGCCATGGCAGCCGCGCATTACAAGATGGATAACCTGTGCGCCATCATCGACCGCAACCGACTTCAGATCGACGGCGGCACCGAGGAGGTGATGGGTATCGACCCGCTGAAGGACAAATGGATGGCTTTCGGCTGGAAAGCCATCGAGATCGACGGACATGACTATAGTCAGATCAAAATGGCGTTTGACATGGCCGACAAGACCATCGGAAAGCCTACGGTGATCATCGCCGATACCGTGATGGGCAAAGGCGTTCCATCCATCGAGAACAACAACGCCTGGCACGGCAAAGTGCCTTCAAAGGAGCAATTGCCGGGCTTTTTGGAGGAATTGGGAAAATAAAGAATAATACTATGGAATATATCAATAAAGGCAATAAGGCCACCAAACAAGGCTTCGGTGAAGGTGTGCTGGCAGCGGCGCAACAGGATGAACGTGTGGTGGGATTGGGTGCCGACATCACGGCATCGGTGGGGATGAACCTCTTCAAGGAGGCATTTCCTGACCGCTTTTTCTCCATGGGCATCGCCGAACAGGATGCCGTGGCGGTGGCATCGGGCATGGCGCTGAGCGGCAAGATACCGGTGTTCAGCACCTACGGCGTGTTTGCGGCGCATCGGGCCAACGACCAGATCCGTATTTCGGCCTGCTACAACAATGTCCATGTGGTCATCGGAGGCGCCCATGCAGGGGTGTCGGTGGGACCGGATGGCGCTACCCATCAGGCTTTGGAAGACATTGCAGCCATGCGGGTGTTGCCTAATATGACGGTCATCTCGCCTTGCGATGCCACCCAAGCCAAGATCGCCACTGAAAAGGCCATCCTTGAATGTGACGGCCCCGTGTATGTCCGCTTCGGCCGTGAGCCAATGCCTGATTTCACTGACGAAAACCAGGATTTCCAAATCGGCAAGGCCCAACTGATGCTTGACGGCACCGACGTGACCTTGGTGGCTACCGGCCATGAGGTTTGGGAATCGCTGAAAGCGGCACACATGCTCGAGCACATGGGTATTTCAGCTCGAGTGATCAACATGCACACCATCAAGCCGTTGGATGGCGAAATCTTGGAGAAAGCGGCCGAGGATACCCGATTGATATTCACCGTTGAGGAACATCAGGCTTCTGGTGGTTTGGGAGGTGCAGTCACCGAGTTTCTGGCGGAAAACCACCCCATCCGCGTGATCCGCATCGGCATGGACGACAAGTTCGGCGAGTCAGGTCAGTCGCAGGCACTGATGCATAAGTTTGGCCTGGATTCGGCAGGCATCGTCAACCGCGTGCTTGAGGTCGTGGCCAACAACGATCTTAGCCTATACATCCGTAAGATGGGCGTGCCCTTCAACACATATCCGAGAAGGCTTTACAATAGCAAGATGCTTTATGAGGGCTACGATTGGCACGATGAGAAAACTTTCGAGAAATGTTATGATACGCTGGTTTATAAACACTATATGAGCCAGGGCAAACGCGGACATAAGGTACGCGAGACCTTGGCCCGTGCCTTGCATGATCACTTCATCACCCACGAGCTCTACAAAATGCTCGATCTCTATGATGAAAAGGATGTCATCGGGGTGATGGGCGGCCACGCTCGCAGGCGCGACGATCCGATGTACCGACAGATCGTCTATCTCAGTAAGAAGCTTACTGAAATGGGCCGCTTGATGGTCACTGGCGGCGGTCCGGGTGCCATGGAAGCTGCGCATCTTGGCGCATACATGGCTGGTCGTCCGGATCATGAAGTGGAGGAAGCGTTGGCCATGCTGATCCCTTCGCCTACCTTCAGGGACGAAGGATGGCTACGCCGTTCCTTTGAGGTGATGGAACGGTTCCCATTGTCTTCAGACTTCCGAAGTCTGGCCATCCCGACCTATTTCTATGGCCATGAGCCAACCGCCCCGTTTGCCACCGACATCGCCAAGTATTTCGACAACAGCGTGCGCGAGGACGGCATTGTCACTGTGGCGAAAGGAGGTATCATCTACACCCCAGGCAGTGCCGGTACCATGCAGGAGATCTTCCAGGATGCTGGTCAAAACCACTATGAGACAGAGGGTTTCGCCAGCCCTATGATCTTCATGGGCAGGGACTATTACACCAACTATATGCCCGCCTACGCTGTGCTGAAGGATCTCAGTGACCGCGGCATTTTCAAGAACATGCTGTTGACGATTTCGGACGACAACGACGAGATCATCAACGCCATTGTAAAATTCAAGGAAGGAAGATAAAATATGGAATGGATAGTCAATCTTTTCACAGGTTCGGGCGTGGGTCCGACCGTCATGTATCTTTCCATTTCCATTTTCGCCGGCCTGCTGCTGGGCAAGATCAAGGTCAAAGGGGTGTCGTTAGGCATTACCTGGGTGCTTTTCGTAGGCATCTTGATCAGCGCACTGGGCGTGACCTTGAATCATGACATGCTTCATGTGATCAAGGAGTTTGGCCTGATCCTCTTTGTGGTTGCTGTCGGTCTGCAAGTCGGACCGAGCTTTTTCCGCTCTTTCAAGAAGGGTGGCCTTGCCATGAATCTCATGGCTTTGGTGAATGTGGCGTTGGGAGTTTTAATCACCTATGTGATTGCTAGAGTGGCTCATCAGGATCTGGCTGATATGGCTGGCGTCTATACTGGTGCCATCACCAATACGCCGGGGCTTTCGGCGGCTCAGCAATCTGTCAGCGACATGGGAATCGATGGCGCCGCCGACCGTTTGGCCGCAGGCTATGCAGTGGCTTATCCATTGGCAGTTGTTGGTTTGATCATGACATGCATCCTGTTGCGTCCACTCTGCCGCATCGATCTTAAGAAGGAACCTTCAACCGAGGATTCCCTGGAATCCCAAGCCACAAAGCAGGCCACGCCACTCTCTCAAAGGCATAAAGTGAATTTGATACCTATCTTTGTGATCATTGCTATCGGCATCATTGTCGGATCCATACCGATTCCTATTGGCATGAAAGCTCCTGTCAAGTTGGGGCTGGCCGGTGGACCGTTGGTGGTGTCTATCATCGGCAGTTGGCTTGGGGTGCGCAAGGGATGGTTTACTACTGAGTTTACTGACAGTCATGGCGTGTGGATGTTACGTGAGGTGGGTATCGCCCTGTTTCTCGCTGGTGTGGGATTGGGCGCCGGAAGTCAGTTTGTGGTTACGGTTCAGGAACATTATATGTGGGTCGTTTACGGCATTGTCATTACCATGGTGCCACCAGTCCTGATGGGTCTTTTCGGCCGTTTGGTCCTGAAGATGAATTACTATACCTTAATGGGCTTTATCGGTGGATCGCACACTGACCCTCCAACTTTGGCTTTTGCCAATACCATGGTTCCTGAAGGCTGCAAATTGCCAAACCTAGGTTACGCCGCGGTGTATCCCTTGACGATGTTCCTGCGCATTTTCTCAGCGCAACTGCTAGTGCTGTTGGCCGTCTGACGCTTATTCCGGCCGCACGAAACGATCGCCGGTGCCGTCAATCACTTGTTTCTTCCATGAATCGGGATAGCCAGGCTGTTTGGGCTTGAGGGGATAACCGTATGGATTGCGGAGGAAATCGCCGTTTTCGTCCACTTGCTTGACGTTGCTGTCCAGATATTTCACTAACAGATAGTTGCTCAATTCCTTCCAAGTGGCCACCGTGTTGTGTCCGGCTTGGTTGGAGAAATCGGTGAGGTAGGCGGTGGCTCGCTGTGGGTTTTGTGCGTAAAGGTTCATGGCTTCATTGTCGGCATAGCTGACTTGTTCCTGATAAAAACTCTCCAGGCCGTTCTGAACCTTCTGAATATCGTCGATGACGCGGTTGTAGTACAGATACTTGAAATGTGCCAGCCGGTTGAAGACCCAGAAAGCGGCATTGTCGCTGTAGGTAAGCATGTCGCCGTTGCCCACACGGTATTCAATGGGCACCTCAGTGATGGAGCAGTAGAAGGGGGTGTAAACGGTGGAGTTGGTGTCATCAACGCCAAACCAGATGATGCCGCCGATGGGGTTGGGGAGCCAGTTCCGGCTTTGCGCGATGAACGAGAAACCAGTCTGTACCACCTCGATGCTACGCTCGTTGAAGTAGGGCTTGTCGTCGTATTTCCAATACAGGGGATTGAAACGGAATGGCGATCCGAAAGGACCTGCACCGGGATCCAAGGTTTTGTCTAATTCGGTGCCTTGGAAGTGGTCGCGTTGGAAAGCCATCATGTCGCTGAGGCTGATCTTGCGGTTGGGCTTCACATACAGCGGCATGCGATGGGTGAGGTCCTTACCGGTGACGTAGTCCCAGTATTCGTCCATGCCGTCGCAGACCTTGTTGAACATGGTCCATACGCGGAGGTCGCAGATACGGGCGGCGCTGAAGTCGACGGGAGCGTAAGCGGCACTGAAATCGAAATCCTTGTCCTTACCGTTGAAATAGCCCTTGCGGCGGGCAAAGTCGATGATGTCATGCTTGTAGATCACCTCAACTTGCTCATTGTAAAGCTTTTTCCAGTCTTTATCTGTGATGGAGGTCTTGCCGTTTCTTAAGGTGAAATTGGTGATTCTGGCGGCGTTGGCGTGACCGCTCACATAGCCGTCAGGGATGCGGATGGCCACCCACACGGCACCACGGTCGGCGTTGATGGTGTCGCCCGTCTTGGTCACCTGTGGCGTGTAGCCTTTGGGCATGATCTCCATGTACCATACCTCGTTGGCGTCGCTGATTGAGAACGACTCGCCATCGCTGCCATAGCCGTATTCCTCCACCAGATCGGCCATGATCTTGATGGCTTCGCGGGCCGAGCGGCTACGTTCCAGGGCAATGAACATCAGGCTGCCGTAGTCGATGATGCCTGTCGGATCCATCAGCTCCTCTCGGCCACCAAAGGTGGTCTCGCCTAAGGCCACTTGGTTTTCGTTGATGTAGCCAACCACTTGGTAGGTATGAGGTGGTTGGGGTATGCTGCCACGAGGGGCGTTGGTGCCACGGTCGTAGCACACGCGCATGCTTCTCGCTGGCCAGTCGGCGGCAGGGGTGAAATAGAGCTCGCCGTAACGGATGTGTGAGTCGGCACAGTAGCTGATAAAGTTGGAACCGTCAACGCTGGCGCCTTTGGTAATCAGGAAGTTGGTACAGGCCAGGGTGGTTTGGAAGGATGCCATCAAGCCTAAGATGATCAAGAATGTGAGTTTTTTCATAAGGAAGAAATCTTTTGGCAAAGGTAAAGAAAAGTTGTAATTTTGCCAAAACAATCGGAAAAATGAAATCAACCATCCCATTGGCGGAACGCCTGAGACCCTCGTCGCTTGATGACTATATCGGGCAGAAGCATATCATCGGTGAGAACGCCGTGCTGCGCCGTGCCATCGAGAGTGGGCGCGTGCCGTCCATGATCTTTTGGGGGCCTCCAGGCGTGGGCAAGACCACGTTGGCCTTCATCATCTCGAAGCAGGTGCAGCGGCAGTTTTTCCAGCTGAGCGCCGTCAGCAGTGGCGTCAAGGAAGTGCGTGAGGTTATCGACCGTGCCAGGATGGCGCCTATGGCACCGATCCTGTTCATCGATGAAATCCACCGTTTCAGCAAGTCGCAGCAGGATTCGCTCTTGGGTGCTGTCGAGAAGGGGTTGGTGACGCTGATCGGCGCCACTACCGAGAACCCATCGTTCGAGGTGATCTCACCTTTGCTGTCACGTTGTCAGGTGTATGTGCTCAAGTCGCTCGAGAAAGAGGACTTGGAAATCCTTTTGGCAAAGGCGGTGAAAGCCTTGGAATTTGATTTCGGGAAAAAGATCATTGTTCAGGAGCCTGAAGCCTTGATGCGCATCAGCGGAGGCGACGGACGTAAGCTGCTGAATGCCATCGAGTTGGTGGTCACAACGTTGGATGACTTGGATCCTGAAGCCAAGGAACTGGTGGTCACGAACGACTTCACCACCGATACCATCCAGAGCAATCTGGTGAAATACGACAAGCAGGGGGAGATGCATTACGACGTCATCTCGGCCTTCATCAAGTCGATGCGCGGCAGCGATCCCAATGCTGCATTGTATTATTTGGCAAGGATGATCGAGGCGGGTGAAGATCCGTTGTTCATCGCCCGAAGGATGTTGATTCTGGCTTCGGAGGACATCGGCAATGCCAATCCCAATGCGCTTTTGCTGGCCAATACCTGCTTCGACGCGGTCAATAAGATCGGTTGGCCCGAAAGCCGTATCATCCTCTCGCAAACGGTGACTTATCTGGCTTCTTCGCCGAAGAGCAACGCCGCTGTGGCTGCCATCGACAGGGCACAAGCCTTGGTGCGGCAAACCGGCGACCTTCCCGTGCCTTTGCATCTACGCAACGCTCCAACCAAGCTGATGAAAGACCTTGGTTATCACGACGGTTACAAATATGCCCATTCCTTTGAAGGCAATTTTGTTGACTTGGAATATCTGCCGGAAGCCATTTCTGGCACGATTTTGTATGAGCCACAAGATAACCCGCGTGAGCGTGAGTTGCGTAACTATCTGAAAACTAAATGGAAGGATAAATATGGCTACTGAGAACAAGAGCGAAAAAAGCCTATCGATATGGAACACCGTGTTGTCGAGAAGCCTTCAGTTGCCTTTTGTGAAGGTGGATCGCGAGGAGTTTCTGAATAAGGAACTGTCGAAGTTCTGCACTCCGATGGAGGTGATGACTGCGATTGAAGAAGGGCCGCTTGGCGTCTTGAACAAGAAGGAGATCGACAAGCTTGCCAACCAGTGTATCAGCTACCATCTGACCATGGTGTGCGGCACCTCAGCCTTGATGGGGATACCGGGTGGTTGGTGGATGGCGGGCACCATCCCGACGGACATCACCCAGTTTTACGGACACATCCTTTCATTAATGCAAAAGCTGATCTACCTTTACGGTTGGCCTTCGTTGACTGATGTCAACAAACAGCTGGACGATGAGTCGAAGAGTATCATGACCCTGTTTGTGGGTGTAATGATGGGTAACAAGATGGCCATTGAGGCCTTGACCAAGGTGGTGACCCAGGTCTCGAAGAACACTGGCGTGAAGATTTCCGAGACCGTGATGGCGCATTATGCTGTGAAGATCGCCCAGTGGATCGGCATCAACATGACCAAGGAAGGCTTTGCCAAAGGG
The DNA here is from genome assembly GCA_017645245.1 of Bacteroidales bacterium. Classification (GTDB taxonomy): domain Bacteria; phylum Bacteroidota; class Bacteroidia; order Bacteroidales; family F082; genus Limimorpha. The sequence continues at coordinate 9,070 of JAGCPG010000043.1, forward strand.
GTGGGGAAGGTGTTGCCGTTGGTGGGTGCACCCATCTCAGCCACAATTACTTACTACACCTTCCGTCCGATGGCCCGTCGTTTGAAGCGGCATCTCGACGAGTTGTATGACATGGGCATGGAGCATAAAAAACAAAATTTTTGAAAAAAAATCTTGCGGGGAACAAAATAAGTTGTAATTTTGCACCGTCGAAAGGCAATGGACTAGTAGCTCAATTGGATAGAGTCCCTGACTACGGATCAGGCGGTTGTGGGTTCGACTCCCGCCTAGTTCACAAAGGTTCCGCAACAAGAACCTTTTTTCATGGCCCATTCGACTAGGGGTCTAGGTCATCAGACCCTCATTCTGAAAACAGCGGTTCGAATCCGCTATGGGCTACCAAATAAACCCTTAACTTGCTGAAAATCAAGTTAGGGGTTTTTCATTTGCCCCAGATTTGCCCCAGATTTGCCCCAAAGAATAACGAAAACCCTTGCGGTGAAGCGAAAAAGTAGTATTTTTGCAGCTGAAAAACATCCTGTACAAGCGATTGTCTTCGGGCAGTAACGACTTTATTACAGGATGTTTTTTTTATATCACCTCGATTTTGTTGACGCTGTACTGTATATGCCTTTTGTCGTTTTTGATCCCTAATACCAGTTTGACGGTGAAATTAAGATACTCCTTTTCTGACGACTGGAACTGATGATATAACGTTGCTATATTCACATAACCAAATTCCCTTTGTTTGCCGTTCGATTTGGGAACGGTGTAAATAGGTTTCCCCAGCACAGGTTCGGCATCTCTGACCACTTCTTCAAGATGCTTCACGGCATAGGTCGACTGCCAGTTGAAGGCTGCGCTATTAGTAGCTTTCTTTTCGCTCTCGCGCATGATAAAGAAGACCTCGGTTCTCAGAAAGCTGTTATAAACCGCCTTCTTTCCACGTCTTCTTTGGAGGTTTTCAAGCAAGCGAATATACTCTTTTCTTACGATTTCTCGGCGTTCTTTACTCCGTTTTTTATCTGTAGGTATTCCTTCAATTTTTTCGGGTAATATTTCCATATTTTCTTTTTTATAAATTCATCTGCAAAGTTAATCACGCCCCGCCTTGAATCTCAACCCACTTAGTTCGGCCCTTTGGCGGGCGCTGCACCGATTTTGGGCCTCGGCCCTCGCGCCCGACCCGGTTAATTGGGGACCATCTACAGCAACCTATTGCTTTTTTCAGCCGAAAACCCTTGCGGTGTAACGAAAAAGTAGTAATTTTGCAAACAGTTGGTCGCAGACACGGAGTGAAAAACCAGTGCATTATCAAGACGTAAGGGGCGGGCTTCGGCATGTTCCCTCTGCGATAACACAGACTAGCCCCTCTTATCGGAGGGGCTTTCCGTTTCGCGTTTACGAAAAGATTTAAAGGCCAAGCTTTTGTTTTTCCCGTCCCTGATTTCCTCAACATACACATACTGAAGACCAATCTTCTTCTTGTACAGAAGTACGTTCTTGTTGTTCGTTCCTGATTTAGCTGGAGAAATGGTTATCTCGTCCCTATTCCGAATAATATAAGGTATCAGTAAGTAATCTTCCAACGACAACGGGGTTCGGTCTTCACTATGTTTCCCATGCCGTTTTTCCGAGTGTTGGACTCCTGATGTCTCTATCACATGCTTGTAGCCTGTAAGGTCGATGTTGTGTTCTGCAGCCACTTTCAGCAATTCTTCATCAATGGTTTCGTCGATGATGCAGAACTTGTAGTCGCAGCTGGTTCCGATGAGTTCGACCAATTCCGAAAAGGAAATCTTGGTTTGACTGTCTTTGTTAAAGGGTTTCTTATTGCTCATAATAATGTAATCTTAAAATCACCTGCAAAGTTAATCATAATATTTAATATTTGTTGGTAACAGCTTTATTAATACGTTAAATAGAAAGAAATGATATTAAACTAATTAGAACTGCTTTAATATCTTGGTTCTTTTGGTTTGACCCAAAAGAACCCAATTCTGCCAAAGCCGAACGCAAAGCCGAGCTTGCTCGAGCTTTGCTGAGGCGCAGCAGAATCAGCAAAGCTAAAAAGTCAAGGCCCAAAATCGGTGCAGCGCCCGTCCCGATTAATTGGCGACCATCTTCAGCAACCTATTGCTTTTTTCAGCCGAAACCCTTGCGGTGAACCGAAAAAGTAGTAATTTTGCAGCGAAAAGACCGTTGGACGGGAAGCTCCGGTACGGGAGGCCCCTTAGTAACTCCAACGGTCTTTTTTATTTTTGCTGTTCGACTGCTGTCAAGCAGTACTGAATTTTTTCGTCGGTCTTTTCCACTCCACATAGTGTATCGTGATTATTTCTTCACGAGCCTTAATGTCGGCTTTTGCTTCTCCTGTTGGTATTCCTTCTATTTTTTCGGGTAATGTTTCCATATTTTCTTTTTTATAAATTCACCTGTAAAGTTAAACATAATCTAAAAAAATAGATATTATTATTTTACATTATTGTATCTTTGCAATCGTAATAATTGAAAAAATAAGTGAAATATACAACCCAGACTGGGTTCGAAAGCGAATCAAGAGAAGCACTTGGAATTCGTATGAAAAGTGTTACAAGGAGGCTCTGAAATACACCAGAAGATGTGATTTCGAACAATTCTCAAACAGTGCTTTCGCCAGTTCAGTCAGAAATGGATGGATTGAAAAGTTTACATGGCTCAAGTTAACTCGAAAACCAAGGAATTATTGGGATCATGACCATTGTTACGAAGAGGCTCAAAATTATACAAGTGTTTATGCATTCCAAAAGTGTAGTAGTAGTGCATACCATGCATCGGTAAAAGGAGGCTGGCTAAATGAGTTTACTTGGCTGAAACTGTCAAGAAAACCGAGAGGCTATTGGAATTACGAGCACTGTTATAGCGAAGTGCAGAAATATAAAAGCATCCGTGAATATCAGAAGAGTAGTAGCGGCTCATACAAGGTGGCTCATAAAAACGGTTGGATTAAAGATTATATTTGGTTTAGAAAAGATGTTAATCAGTTGGAACTGTTTTAGCTAAAGCTTTAGCCCACCCTCCATCGGTGTTCCGCACCCCGCAACATCATTTTATACTCGCTGCAAATTTTCAACTTTTATCCAACCTTGTCGTTTTTTCGTATCTTTACCGCCTCAAACGAGCAAATTGATATGCAAATCTTCCAACGCAACATCCTCAACAAATACATCGAAGGCCTTGATAACACGCTGATTGATGAGCGTTACAAGACCTTCTCTAACTTCTTCCTGGATCCTGAAAGGCAGGCCAACATCCTCAACAGCAAGGAAGAGCAGTTTCAAGAAGGTTTCCTTCGCGAATTGTTCGTGAAGATTCTCGGCTACACCCTGAATCCCGACCCAAATTTCAACCTCACCACCGAGAAGAAAAACGAGACCAACAGCAAGAAAGCCGATGGTGCCATCCTCGTCGATGGCAAAGTTGTGGGTGTGATTGAGTTGAAAGACCACAAAACGCCTGACCTCAGCAAAGTTGAGGCACAGGCCTTCAACTATAAGAGCCAGCACAAGGAAGCCCTCTACGTCGTCATCTCCAATTTCGAGAAGCTACGCTTCTATATTGACAACGCCGTCGACTTCGAGGAGTTTGATTTGTTCCACCTTACCCGCGACGACTTCGCCCGGCTCTGGATATGCCTGGCATACGAAAACATCGCCAAGAACCTACCCAAGCAAATCAAGGCCGCCAGCCTCACCAACGAGGACCAGATTACCAACGCACTCTATAAAGACTACTCCAACTTCAAGCGCGACCTCTTCGAGGACATCCTTCAGCACAACCCGACCGACAGCACGGAGCACAAGATCCTGCTCTTCAAAAAGACTCAGAAGCTCCTCGACAGGCTGCTCTTCATCTTCTTCGCCGAAGACCGTGGGCTGCTTCCGCCCAATTCCATCATGCTCATCATCAACCAGTGGGAAAAGCTGAAGGAACTGGACGAGTACCAGCCTTTCTACAGCCGCCTGAAGAAATACTTCGGCTACATGAATACCGGCTTCCAAGGCAAAAACTACGAGGTCTTTGCCTACAACGGCGGCCTTTTCAAACCCGATGAAATCCTTGACAGCTTGACCATATCCGATGAAGTGCTTAGGGATTATTGCAAGAAGATTGCCGACTACGACTTCCAGAGCGATGTGGATGTCAATATCCTTGGCCATATCTTCGAGAACTCGCTAACGGAGATTGAGGAAATCACCACCAAACTCCAGCAGGGCGAAGCCCCCACCATCAGCAAACGCAAGAAAGACGGCGTTTTCTACACCCCGCAATACATCACCAAGTACATCGTGGAGAATACCGTCGGTAAGCTCTGCCGCGAGAAAAAGGCGGAATTCGGCATCGATGAGAGCGAATACTTTACTGACAAGAAGCGCCAAGTAGCCACCAAGAAGGCCCTCATTGAGAAGCTGGAGGCTTACCGCGACTGGCTCCTGCAGATTTCCATTTGCGACCCCGCTTGCGGTAGTGGTGCCTTCCTCAACGCTGCTTTGAATTTCCTCATCGCTGAGCATAAGCTTATCGATGAAATGCAGGCCAAGGTCACAGGTGATTCTATCGTATTCCCCAACATCGAGAACTCTATCTTGGAAAACAACCTCTACGGTGTCGACATCAACGAAGAAAGCGTAGAGATTGCCAAGCTGTCATTGTGGCTCCGTACCGCCAAGCCCCACCGCAAGCTGAACTCGCTCAACGACAACATCAAATGCGGCAACTCGCTCATCGATGATCCAGCCATTGCCGGCGACAAAGCCTTCAATTGGCAAACCGAGTTCCCCAAGGTGTTCGAGAAAGGCGGCTTCGATGTGGTCATTGGAAATCCGCCGTATGGAGCTGCTTTTAATCAACTAGAAAAGAAATACATTACTAGCTTTTATAAATCCTACCGATATAAATACGAGAGCTATATTTATTTCATAGAAAAGGCAATTGAATTGGTTAAGCAAAATGGAATAGTTGAGTATATCACTCCTCAATTATGGCTTTCTCTTGATGAAGCGTCCATTATTCGAAGTATTGTCTTGCAAAACGATTTGCAAACAATCAGGTTCTATGGAGAAGATGCGTTCCCTGATGCCGTCGTAAACACCTGTTCATATAGGATTCAAAAGAGAAATCCAAATGATGTAATCGTAATTTATGATATCTCAGGCAAAGGACGCATTCTTTCAAAAAACGATATTGTTGAAAAGCAATCTCTAAAGATAAACTTTAGGTTGGATGCTGAGCAACTGAAAATACTGGAGAAACTTCGTTTAAACACCGTTCAATTATCTGATTTGGGCACGGTTATTCAGGATATAACTCCATACGACAAAGCTAGAGGTCAATCAGAAGAAACCATAAAAAGCCGAGCATATCATCACGTTGAAAAAGTTGATGACAGTTGCGGTTATTGGTTGGACGGCCAAGATGTTTCACGATATTCAGTAAATTGGGGAGGAACGTGGCTTAGTTATGGCGATTGGCTTGCCGCTCCAAGGGAGAAGTGCTATTTTGAAGGGCCAAGACTGCTTTTTAGAGAAATACCTGGTCAAGGTAAGAGGCTGCAAGCCGCATATTATGATGAGGTTGCATATTATGGACATAGTATATCGCCTTTTAGATTAAAAGAGGAAGATGACAGGCTGTTGAAAGCATTATTGACTTGTGTTAACTCAAAATTGTTAAGCTGGTATGGCTCTTTGGTTTTACCAAATTTGGCAAAAGATATTTTCCCCAAGGTTAATCCAAAAGATATAGCACAGTTGCCGATACCCTTAGATTTGACGAGTAATTGCGACTTGATTTCGATGTTTGCTAATTACGCCGATCAAATGCTTTCTCTCAACGCCCAACTTCAGCAGAAGCGTCAGCGTTTCCTTCATCGTTTGGAGGAAAGTCTGGGCGTGCAGAAAATCACCGCCGTCTTGGAGCGTTTCGATGAGGCCGACTTCGCCACATTGTTGGCCGAGCTGAAGAAACAGAAGATCAGCCTCACTCTCGTCCAAAAGGACGAGTGGGAAGACTACTTCACCCAATACAAGGCTGCCTGCAACACTCTCACCACCCAAATCGCCTCCACGGACAAAGAAATAGATCAAATGGTTTATCAGCTATATAGTCTGACTGATGATGAGATAAAAGTAGTGGAAGGTTAATAACAAGGTCTTATGGAACGATACACAATAAAAGAAGGTGATTTGTTCAAAAAGGGCGATACATTTGATTTGGAAAGGCTGCTGAAACAAGAAGTCATCAACAGAATCCAGAAGCTCGAAGATGAAAAGGTTTTGAATGTATCAGAAAGAGATTACATAAACTATCTGTCTGAAGAATTGAGGATTGATTGTCCCGAAGTGTTATTTGATAATTGCACGTTAGCAACAAGAAAAGTACTTGTTCCAAATAACTATCTCCCTGAGTATATTAGACATTCCTATCAAGGAGAACTAGAAAGGACAATGTATCGCCTCTTCATCCCATTCAATGGTGACAAAGATATTCTACGTTTCTGCCCCTCTCAATTTACTTTGGGCGGTAGTGGCCGTTTCTGTTTTAACTATAACGGATTATACGTTGATATTCTTGACAGTAACGGTGATGGCGAAAATGTTGCAAGAGAGATCCAAACATATAAGGATGACTTAAAGAAAATGGTAGGATTCTTGAAGACCGATATTGAAAGGATTAACAAATCCATCTGCCTTTATATTCCACAAGTCTTCAAAGCAAGAAAAGACAAGGCACTAAAAGAGCAGAAGATAATAGCAGACCTTGGGATACCCATCAAGAATGAAACCAACACCAACAAGACCTATAGTGTCCCTACTGTTACAAGGCGTGTTAAAGAGCCTGCGGTAATCAATTCTCAAAAAACAATACCTCTTGAGCCTACCATGGCAGAAAATATCTATCAAGATATTCTTAACGCTATTAATATCATCGGGAAAAACATGGAACGCATCCCGAAAACTATAGAAAACCAAGATGAGGAAACAATCAGAGGCCATTTCCTTAATCAGCTTTCAACAGCATTCACAAGCTGTTCGTCAACGGGTGAATCGTTCAATAGTAAAGGGAAAACGGATATTATGGTAAAGCATGGCAACGAGATCTTGTTCATTGCCGAGTGTAAGCTCTGGAAAGGAGCAAAAAAGTTTCATGAGGCCATAGACCAACTCTTGAATTATCTGACTTGGAGAGATTCTAAAACTGCTTTGCTTGTTTTCAATAAAGACACCAAAATTCAAACTGTCATTCAGTCAATTCAGGAATTAATACCCAATCACCCTAATTTTGTGAAAATGGTTAAACAAAGTGATACTGGTTGGTTTGACTATTCTTTCCATTTAACTGATTCGTCAGAAGAAATAAAGCTGGCCGTAATGGTGTTTGACTTTAAACAATAAAAAGGGAATAACTGCAAAAGTCACATAAGCACTAGTATTCGATTCCTCATAGCCACCTTCATACCACAGATAATTTTCGGACGCTCTTTTGTCAGGAACGAAAGCACTACACTCAATGGCCTGTGTGGAATGGCATTGGGGTTTGGTTTGTAGTTTCTTATATAATTTGCAGAAAATAGGCTTGTCCTCTTCAGGTGTCAGCCGGTTTTCGTTATAGGCATGGTATCTGCACAAAAAACAGTTCTTTATCTTGAACCCTTTCTCATAAGCTCTTGCCACACCAAAAATAAACCTGTCTAGCCTCCAACTCTCGTTGTAAAACAGGATTTCATAAAGCAGTTGGCTCCCTCTTCTATGTCGGTCTATCAGTTTCTCTTTCTCTCCACAAGAAACTGTTTCATTCAGGCAGAAGTGTGATGGATTACTCCTGTAAATTCCGAATTGGTATATTGTGTGAAAATCAAATAGTTCTTTTTGGGCTTCGCGAAAATTGAAGCATCTTACAGTGGGTTCCTCGTCTTTCTTTATACTCCTTGATCCTTGCCCGATGGTTTCCACATAGGTGTTGTCACCAATGGATTCGACTAATCGACACGACGCAATCAGATCCAAGTCTTCTTCTTTAGTAAGGCCTATCTCAATGATTCTATTGCCCGACTGTATTTTGGCCTCTTCACATGGATGCGAGACCTTGATTTCAACAAAGGTTGGAGGATAACCTTTGCTGCTTGTCAATAGGATATCCGCAACAAATGATCCGATTCTTTGCTCCTCTGCAATTGAATCGTAATACCGAGTCAAGTCAAAGGTTTCTGGTCTGTAATTACAACACTCTTCCCAGCGACTGAGGAACGGTTTTACAGAACAAGTTGATTCTTTCAGACAAGAGATCTTTCGGTTGAGGGTAATGGTGAAGGGCTTCTCCTTGGTAAGGCATTCTTTATAGGCTTTCACAAACGTTTATTTGCCCATTTTATGAAGATAGGTTTCAAGGTTGCAATCCACTTCGGTTTTATGCCTAAAGTGATGCTGGTTCTTGCTACCCAAACAGGCTGACAACTCCTGCCCACATGAAATGCAGGTGAACTTGGTCGATTTCCTCATTTCAAGCGAGACTTCCTCGATGTTTACGATTTCATCGTTGTCTTTTTTTTGTTCGTTTATACTTGATAATGCCCATTGTGTGCGTTGTCTTCTGTCGTGACAAAAATACTCATATTTTGCTTTAAAGGCCGTAGCCAATAGGAGTAATTCAGTGTAAACTGTTTTTATGTTTTTTTCTTTGGACTCATCCCCGACGGCCGTGGCGGTTTGGTCGGTAGGGTAGAGGTGTCTCGTTGGCCGTCGGGGTCGGACTTAATCCCTTGCGCGCTGCCGCACCCTGCACTATCTCTGCTGGTGGCCAGCCTACTTTTTTTCACTTTTTTGGGGGGAAACGCTTGCAAGATGAAAAAAATTTGTACTTTTTCGACACGAGAACCCGCCAAGCCTCTTCACAATGCTTAAATCGGCGGGTCGTTTTTTTATTGGAACCGCACGTTTGCCCTGCGGGCATTGACTATGCGTCGTATGACACGTTCGTGGATTTCATCTTCTGTAAACCAGCAGAAGGTCTACTTTAGCCTTTGCGTCATCAAGTACTTCCTCGACATCATTTCACCTCAAAATGACATGACTGCGAAACTCAAAGCCCTGTTTTCTGATTATCCTTCCATCGACAACGCAGCGATTCCCACAAGGCTGGCAGCAAGAGCCGTTGTGGCAGTGATTCCCAACCCCTCTGGGGCCGGTGGTCGGGCTTTTCGGGGCTCCGCTTCATTTCGTAGCCAATGCCGCCAGCCACACCCTGCAATATCCCTGCCGTTGGCCAACACATCTTAAGAAAAATGATTATCTTTGCCATCGATAGGAAAGGAGCCATACCATGATTGATATCAACCAGGTAAAACAATGGGCGGCAAGCCGCTGGACGCTTGGAGAGCTGCACGGCATCTCCCATTGGGAGCGTGTTGAACAAAACGGTTTAAAACTGGCTACACCTGACTGTGACTTGACCGTTATCCGCCTCTTTGCCTACCTCCACGACAGCTGCCGTGAAAATGACGGCCACGATGAGCAACATGGCCCACGTGCCGCAAAGATGATGAACAGTCTGCGCCATACCCTCCTGAAAGACCTATCTGACCACCAATTTGAATTGCTCCAGACAGCCTGCTATCTCCATACCACTGCCCATCGTACTGGTGATCCCACCATTGATGCTTGTTTCGATGCCGACCGCCTCGACCTTGGAAGAGTGCAAATCAAACCAGATCCTAAGAAGATGGCCACTGAGAAAGGAAAGGAGCTGGCTAGTCGCTGTTAACAATGCCCCACCCGCAACAGCCCTGCCGGTGAGAAACAACTGCCGTTACCATCATTAAAAAAGCGGGATAACTACCTCTTACCCCGCTTCCGAAAACTAACCCTCAACACATTCTTCCTATCAGTTCGGAGTATTGAGGGAACTGGCGTATCAGGCTATCTTTGTCAGCAAGTTCGAAGTTTTCAAAACTGAAAGCAGGAGCAACAGCGCACCCAACCAAGCAGTAGTCTTCTTTCGATGGAATTTCAGCAGCAAACCATTGCTCTGGAAGAATGACCACCTTCATCTCACCACCGGGTGAAAGGTTGTGGACCATCAACTTCCCGTCTGTATCAATCACATAGATGTTGAGCGGCTCACCCGAATGGTAGTACCAAATCTCTGTTACTCCATGCAGCCTGTGGAAGGCTGACATATCGTTGCCGGTGAGCATGTAATAGATAGTGGAAATCTCTTTCTTCCCAGAGTCATCATTACCGTAAAGCTGTCGGTAATATCCTCCTTCGGGATGTGGCTCCAGTTGGAGCTTTTCAATGATACGCTGATACTCCATGTTATTTGCCATTCATTTAACCGTCACCCGTATCGTTTTAATGGCTTTGGCCGTTTCCACCTTAATTAGATATGTGCCCACAGCTTGTTGGCTGAAATCATATTCAAAGGCATTGCCGCTTGCGGGGCTCTCAAAAACTTTTGCTCCAAGCATATTGAAAATGCTGATGCTCTGGATGTTTTCAGCCTCAATTTTAGTGATTCCGTTGGTTGGATTCGGATAAACCACAAAACCATCGTTTTCGACTTCCGAAACCGCCGTTGGTCCAGCTTCGATGAAGTCATAGAAACCGTTCAAACCTAACTCATCGTACCAATTTGAGTTACGATAAGCATCGGCGCATCCGTAAGGAACGGTAAGTACTTGGACGCCAAATTGCTGAAACACGACGCAGCCCCATCCGGGTTCGTTGCCAAGCTCGGGAGGCGTGTTGGCCAATGAGACAGCCCTAGAGAAGTGGGAACATTGTCTGAAAGCATAGTCGCCGATATACCTGACAGATTCACCTATGGTCAGCGTTCCGTCAAAACCTTCGCACTGGAAAAATGCACCTGCTCCGATGGTTTCAACCGAATTCGGAATGGTCAAATCGCCTGTCAGATGGAAGCAGAATGAAAAAGCGCCTGCTCCGATTGAAGTTATAGAATTTGGGATATCGATAGATGTCAGTCCATCAAGACCGCAAAAAGCATTTTCGCCGATTGATGTGACGGAAGTCGGAATCACTGTGTTTACGCATCCTGTCACCAGCTCGTTTGTGCTTGTCCTGATGATAGCATTGCAGTTGTCTCTCGAGTCGAAAACAGGGTTGGCCGCATCAACATTAATGCCGCTGAATGCGCAGTATCTGAAAGCGTCTATACCGATTGATGTCACGTTGCTCGGGATGTTCAGCACACCGTGCATACCAGTGCAGTCGTCAAAAGCATATTCGCCGATGGTCGTGACAGCGTTGCCAATCACCAAATCGCCGTTAAAGGCATAGCATGTGAAGAAAGCGCTGGCCCCGATGGTTACCACCGAATTGGGAATCACCAAATCACCAGTGAAACCCGAGCAATACGCAAAAGCACCCTCCTCGATGGTGGTAAGGGAGTTCGGGAGGGTCAAGCTGGTCAGATAGAAACAATACAGAAACGCACTATTGCCGATGGTTGTCACTGCGTAGTTATGTCCATCGTAACTCACCGATTCAGGGATGACCAACGGCCCGGTGGCATTGTAGCCATCCACATGTCCTGTAACCGTTACGGAAACGCCGTCGCTGTTCACCCGGTAGTTCAAATCACCGACGGTGAATTCTGTCGGATTGGAGCCGTAGGTCATGAAAAGGCAGGTTGGGTCATAGCCAGTGCCTCCATCTTGGAGAGCGCCCAAGACGGTGTAGGCTCCGGTGTTGGGGTCAAGCTGATACAAATTGCCATAATGAACGCCAAACAATTCGCCAGTCACCATGTCAAAAGCCATCTTTATCGGCAAATCAAACGGGCCGATAACGGTCAATTGCGCATTGGAAAGATTCAATAAGCCGAACTCACCCCAAGAACTAATCATATAAGCGTTACCATCCGTGTTGATAGCCAAATTGAAGCCGTCATGCTCTATAGCGCCATGGTCTTGCATGTTGCTGGGGTTGGCTGGATCGAAGCTTTTCAGGTGTTCGTTGGTAATGATATAAATCAATCCATCAACGGGATTGTAAGCCATATCGTTGACGTATGAGACGCCAGCCACCATCACTTCAGGCATTCCGATTTGATTATTGGCGGCATCAAAGCTTGACCTGCAAATGTTGTAGCCGTTGTCATTGTTCACGCTCCACACATAACCGTTGGCAAAGGTGGCTGTATTTACCGCAGAAAGTGCGTCCGACGCAACGGACACCGACCCTAGATCTTGCATAGTAAAGGAGATATACTTGTTTTCTGCCGGGCTAGGGGGTAAGATGTATCCAAACCAGTTGGCGGTTGATGCGGGTCCCTGCGCCTTGGCGAAGCCAGCGAATGTGAACAATAACAAAACGAGATGTAAATACTTTTTCATGGTAACGAGTATTTTTTGATAGTTTTTATGGTAACGTGATTTTGTTTGATAGTTTTTTCAGTTTATATCAATCATTCCACCGTCTCGAATGGCGTGGTACCTTTGAACCAGCGGTCGAGGGTTTCTTCAGCTTCTTGTTCCATTTCGGGAGTGACGTGTTTGTTTATCTTTTTGTAAGCCAGTGCGATAGCGGCCACCTCATCGGCCCACCCGAGGAAAGGATGGTGCTTTTGTGAGATCAGGTTGACCGGCAAGACCAGATAGGCCAGCGCTCCATAAATGATGACCTTGGCCGAAGTCGGCGTATCCTTGCTTTTCAGTACGTAATACATCAATAGCACCTGCTTGGTGGTGAACCTTCCGAAGCGTTTGGCGTTGGTCTTTATCTTTTCCCAAAGAAGAGGGAGGCTGAATTCGTTGTTTTCCATGGTGAGTTAATTTGATTAGGGGGGCAAAGATAGCTATTTTTGATTAATCCCTCATGCTCAAACTGATCCTTTTCCGATCCACGTCCACATCGAGCACCTTCACGCGGACGCGTTGGTTAAGGCGGACCACCTCGTTGGGATCCTTGATGTAATGGTCGGCCATCTGGCTGATATGCACCAAACCGTCCTGATGCACGCCGATGTCGACGAAAGCGCCAAAGGCGGTGATGTTGGTGACGATGCCATTGAGGGTCATGCCGGACTTGAGGTCCTCGAGGCTGCGGATGTCCTTGTCGAACTCAAAGGCCTCGAAACTTTGGCGTGGGTCGCGACCGGGCTTCTCCAACTCCTTCAGGATGTCGTTGACGGTCTCCAGGCCGAAGTCTTGTTCCACAAAGTCCTTAGGGTTGATTTTTGCGATGAGTTCCTTGTTGCTGATAAGGTCTTTGATATTGACGTTCAATGTTTTAGCCATCTTTTCAACGATATGGTAACTTTCGGGATGAACGGCGCTCTGGTCCAAGGGGTTGTCGCCATCATGGATGCGGAGAAAACCTGCGCATTGCTCGAAGGCTTTGTCACCTAAACGAGGCACTTCCTTAAGCTGGCGACGGCTCTTGAAACCGCCTTGTTCCTCGCGGTAACTGATGATGTTGGAAGCCAGCGTAGGACCGACGCCGCTGACGTAGGAGAGGAGCTGCTGGCTGGCGGTGTTGAGCTCCACGCCGACGGCATTCACGCAGCTCATCACGGTCTGGTCGAGGCTCTCGCCGAGTTTCTTTTGGTCCACGTCGTGCTGATATTGGCCAACTCCGATACTTTTGGGGTCGATCTTCACCAACTCGGCCAAGGGATCCATCAAGCGACGACCGATGCTGACGGCACCGCGCACGGTGATGTCGTAGTCGGGGAACTCGTCGCGGGCGACCTTCGAGGCGGAATACACCGAGGCGCCGCTTTCGCTGACCATGACGGCAGTGAGGTCGCGGTCGAACTTGATGTAACGGATGAAGTCCTCGGTCTCGCGTCCCGCCGTGCCGTTGCCGATGGCGATCACCTGAACCTTGTAGGCGTCCACCAGGCTCTTGATCTTGCGCATGGCGCCGACCACATCCGACTTGGGCGGGTGAGGGTAGATGGTCTCGTTGTGCAGCAAAGCACCTGTTTCGCTGAGAATCACCACTTTACAGCCTGTCCGAAAGCCGGGGTCGATAGCGAGCACACGTTTTTGGCCCATGGGCGGGGCAAGCAACAGCTGTTTCAGGTTTTCGGCGAACACCTGGATGGCGGTCTCGTCGGCTTTCTCCTTGTAAATATTACGGATTTCGGTCTCGATGGAGGGCTCCAAAAGGCGTTTCCATGAGTCGGTGATGGCATCTTGAACGAGCGCTGAAGAAGCGTTGTCGCTCTTGAGGAAGATCTGATCCAAAGCATTGAGCGCCAAATCGTTGTCAACTTTGATTTTCAATTTGACCACACCTTCTTCTTCGGCACGGAACAAAGCCAAAAGCCGATGCGACGGAGCCTTTGCGATAGGCTCGCTGAAGTCGAAATACTGTTGGTAGGTCTTGCCTTCCTCTTCCTTGCCTTTGACCACAGTGGAGCTGATGTTGCCCTTGGTGTGGAAGATCTTGCGGATGCGATTGCGGCCGTTGATGTTTTCGGAGATCCACTCGGCCATGATGTCCATGGCGCCTTGCAGGGCTTCCTCGACGGTGTTGACACCCTTTTGTGCGTTCACGTAACGGCTGGCGAGGCGTTCCACCACATCGGTGTTTTGGGCCATGATCTGCGCGGCCAATGGCTCCAAGCCCTTCTCACGGGCGATGGCGGCTCGGGTGCGACGCTTGGGCTTGTAGGGGAGATAGAGGTCTTCCACCTCTTGCATCGTCTTGGCGTTCAGTATCTTCTGCTCCAGCTCAGGGGTGAGTTTTTCTTGCTCACGGATGGACTCAATGACGCTCTCCTTGCGTTTTTGCAATTCGGTGAGTTGCTCCAGCCGTTTCTGCACTGCGGCCACGTTTTCCTCGTTCATCGAGCCTGTCATCTCCTTTCGGTAACGGGCGATGAAGGGGATGGTGGCGCCTTCGCCCAACAATCGGACGACGTTGGCTACATGACGCAAGGCCAGATGAAGTTCGTCAGCGATGATCGAGCTGAAATCCATTGTATTTTCCATGGAGGAATATCGTTTTATTTCAAAATATCTTGTTCAAGTATCACATAATCAGCATCTTTACCGACCTCGATGCTGCCTTTGCGGTCTTCGAGGAAACAGCCTTTGGCGACCCAAATGGTGATGGAACGCAAGGCCTGCTCAGGGGTTAAGGCGTTCTCCATTTGGAAGCCTTTCCTGTCCACAGCGGCGTTGAAGGTTTTGATCGGGCTAATGTCCTCAATAGGGAAGTCGGTGCCGTTGATCACCCAGCCGTTTTGTTGGAGCAGCCGCTGGTAGGCGTAGGCGTTCTGGATGCGTTCCGGTCCTAAGCGCTCGCCAGCCCAAGCCATGTCGGAAGTGCAGTGGGTGGTCTGGATGGAGGGGATGATGGAATAGTCGTGGTAACGCTGGAAGTCGTCCTCAGCCACCACCTGTGAGTGCTCGATGCGCCAACGGAGGTCGTTCGGACCTTTCAAAAACTCGCTGTAGATATCGAGGATATGGTGGACACCGCCGTCGCCGATGGCATGGCAACAGACTTGATAACCAGCGTCATAGGCCTTTTGGCAGACATGACGGTAGAACTCGTCGCTCTCCAGGATCATGCCGCTGGTCTCAGGTGCGTCGCTGTATGGTTCCATGAGTTTGGCGCCGCGCGAGCCCAAAGCGCCGTCGGCATAGATCTTCACGCTGCGGACAGTGAGTTTGTCCTTGTCAATGACCCCTTTATCCATGAAATAGTCCATGGTCTCATCATCTGGATTGATCATGGCGTTCACATGAATCTTCAGTAAACCAGCTTCTTGAAGGCTGTCAATTAAATTGATGGTTTCAATGTCTAAACCCGCCTCGGTGACGCTGCGCAAGCCCACCGTCCAGCATTTTTCTTGGGCGACAAGCAGGGCGTGAACCTTTTCTTCACGGGTCATCGGGGGGATCAAAGCCTTGGCCACGTCGGCGGTGTTGTCGAGCAAGATGCCGGTGCAACGACCGTCTTTTACCATTACCAGACCGCCATCCTGACGGAAGTTTTTATCGATCCCAGCCTGATTCAAGACTTCCTTGGAAACCAATACGGCATGGCCATCCACACGGGTAAGCAGCACTTTACGGCCAGGAAATTCCTCTGCAAGACGTTGGTTGTCAGGAAATTCCGCTGGAGTCCAAAGATTTTGGTCCCAGCCGCGACCCAAAAGCCATTCGGCGGGATGGAGTTTGTCGTGAACCTTCAACCGTTCGATGACCTCGTCATACGACTGGCAGCCTTTCAAATCGGCCCAGCGCACGAGGTTCTCGGCATAGCCGGTAAAGTGGCAGTGACCGTCCATGAAGCCAGGGTAGACGGGCTTGCCTTCGGCATCGATGGTTTCGGAGGCTTCGTATTGGCCCATGATGTCATTTTCGCAGCCCACAGCGACGTATTTGCCGTCTTTCACAGCGAAGGCTTGAGCCATACTGAATTCATTATCAACGATATAGACTTTGGCGTTGTGGACGATGAGGTCCACAGGGGTTTTATGGGTGCATGAGGACATAATCAAGGCGAAAAAAAGTGTAAATAAGGCGTATTTTTTCATTGTTTATGGATGTTCAAATACAAATCAATGTCGTTTTCCAACTCGGCAGGCGTGCCTGAGAGCATCGGCTTGCCCTTTGCCATGACCCAGAGCTTTTCACTGTGCTTCATCAGCAATTCCAGGTCGTGGGAGCTGTAGAGGATAGTCTTTCGCTCCTCCTTGGCGAGCCTGGCGATGAGGTGCATCAGCTCCACTTTGCTCGGATAATCGAGGAAGGCGGTGGGCTCATCCATGTAGATGATGGGGGTGTCCTGCACCAAGGCTTTGGCGATCATGACCTTCTGTTTTTCACCATCACTCAATGAAACAAAGTCTCTGTCAATAAGATGATAAACTCCTGTTATTTGAAGCTTTGCTTTAATCATTTCATAATCCTCGTCACGGAGCTTTGCCATGAGTCCCGAGTGTGGATAACGGCCTGCAGCGACGATGTCGAAGACCTTCAAAAAGAGGTCATCGGGCTTTTCGGTGAGGACGAGGCTGAAGAGTTTGGCGCGCTCGTTGTTGGAATATGACTCCAAAGGCTTTCCGCAGAGCTCCACCTGTCCCTCGATGGGTTTCAGGTTGCCCGTCAAAGTCTTGAAAAGGGTAGTCTTGCCGCTGCCGTTGGCGCCGATCAAGGCCACATGCTCGCCTTCGCACAAAACGGCGTCGATGGCGGGCTGCAAGGCCTTGCCTTTGTAGCCGATCTTCAATCCCCGTATGTTCAGAACCTCTTTCATTTCGACAATACTTTTTGACGGTGGAAGATCACGTAAATCACTATGGGAGCGCCAATTAGGGCGGTGACGGAGTTGATGGGCAGGTTGCCGTCGAAGCCGGGCAGACGTGCAATGAGGTTGCAAAGCAGGGCCAAATCCATGCCAATGACAGCCGTGGCAGGCGTCAGCACAAAGTGGTTGCTGGTGTGGTAGGTGAACCGCGCCAAGTGCGGCACGGCCAGGCCGATGAAGGCGATAGGTCCGCAAAAGGCGGTGATGACGGCCATCAGGAAGCCGGAGACCAGGATGGTCAGCAGGCTGGCGTGGCGTATGTTGAGGCCGAGGTTTTCGGCGTAACGGTCTCCTAAGAGTAATAGATTCAGTGATTTAGAAAGCAAAAAAGCCATGATCGTGCCGACCGCGATGGTATTGGCGAGGTAGAGCAGTTGGGCTTTCCCTACGTTGGAGAAGCTGCCGAAGCCCCAGATGACGAAGGTGTGGACGTCTTCCTTTTGGCTGAAGAACTTCAAAACATCAGTGACCGAACCGGCGATGTAGGCGATCATGATGCCCACCAAGATCAGGCTCACCATGCTTTTCAGCCGTGAGCTCAAGGCCAGAATGAGCAGCAGTACCAGGAAAGCTCCCGCGAACGCGGCGATGGTCACACCTATGGTGGACCATCCCGGCATGGCGCTGACCGCCATGCCGCTGAGCTTTCCAGTGAGCAGCACCACAATGGCTACACCCAGACTGGCGCCGCTGGAGATACCCAAGATGGACGGGTCGGCCAAGGGATTCCGAAACAAGGTCTGCATCAGCAAACCCGAGATGGAGAGCCCGATGCCTGCCAATAGGGCTGTGATGGCCTGCGGGAGCCGATATTCAAGGATGATGGTGCGATAAGTCTCGTCGCCGCTACCCATGATGACATCCCAAAACTCCGACAAGGGGATGCCTACGCTTCCCACCACCAGGTTCAGGACAAACAGCAGCACCCCACCGAGCAGGATCAGCAGGGTGGGAAGCCATGGTCGTTTAGGTTTTCTCTCGTTCATCGGGGTGCAAACCTTAGATTTGCAGCGTGGTTGTCTGCGAACCAGGAATGCGAGAGCAAAAATAGTAAATTTGCGTGAAATACAGATAGAAAGTCTATAAAAGAATAACGTATAACCTGGACAATGGGATCGGGCGGTTAACA
>JAGCPG010000044.1 GCA_017645245.1 Bacteroidales bacterium
ATGATCGACCGGGATCTGGCAGAGCTTTAAGGGTGGAGACAAAAGCCCTGAATCAAGCCGTGAAACGTAACTTGGGCCGTTTTCCTGAACGATTTAGATTTCAATTATCTGAAAATGAAACAATTGAACTGGTCACAATTTGTGACCGGTTAAAAAATCTGAAACATTCCAGCACTCATCCTTACGCATTTACACAACAAGGAGTCGCCATGCTTGCTTCCGTTCTTACTAGCAAGACCGCAATCGAAGTTAGTGTTCGCATCATGGACGCTTTTATCTCAATTTTCCACTGAGTATCTTGTTCCTTATCCCTTTCACCGCGGGTTTGTAATACTCTATTTCCATCGTCTCGAGCAGACGCCTCAACTCGTCCAACAGCTCGGGATAGGGCTTGCTCATGCGATAGGCCAGCTTCATGCAAAGGGTCTGCACACCTGGAAACTCATCGCCTTTGACGGCATGCTCGAAACAAAAGTCGAGGAAGTCGGTACGCAAGTCGTCCTCCCGCATCTCCAAACGCTCTATGATGTTCAAGGTCAAACGCCTCACCGAAGAGTTTTCTGTATGTATGGCTTGATCGATCAGCTCGTTGAGCAACGGCTGCAGCGTTGAAAGCTCTGGGGCTTTGGCTTTGGTCAACCCCCACAGGGCGCTCCGTGAGACCTTGTAGTCGGAATCGAACACATATCGCCTCGCGAAGCCAAGAAAATCGCCCTCGGATTTCACTTCCTGATAGATCTCCTGGGCGCCGCCTTCGCTGAAGGTCTGTCTTAATCTTTCCCTGGTAATCGACATTTTATTTCACTTTGAATTTCGACCAGGTTTGCAGCCCCACTGAAAGGATGATGAGCGCGATGCCAAGGATAAACGAAAAATTCAGTTCCTGGTATTCATTGAAGATCACCATCGCGAGGATGATGCTGTAAACGGGTTCAAGGTTATAAGTCAGGTTGACCGTGAATGTGTCAATCTTTTGTAACACAATGATTTGCAACAGACACAGCCCGATGGTGCAAACAACGACCATAAAGGCCATATAGGGGTAATCCATACCCGTGGGAAAGAGCTTCCCGACAGGGATGAAAGCGTTGTAAACCGGAAGGATGGCACTGAGCACCACGAGTCCGCCGATCATCTCCCAAAGCAACATGTTCTTGGTTTCGTAATGCTTCCCGACATGCTGGTTAGCGATGGCGAACAGGGCATACAGCGCAGATGAGATGATTCCTAACACGATACCCAACCGATAGCGCGTGTCGAACTGAAAGATCAGATAAACGCCACACACCGTGAGGATGCTGAACAGGAACTCCCTGATGGAAAAACGATGCTTATTAATGATGGGCTCGAACAATGCCGTAAAGAAGCCCACCAAGGAGAAACAGACCACCCCGATGGAGACATTCGACGCTTTGATGCTGGCGTAGAAGAACACCCAATGCAGACAGAGCAGCACGCCTACTCCACCCATTCTTAGGATATCTTTGAACTGATAACGCTTCAGTTCTTTACTGAAGGCAAGAAACAAGACCATCAGCGTTGCCGCCCATGCCATCCGGTGCCACACGAGCACGCCCGAGTCAAGCTCGATGAGCCGGCCCAGCACGCCTGTGAACCCGGCGATAAACACCGAGAGATGCAGCAGGAGAAATCCGTTTTTCGCGTTATGCGTCACAGCATTATTGATTATGTTTACTCCAAAAGATAATGCCCCAAATACACCAATCCCAGATTTCCGTCAATGGCAATCTTGTCGCCCATGTTGAGGGGATGACCGTTCAGATGTCCGAATTCGTCGTCAATGTCGACGTCGAGGCCGTCGCAGCTGACCACGCAGACCTTGCCGAGGCGAACCGCAGTGACGGCAGCATGTGAGGTGGCGCCACCACGGGCAGTGAGCAAGCCATCGCAGTCGAAGATCATGCCGATGTCGTCAGGGACGGTGTCGGGACGGACCAGGATGACGTGCTCATCGGGATGCTGCTGGCGCAGAGTTTCGATCTGCTGGGGATTGAAGGCGCAGAGGCCGTTCAAAGCGCCGCCGCCGATGCCCATGCCGTGGCCGATTTGCTGCATTTCGTCAGGCGAAAGCACGAAAGCGGCGGGCTTCTCCTCTGTCTTCAGGTCTTGGTCGCGGGTCTGAAGGATGTAGAAGTCGTCAGGGTTGCCGCTCTCAAAGGTGAACTCAATCTCCTGCGGGCTGTAGCCGAGCTCTTCGGTGAGTTTCACTGCCGTGTTATAAATTTTCTTGTACATGTCGGGCAACAAGGTCTGCATCGACGGGCCTTCCAGTCCAGCGGCCTTGCGTTGGGTCTCCCCGATCGGCAACGGCTTCACCAATCCGCCCACGATATCCTCGCCCTGACTGCGCATGGTAAAGTCGCCGTAAAGGTGGACACCAGGCCGTTCGCGATGCGGGTTCTGGGTGAACACCACGCCAGTGCCCGAAGTCTCACTGCGATTGCCGAAGATCATCTGCTGCACGATAACGGCGGTTCCCCAGTTCTCGGAAATGCCCAAATGCCGACGGTAAGCCAAGGCGCGCTCGCTGTTCCACGAGTCGATGACCATGTTGACGCAATCGATCAACTGCTTGAAGGAATCCTGTTCAAAAACCACCTGATGTTCCGTCAGGATACGTTTGTAAGCCATGGCGATCTCCTTCATCTGGTTCACCGTGAAATCGGCTTTCATCACTACGCCGGTCAGCTGTTTGTAGGCGTTGATCTCGTCGTCGAACACGTCACGCTCGATGCCCTTTGCCATGCCCCAGCTCTGCAACAGACGGCGATACGAGTCCCAGATGGCCCAGCCCTTGTCGGGATCTTGGGCAACGGCCTCTGCGATCTCGTCGTTCAAGCCAACATTAAGCAAGGTATCCATGGCACCAGGCATGGAGATGGCCGTTCCTGAACGCACCGAGAGCAGCAGCGGATTCTTGGGATCGCCGAAGTTGTGCTGGGCGATGCCTTCCAAGCCGTTGATGAACTTGCGGATCATGCCGTGGATCTCGGAACGCAGTTCGGGGATGGTATTGATGGTCTCATTACGACGGAAAGTCTCGGTGGTGATCACGAAGCCAGGCGGGACAGGCATCTTATTGAGATACAAGTTCTTAAGATGGTATGCCTTATTACCGATAAACACCTGGTTATCCATTTTCGGGGTGGCTTCCCAGAAGGGACTGATCAGCATCTCGGAGTTGTACGACATAATGTCGCGGATCAGCTTCTCGTCGAGGTCGGCGGCCATGCCATGAAGCGATTTCAGGATGCGGGCGATGAAGTTGTCCAAAGGCTGCATCAGGAAGGCGTCAGAAAGCAGATCGCGGTGGAACTCTTCCGATTTGCGGCTAATCAAAGCGGCAGTCTCGCGCTCGTCAAGTTTGCCTTCGGGATCAAACAGCTGCGGCACCACCACTTTCAATGGGTATTCGTACGACTTCAGGAAGTAGCTGATCACGATGCGCTTGACATCCTCCGAGATAAACTGGAAAATGTTGATGTACTGGTCAAACGAGAAGCTTCGCGAAGTCAAGGCGTACTTGAGCATCTTGAGCTTCGAGTTAAGGCCCTGGTTGGTGATGCCGTCAAGTTCCAAACCCTCGCGGAAGTATTCCAAAATGTCGTAGATCACCTCCAAGGTACGGGCGGAGATGTATTCGAGGTTGATGCCCTGCACCACCTGTTCCATGAGTTGGGTAGCCACGCGTTCGAGCCTGAACGTCAGACCCATAGCCTCGAATTTATTCTCGCGATAAGTACCATACATCGAGGGAATGCCGATGGCGATATGGCGTTTGTGGTAGATGTTCTCCCAACCCTCGCTCTCCTCGGGGTTGAAGATGATCTCCTTGAGTTTCTCCATGAAGGCGTAAATCATCTTCAGCGAGGTGCCGACGTCCTTCTTTTTATAGGCTTGTTCGAAAGCGTCGATGTCCTTGTCTGCGATAAACGGATAGTTGCGCAGCGAATTGAAAATATTGACACTCTCGAACGAGTATTTCTCACGTAGGAAAGCGTAAAGGTCGCGGATGTCCATCAGGCGGGCATGTTCGCGGTCGCCTATCTTGGGTTCGAATCCCAGTTTCTCCACAGAGCGGATGATGAGCTTGTCGAAATCGTCGCGCGAAAGCATCAGCAGATCCTCAGGATCGAGACAGCTGGTTTCGCTCATCGTCACAGTGATGTCGTGAACGAAGGTAAACCACTGGCTTTCAGTATCGACGCTATCATAGACATTGTTCGGCAAGATGCTTCTGAGATTCTCCTTCACACCATCGCTCCAGAACTTGAACACACTGAGTGTCAAACCGATAAGGGTGTTGTTGCTCTCGGTGTGCACCTGCTTGCGGAGGAAATGCACCAGCTTGTCCTCGCGACCCGAGATCTCGTCCATGTTGGTGGTGACGTTGCGGATCTCGCCCTCGGCGCCAATCTCGTTGAAATACACGGGGAAGATGCGGGTGAGCTGCTTCACCTTTTTGTAATAGGGCGTGATGTTCGAGTTGAGGATCTTGGTGATCTCGCGCTGGAAGAGGTCGGTGTCGCTCAGGAAAATACCGCCCAGCTTGAGGTTGACGATCAACGACGAAAGCAACTTCTCCATGGGGAACTTGGAGTGTTCAATCAGCTCCAGCCACACACGGATGTTCTTGATATGGTTCTCATCCACAGAGAGTTGCCAATCTTCGTTGACAAACACCTTGCCCGGCGTGACGAAGCCGAAATTGATCAATTTCTTCTCAAAGTAATTGACGATTTCCTTCATCTCGGTCTGGTCGACGTCGATGATCTTCAGTCCAAGGGTGAGTTGGAAGTCGAGCACGGCCGACATGTAGTCGCCACGCAGCTCCTGCGCCAGGTCGAAAATGGTGTCAATAAAGGGCATGATCTGGTCTTGGGGCATCTCATCGACGGCATCGCGAAGCATGCGGTTCATGTTCCAAATAAGGCGTTCGCGTTGGCTCTCCATGCCTGGCAGGTGCAGCAGGTAAAACACGTAGTGGAACTTCGTGATGAAATGCGGGAAGGTTTCTTCCGACTTGGTGAAGCGGCTGGCGATCTGGTCGAAGACCGGCATATCGCGGAGCTGTTCCCAAGTGTCGGCTTGATCGAGTTGGACAATCAGTTGGTCGAAATAGGGTTGGCCAATTGAAGATTGGATGGCATCCGCCTCTTGGGGTTCCACCAATGAAGCCTTCTCATTGAGCCAGTTTTCCACCATGGTGGTCTCACGCCAGTAGCGATAAGTCTCTTTCAGGATGATCCTCACGAGATGCATCACCTTGTCGTGGTAACGCTCATCAG
Source organism: Bacteroidales bacterium (assembly GCA_017645245.1). GTDB lineage: Bacteria > Bacteroidota > Bacteroidia > Bacteroidales > F082 > Limimorpha. The sequence goes on from JAGCPG010000044.1 coordinate 5,310, forward strand.
GTGCCAACTTGTCGAGGTACTTGATGGCATACTTCGAGGCGAGGATGTAGCAGTCGCGATTGGTGTCGAAGCGATCCTCAAGGATGTCAAGCACATTTTGAATCAAGTTGGATTGCTTCGTCGTTTCACTCCTCGCAATGACGGTAGTAAACTCCAGTAATGTATTTACAATACTTAGCCTTAATTTCTTAGAGACTTCCGATTTCAGCAGGCTGCGCATCATCTCCAATGGGATAAGCAAGGCATCTTGAGGGATGTCTTCACGGGAATAGAACCAGAAGTCGTCCATGAGGATTTTTCGGAGTTCCTCGATGACGAAGGTGTGGTTCGACAACGGGTGATGGTATTCCGTGATACACTCCTTGGCTCGCTTGTTGATGCCGAAGTATTTGGTTGACAGGGCGATAAATCGTTGGTGGTCTTCTGGGATGAAGATATCTTTGTATCTGGTTTGCTCCAGATTGGCCTCAAGGGCTTGTGATTTGAAAGGTTCGGACATAGGATTATTATCTTTTAATGAGCAGAACGCTCATAACTTGCCACTTGTTGCTTAATGTATGTCTTGATTTCTTCCCATGAAACGTCTTCAAACATAGCTGGCATCTCTTTGGGGTCAGCATCGACAAAATAAGTCAGACTCATCAAAGCCCGATAAATGGAGTAATTTGGATATTTTTGGGAATAGAATTTCAAAAGTTCATCTAAAGGATAATGTTGCAAAAGGAAATAAATATCAATGAAGTCTTTCTTGGAACCTCTGCCTTCTATGGCATTGATTTTCATTGCTGCAATGTCTTTAGGTGAAGCCAATCTAAGACCATCATCCTCCACAGCATCATCAATCCAGGGATAAATGGAATAATTCACAAAATCGACTTTGACATCATCCATAAAACAAATCTTGATGTTGGGTTTGTCCTTGATTTTTTTCACCTTCGCATAAGGCTTTAGTACCACATCAAAAAGGTAATTCTCTTCAGGGTCAAATGAACCAAACATATCAAGGTCAACGGATTGACGATGGCCATATTGCAAAGCCAAAGCAGTACCACCTACCAAACGACATTCCTTCAAATAAGGTTCTTGGCAAAGCAGTTTCAGGAGTTCCAAGGTGTGGGGTTCAACTGTGCAATACGATAACATCTGAAATCCTCCTGTTTTGCATTTGAAAGACAACACAGCCATGCAACGGCGACAGGATCTAACGTTCTGAAACTCTTGCTAATGGAAACAATACGTTCCAGGCCATAGTGTTTTTTGATGGCGTACCAATCGCTCAAATCACCATATTCGAGCACTCGTTGAATGATAAGAGGCGCATTCCTCTCATAATCCAACGTTTCCAAATCCATATCCCAAAAGATTCTCGGATTGATGTCTTGCAAACGATACGATGATGTGTCGCGTAACATGATTGCTGTTTTGATTTTGCAAAAATACACATTTCCCCAATATGAGCCCAAAAAGCCCGCCTTTTTCGCCCGCCTCCCCCGCGTCTGAAAGACGCAACCTCCCGTAACCGTAGGACAGCGACCTACGGCAGTTCCCCGGCAGGCAGCAACCCGGTAGGGACAGCGGGTCTTGACCCGCTGACGCTGCCGCCGTCCATCCTACCGCAATAAAAAACATAGAGACGCCACACTGTGACGTCTCTACGATCTTCATGCGGGAATGGCAAATCTCCCTTCCCGCAGCTTGCGGAATTGGAAATCCCGCCTCCTTGCGAACCGCTTAGTTGGCATCCCACACCAAACGGACACACATGCCAAGATGGCGTTGTGGGGAATACGCATAATTAATACTCTCATCTTCAAAGCGGAAAGCCGTCGCTTGTGGAGTTACTGCCGAATTAGGTTGCTGTGTCACACCAGTGGCCGTCCAATAATTACCTATCATGTACCAGCCACTATTATCATAGTGGTAATTGTACTCATAGTAATAACTACCTTCACGGTAGCCGAGAGCAGGCAGGAACACACATCCGGCATTAAGAAGTTCTGTCACCACAGAGGAACTTGTTGATTTAATTTTATTTGCTTTGTTCCATTCAGTCCAAGAGGAAGTGGATCCTCCGTCATAGCCATCAGGCGCTATGATGATGCCATTTACCCGTGCCGTACCAGAGAAATGAGGTACCGGATAGTGCTTCCAAGTTACCCTCACGAAACGTTTACCTGATCTCGAACTGAGAAGGTATTGCCATTCGGCTGCCGTCAGCGTGCGCCAATAGTTGCCATAGGCAGTCCCTCTGAGTGCACATCCCCAGTCTGTTCCATCATTCCAGTTCAGGTTCCTTGATCCGTC
>JAGCPG010000045.1 GCA_017645245.1 Bacteroidales bacterium
ACCTTCTGTCACCTTGCCGTACATCTTCTTCTCACCCCAAGCCTCGTATGCTTTCAAGATGTTGAGGTCGGTATCAGCGATGAGATGGAAAGGCAAGTTAAACTTGGCGATAAACTTCTGATGCGAAGCGGCACTGTCGCGGCTGACGCCCAACACATGGTAACCCAAGGCAAGGAATCGTTCGTAATTGTCGCGCAGGTCACATGCTTCTGCAGTACATCCTGGAGTGCTATCCTTGGGATAGAAATAAAGCACCAGTTTCTTTCCAGTGAAATCAGTCAGTTTAACGGTATTTCCGTTTTCATCCTTGCCCTCAAAGTACGGGGCTTTTGTTCCTTTGGCTAACATAACGAATAGGTTTTATTAAGCGAAAATACAAAAAAAGTTGAGTTTTCAATGAAACATTTTCGGTTTTTCGATACTTAAGGGTGAACATAAAAAAGAAACACCCATGAAAGAAAAACTCACTCCACAGTACAACGATGCCGTCAAACAGATCAAGACGGCTATTCTTCAAAGCCAAGCCAAAGCTTTGGCAAGCGTTAATCAAGAACAATTGGCACTGTACTACGGCATTGGCCGGTACATCTCTCAAAACTCTCGTTCAGGATTTTGGGGAAAGGATGCCATCGAGACAATAAGCAGACAATTATCTGCAGAAATGCCGGGCCTCAGAGGATTCTCACCACGTAATTTAAGGAATATGAGAATGTTCTATGAACAATGGAAGATGTTTGACACTAATTTGGCAGACGCATCTGCCAAATTAGAACAAGAGGAAAACAAAAATTCACTTATGCCTACTATCTTTTCCGACATCCCCTTCGCTGCTTTTTTTAGCATTGGTTTTTCTCACCACGTAATGATTCTGTCAAAGACAAAAACCATGGAGGAACGGAAGTTTTACATTCAACTATGTTCTGATTTACAACTAAGCTACGAAGCGTTAGGACATAGAATCGCCGAAGACGCTTACCATAACCAAGGTAAGATGCACAACAATTTCGTCAACACCATACCTGATTACAAACAAGCTTTCCAAGCCATCCAGATGTTCAAAGACTCCTATCTTTTGGACTTCATCAATACGGAACAATTGGGCCAGCGGGAAGAAGACATCGATGAGCGAGTTATCGAAAACGAAATCGTCCATAACATGCGAAACTTCATCATGACCTTTGGGAAAGGCTTCGCATACATTGGCTGCCAAGTCCATTTCGACAAGTTGGGGCACGACCATTGGGTGGATCTGCTCTTCTTTAATCGAATTCTGCAATCTCTCGTGGTGGTAGAACTTAAGAAAGGGACTTTCAAACCCAGCTATCTTGGACAACTATCACATTACCTTCATGTTCTGGACGATGATGAAAGGCTTGAAGGAGAGAATCCTCCCGTTGGTATCATTTTGTGCAAAGATGCTGACAGAACCTTTGTCGAATATGTTCTACAAGACTATCAGCGACCCATGGGCGTTGCCACCTATCAGGCTGGGCAAAAGAAACTGATGGAGTTATTACCCGATGAAGAAGAGATGAAAAAGATAATGACAATAGAATAAAATAACAGCCCGTATTGGGATTAAAAAAGAAAAAAAATGTTAGAATTCAAGAAGTACAGTTCCATTGAAAACTCCTTCAGCCGTGAGTTCATGGAGCACGTTGTGGCTGAAATGCCACAAGATTTGGAATATGTGGTACAGGAAAAGGTTCATGGGGCCAACACCAGTTTCCTCTGTGATGGTAAGGAGGTGGGATTTGCTAAAAGAAACTCCATCCTGAATGATGGTGAAAAGTTCTACGAATACCTAGAACTGTTGGACCAATACAAAGATAGGGTTCTAAAGCTTTTCGCTGATATTAAAGCAAAGTACCCTGAAGTTACTCAAATCTCCATCTTTGGAGAAATGTTTGGCGGCTTATATCCTCACGACAGCGTAAAAGCCAGCCATAAACTATCGCTGATTCAGAAGGGCGTTTGCTACACCCCCGAGCATGAGTTTTACGCTTTCGACATCTACCTCTTCACCAACGATGGAGGCAAGTTCCTCCCTGTTGATGAGGTGAACGAGTTCTTTGAAGCCAATGGCTTCTTCTATGCCCAGACACTCTTTCGAGGAACGTTAATTGAGTGTCTAAAACATCCTAACGATTTCCAAAGCAAGATTGCAGAATGGCTGGGGCTGCCTGCCATCATGGATAACATCTGCGAGGGCATAGTCATCCGTTCCGTAGTACCAATGTATCTGAGGAATGGCTCACGAGTGTTAATTAAAAGCAAAAACGACCGTTTCGCTGAAAAGAAGAGTGTGAAACAACGTAATAAGCTTTTTACCGAACCTGTTCCCTACAGCGATGCGCTGAAAGCTCTGATTGAGGAAGGTGAAGCCTATGTAACAGAAAACCGTTTGGCCAACGTAGTGAGCCATATCGGTGAGGTTCACTTCCCAAAAGATTTCGGCAAAGTAATGGGGTTGTTCTCCAAAGATGTTCTCGATGACTTCCTTAAGGAGCATGGAGGTTCCTACGCAGCTCTCGACAAATGTGAGCAAAAGTCGTTTAACAAGGAGTTGAATAAGCTAAGTACAGCCCTCGTGAAGAAGGTTTACATGAGTCAAGCATATATCATGGAATAAAAAATGTAGAGACGCCATAATTATGACGTCTCTACATTCAAATCCAAAAACAAGAATTATTTCTCGATTTCTTTCTTCAGGCGTTCCGTCAGCATCGGGACAATCTTGTGAAGATCACCCACGATACCGAGGTCGGCGACACTGAAGATCGGTGCGAACTTATCCTTGTTGATGGCGATGATGAAGTCGGACTCTTCCATGCCAGCGAGGTGCTGGATGGCACCGCTGATACCACAAGCCATGTAGAGGTTCGGGCGGACGGTCTTACCAGTCTGACCCACCTGACGGTCGTGAGGCATCACGCCATTGTCAACCATAGCACGGCTCGAAGAGACCACGCCGCCGATGACATCGGCCAAAGCTTGCAACTTGTCGAAACCTTCCTTGTTCTGGACGCCACGGCCACCGGAGACCAAAATCTTGGCATCGGCGATATCGACCACGGTCTTGTCTTCCTTGATGGTTTCAACGAGTTTCACCTTGAACTTGGCGGTGTCGAACTGGGGAGTGAACATGGTGACCACACCCTTGCGGCCTTCTTCGCGTTGACGTTTCTGCATCACGCCAGGACGCACGGTTGACATCTGAGGACGGTTGTTCGGGCAGATGATGGTGGCCATCAGGTTGCCGCCGAAGGCGGGACGGGTCATGCGGAACTGCAGCTCGTTGTTGCTCTTTTCGTCGGCAACTACCTCGAGCTTGGTGCAGTCAGCCGTCAAACCGGTCTTCAGACGAGCGGCGATACGCGGAGCCATGTCACGGCCGATGGTGGTGGCACCATACAGCACGATGTTAGGCTTGCGCTCCTTGATGATCTGGTCAACCACCTGTGAGTATTGCTCGCTCAAGTAATCTTTCAGTTCGGGAACGTCGGCGACGATGACTTCGTCAGCACCGAATTCAATCAACTTCTGGGCCTGATCTTTCACATTGTAACCCAGCAACATGGCAACGACCTTCTCGCCGAGGGCATCAGCAAGGTCGCGGGCCTTTCCTAAAAGTTCGAAAGCAACGGATTGGATGTTACCTTCACGCTGTTCTGCGAAAACGAATACGTTCTTATAATCTTTCAATTCCATGGCTGTAACTTTTAGATGATGTGTTTTTCTTTCAGTTTGTTGACGATCAGATCAACGGCTTCTTCTTCGCTCACCTCGTGAACCTCGCCCGGAGCCTTCATGGCCTTCGGGAAGCTTTGGAACACCTTGGTGGGTGAACCGCTCAGTCCGAGTTTGGTCTCATCGTAGTCGATCTTATCGGCACCCCAGACCTCCACCTCGCGGTTGTAGGCCTCGACGATGCCGCTGACAGTCATGTAACGTGGCTCAAATGCTGAAGCCAGCACAGTCAACAGGCACTTGCCTTCCACTTCCAGAACCTGAACGCTGTCCTCGTTCTCTTTGTGGACTTGCAGGTTGCCATTAGGCAGCAGCTTGGCGTCGCAGACGTAGGTGATCTGAGGCAGACCGAGGTGTTCGGCCATCTCAGGACCCACCTGAGCGGTGTCACCATCGATAGCCTGACGGCCGGCGATGATGAGGTCATAGTCCAACGTACGGCAGAGACCGGCGATGGCGTATGAAGTAGCCAACGTATCGGAGCCTGCGAACTTACGGTCGGAGAGCAGGATGGCACGGTCGGCGCCCATGGCGAAAGCTTCGCGCATGATGACGTCGGCTTGCGGAGGACCCATCGAAACGACGGTGACGTTGGCGCCAAACTGGTCTTTCAGGCGAAGAGCGAGTTCGAGACCGCCCTTGTCGTCAGGGTTCATGATGCTCGGAACACCGTCACGGATCAAGGTGCCCTTTACCGGATCGATCTTGATTTCAGTGGTATCCGGAACTTGTTTGATACAAACGATAATATTCATACTGCTTCCCTCCTATTATTTCTTGAACAATTGACCTGCAATAACCATACGCTGCACTTCTGATGTACCTTCGTAGATCTCAGTGATCTTGGCATCACGCATCATACGTTCAACAGGATATTCACGAGTATAACCATATCCACCATGGAACTGGACAGCCTTAGTAGTCACTTCCATAGCGGTTTCAGCTGCAAACAGCTTAGCCATAGCGGCGTCAACCGAATATGGCATGCCGTTGTCCTTCTTCCAAGCGGCGCTTCTCACAAGCAGACGGGCTGCCTCGACCTTGGTCTTGAGGTCGGCCATCTGGAACTGGGTGTTCTGGAACTGGGCGATGGCCTTGCCGAACTGCTTGCGCTCCTTGGTGTATTTCACGGTCTCATCCATAGCACCTTGTGCGATACCCAGGGCTTGGGAGGCGATACCGATACGGCCACCGTCCAAGGTCTTCATGGCAATGGTGAAGCCCTTGCCAAGAGGTCCGAGGAGGTTTTCCTTCGGCACTTCGCAGTTTTCGAAGATCAACTCACAGGTAGCGCTGCCGCGGATACCCATCTTGAGTTCCTTCTTACCGATGCTGAAGCCCTTCATGCCTTTCTCCACGATAAAGGCGGAGATGCCCTTGGTGCCCTTCGACTTGTCGGTCATGGCCATGACGATGAACACGTTGGCGTAAGAGGCGTTGGTGATGAAGATCTTGGTTCCGTTGAGGATCCACTTGTCGCCAGCGTCAACGGCTGTGGTCTGCTGCATGGCGGCGTCGGTACCGGCATTGGGTTCGGTCAGACCGAAAGCGCCGATCCATTCACCTGAAGCCAGCTTGGGCAGGTATTTCATTTTCTGTTCCTCGGTGCCGTTCTCCAAGATGGGAGCCATGCACAGTGAGGTGTGGGCCGAGACGATGACGCCGGTAGTGGCGCACACTCTCGAGAGCTCTTCCACCGCCATGATGTACATCTGGACGGTGCCGCCCTGTCCACCGTACTGCTTCGGGATCGGGATACCCATGATTCCGAGTTTGCCCATCTTCTGGACAGTCTCCATCGGGAAGCGTTCCTGATCATCGACTTCGGCGGCCAAAGGCTTTACTTCGTTCTCCGCAAACGATCTGATCATCTGCAGGAAAAGTTGTTCTGTCTTTGAATAGCTAAAATCCATATTTTTAAGAATTTAGAAGTCGGAAGACAGAAGACAGAAGCTAATTAGACGATTGAATTCGAGAGATATAAGATTGAAGAAGTTTAGTGGTTTCCGCTAATAGATTATCAAGGGCAATAGATTGAGCTTCCGTTATATATTTTAGGTCTTTCGCCAAAACGATATAATAACTACACTCTTCTAAGGAACCTTGAGAAATATTAAAGAAACGAAGCTTATCAGCAGGAGTTTTTTTGACGTAACCTTCGGCTATATTAGCCGCGATTGAGACAGCCGCTCTTCTGAATTGGGACGTAAGTCCGTATAACTCGCTTTTCGGAAAACCTTCCGAGAGCGCATATACGTTCAAAACGAAAGAGTGAGCCTTCCGCCAAACAATCAACTCCTTATATGATCTGGTAGCCATTCTAAACTTCTAATCTTCTCTTCTGACTTCTGTCTTCTGTCTTCTGACTTCTTCTATTGTTAATACTTGTAAAATCCTTCTCCTGTTTTACGTCCCAGCAATCCTGCTCTCACCATCTTGCGGAGCAAGGGATGAGGACGGTACTTGGGATCGCCAAATTCTTTGTAGAGCACCTCCATGATGGCAAGGTTGACGTCGTTACCAATGAGGTCGGCCAAAGCGAGGGGACCCATCGGGTGGTTGGCGCCCAGCATCATGCACTTGTCGATGTCCTCAGCGGATGCGATACCGTCGGCGAGGATGCCCACAGCTTCGTTGATCATCGGGATGAGGATGCGGTTGACGACGAAGCCAGGGGCTTCCTTCACCTCCACGGGCTGTTTGCCGATGGAAGTAGCGAGTTCAACGATGCACTTGGTGACTTCATCGCTGGTGAGTTGTCCCTTGATGACTTCAACGAGGGCCATGCGGTCAGCGGGATTGAAGAAGTGCATGCCGATGAACTGGGCGGGACGGCTGGTGCAAGCAGCGATCTCGGTGATTGACAGTGAAGATGAGTTGGTGGCGAAGATGGTCTCAGGCTTGCAGATCTTGTCAAGCTCCATGAACACGTCTTTCTTCAGTTGCATCTCTTCCACTGCGGCCTCGATGAAAAGGTCGGCATCAGCGAAAGTAGCATAGTCAGTGGTGGTGGTGATGTTCTTCAGCAGGGCATCGACGGCCTCTTGGGTCATCTTGCCCTTCTCCACCAGTTTGCCATAACCTTTGGCAATGGAAGCCATAGCCTTGTCGAGGCTGGCTTGTGTACGGCTCTTCATGACCACGGGCATCTTGGCGGCGAAAGCCTTCACGATTCCCTTTGCCATGGTACCGGTTCCAATAACACAGATTTTCATGTTTTATAGTTTTAATGATGATTGAATTATTGTCCTTTGTAAGTTGGTTTACGTTTTTCGAGGAAAGCGGCCATGCCTTCTTTCTGGTCTTCTGTAGAGAAGCAGCGGCCGAAGATAGCGCTCTCATTCATGATGGCAGAGTCGGCGTCCATGTCCCACTCTTCGTTGATAGCCATTTTGGCGGCTTTCACTGCCAGGGGGGCATTGGCGGCAATCTGGTTGGCCAGCTCGAAGGCGCGGTTCATCAGCTCGGCTTGAGGCACCACCTCGTTGACGAGACCAATCTGCAGGGCTTCGTTAGCACGGATGGCCTTGCCGGTGTAGATGAGCTGCTTGGCCATACCCATGCCCACAAGACGAGCCAGACGCACGGTGCCGCTGAAGCCAGGGATGATACCCAGACCGACTTCAGGCTGACCGAATTTGGCATTGTCGGAGCAGATGCGGATGTCGCAAGCCATAGCCAGCTCGCAGCCTCCGCCGAGGGCGAAGCCATTGACAGCGGCAATCACGGGCACATGCAGCGTCTCTATCTTGCGGAACACAGCGGCACCACGGGCACCGAAGGTCTGTCCCTGAGTCACGTTGAGATTGGCCATCTCGCTGATGTCTGCACCAGCCACGAAGGCTTTCTCGCCGTCACCAGTGATGATAAGCACACGGAACTTCTCGCAGTCGAAGTGGGTCAGGTAGTCGTCCATGTCATTGAAGACACCCGTGTTGAGGGCATTCAAAGTCTTTGGAGCCGACACCTTCATGACGGCAATGTTCTCGTGTTCCTCGATCTTCAGATAGGTGTATTCCATCTCCGTAGGGATTAGATGTCCATAGGTTTCAGGTTGGGGCTGATGATCAGCTTGGCCTCGGTGGCAGCCTGCACATCTTCAACCGTGAACTCGGGGTGGATCTCCTTCAGGACGATGCCTTCAGGCGTGATGTCCATGACACCCAT
>JAGCPG010000046.1 GCA_017645245.1 Bacteroidales bacterium
ACCTTCCTGGAGCCAAAATGGAACAAGCTCGCCACGCTGATGCAGCCGCGCATCAACAAATTCACGGAGATTCCCGAGAAGCTGAAGTTCTTGTTTGAGGTGGCGCCTTACGACGTGGAGCTGTACGTCAACAAGAAGAACAAATCCACATTGGAGACTTCCATCGACATTTTAAAGATGACCATTGACGCTGTGAATCAGATCAATAGCTGGGACGAAGAGACGCTGAGCGAGGCCTTTGGCAAGGTGGCAGCTGACAAAAATATCAAGTACGGCCCGCTGATGTGGCCTTCGCGCATCGCCATGTCAGGCTTGCTGGCCACCCCGGGTGGTTCCACCGACATCATGTATCTGATCGGCAAGGAAGAGACTTTGAAGCGTTTGCAGGCTGGATTGGAACTGATCCAATCACATCTTGGTTAATTGCTTGTATTTCACTAAGTTAATCTGATGCTCGACACGACTGTCGCTGAGTTCGTCATGGCTGTGCTTGAGCTGTGTTTGGGCTTCGAGGAGGTCGGAGAGTGACACCAATCCTGCTTCGTAGTAGTCGCTGGTGATCTTCAGGTTGGCCTCGGCGTCGCTGAGCGCAGTTTGCGCCATGTTGATGCGCAGCCAGCTCTGTTCTAAGTTGAACCAGGCTTGGTTGGTTTGCAGTTCCATCATCTCAGTGTAGTTACGGCGGTCGTTTTCGGCGATTTCTGTGTCAAGGTTATGCTTCTTCAGCTTGATACTGGTTTTGTGCCAGTCGGTGATGGGTACTTGCAGCAGGGCGAAGACCATGGCGTTGGGTTTGGAGTTTTCCAGGATTGTGTGGTAGCTGGTGCTGCCGCCGACCATCAATGAGGGCAGGGCTTCGCCAAGGGTCATCTTCTTTTTCAGCTTTTCGGCTTGCAATGAAAGGTTGAGCAGCTGGGACTCATTGCGTTGGGCAACGGCTGTTTTGGAGTCGTGATAGAAGGTGGTGGGCTCTGTAGGGGAGCCAAGGGTGTCGGTCAGGATCATGGTTTGCCAATCGGTGCCGATGTATTGCGCCAAAGCCATCTTCAGCAGCGTGATGCCATCGTTCAGCTTTTTGCGGTTCAGCTGGCTTTCATTTTTCTTGAGGTTGAGCTTATACTGGTCGGTGGGCATCATCAATCCCGCTTCGATGGCGCCAGTCAGGTCTTTGTTCAAGGTGTCCAACAATCGGTCGAGCAGGTCGAGCGTGGCGACTTTCTCTTCCAACGAAACGATTTGCCAATAGAGGCACTCGGCTTGCAAACGTACTTCATCTTCTTTTATATTGGCTTGATATTCAGCTGCTTCGATGCCTAACGATGCCAGCTTGTTACCGTTGCGGATGCGGCCTCCAGCGTAAACGGGTTCGATGGCCAAGGCATTGAGCACTACGCCGTTTTGGGCGAACGAATAGGTTTTCTGCAAACCTAGGTTGGCACCGTATTGTGCATAAAGGTTATAAAGCGTTTGCCTAACCAAGGCGTTGTCGATATCTTCGATGCCGAAGCTGAGCAAGGGGTTGGCGGCATCGAAAGCCAAGGCTTGGGCGGAGACTTTTGGATAATATTCGGTGCGAGCTTCGTTCTTGGTGGCTTGGGCTTTCTTGATCTCTAACTGGCTGTTTTTCAACGGAATATTGTTTTCCAAAGCCAAGTCGATGCAGTCTTGAACTGACAGCTTAAGCGTGTCGGAAATTTGTGCTTGAACACTGCTGATCAACAAGAAAATCAATATGATAAGGATGGTCTTTTTCATACGGTTTGGGGTTGTTGCGGTTGCTTGCTAGACCTGAAGATTTGCCAATACATGACGGGCATCACGGCAAGGATGATGACCATGGAAAGCACCACACCGAAGCAGATGACTACGCCCATCGGCATCCAGAGCGGGTTGCGGGCGATGATCATCGGCAACACACCCAAGGCGGTGGTGGTCGAAGTGAGGAAGATGGGCCTCATGCGGCGACTGCCGGCTTTCATGGCGGCTTCCTTGGCGGGCAAACCCTCGTCTATGCGGAGCGTCTCGGCGTATTCGTACATCACAATGCCGTTGCGGACAATGATACCGATGAGGCTGACGATGCCCAAGAGGGAAGTCATGCCGAAGTCAAGGCCGAAAAGCCACTCGCCGAAGAAGGCTCCAAACATGCATAAACTGCTGGAACATAAGGTCAATAGGGCGAGGTTGACTTTCTTGAAATAGGCGACGAGGAAGGCCAGCATCACGGCGATAGCTGCGAACAAGCTCTTGAGCAGTTGCGGGATGACCATGGTGTTAAGCGACGAGAGGCCACCATAATCGATACTCACGCCTTCAGGCAGGTTGGGCCGCACTTCCGTGTCGATGTAGTGTTGCACTTTCTTCATGCTGGCGGTCTGCGACTTCCAGAATTTCATGTCGGCAGCCACCGTGATGGCGTTCTTGCCGTTGTGGTGTACCAACTGCGCGGGATGCCAGTCGGGACTGATGTCGGCAACTTGTCGCAATGGGACATTGGTGCCAGGCACCATCGTGGGAATCAGTTGATTTTGAACGGTTTCGTAATCGTCGGGGTCGTAGTTTTGTTCCGCATACAATTTGACGGGCAGACTGCGATTGCCTTCCCAAACGGTGGTCAAAGGCTGACCGTTGAGGCTGCCGGCAAGGTCGAGGGAAAGCACGGTTTTGGTGATGCCGAGACGGGCGCACTCTTCAGGTTTCATGGTCACTTTTACCGAAGGCAAAAACTCGTCATAGTCGGTGTGAACCCAACGGAGCTCCTTGTCTAAGGTGAGCATGTAGTCCTTGATTTGCTGCGCCACAGGGGCGGTTTTGGTGTAGTCGTCGCCGTAAACGAAGACCTCCACGGGCGTTGAAACAGCCTGATAATCCAATTGGCGGAAACGCACATGGGCTTCGGCGAAGTAATAGGAATATTTGTCGTCCATTTCCTTCAGCAGGTCTTCAGTGGCCTTTTTCGAGGTGGTGTTGATGATGAGTTGCGAGAGGTTATTGGCGGGGATGCTCGGCGCGTAAGTCATGTGGAAACGCGGTGCGGTCTCACCAATGAAGGCCGTCACTGAGGTGATGCGCTTATCTTCAAGCATCATCTTCTGTAACGAGTCGCTGATACGTGTGGTGGCTTCGAGGCTGCTGCCTTCGGGCAGGCGGATTTCCACCGCAAAACTGTCGCGCTCGGCATTGGGCATCATCTGTACATTCAGAGCGAGGAACATCAAGACACCCAACACGATGGAGCCGACACCCATCCCGATAGTGAATAGCGGATGGTTGAAACAATGGCTTTGCAGTTTATCGTAAAGCCCTTGCAGAAAGGCGAAGAACCGCATTTGGGCCTTCAGGAAACCGTTGTGTTTGGGCTTGTCGTCCGGTTTGATGAACATGATTTCCAACGAGGGAATGACGAGCATGGCATAGGCCAACGAGGCCATCAGCGAGAAGGCTACGGTCCAGGGGAAAAGTTGCACGAAGTCGCCCAGAGGTCCCGTGATGATGCGCGTCATCGGGAAAAACATGGTGGCGATGGCACCTGTGGCGATGAGCATGGGCATGAACAACTCCCTGGCGCTACTCACAGCGGCTTCGAAAGGCTTGTAGCCTTGGCTCAACTTGTCGATGTAGCCATCGATATTAATGATGGAGTCGTCGACAATCATGCCGAGCACGACAATCAAGGCAGCCAAAGTGACGGTATTTAACTCAATGCCAAAGAGATACATCAAACCGATGCTCATGGCAGTGCAGACAGGCAATCCCGAACTGGCGATGAGGGCAGTGCGCATAGGAAACAGCAACAGCATAACCGCGATAACGACTATCATGGAGATAACCAAATCGCGCAAAAACGAACTGACCGATTTTTCAACCACCTTGGGTTGGTCGGTGATACGGTACATTTTCACGCTGTCGGGTAAGGTTTTCCTGAACTCGGAAAGCACCTTTTCCACTTCCTTGCCGTAGGCCACTATATTGAAGCCCTTGCGCATCTCAACGGAAATAATCAAGGCATCGTTTCCATTGAAATTCACCACTTTGGATGGTGGGGCGAGACGGCGTTCGACGGTGGCCACATCGCGCAGGCGCACAGTGTTGCCCGTAGCATCGGAATAGATGATTTGCTCCGCAAGTTCCTCTTCGGAAACCACAGGATTCTCGATGTGCAGTGGCAGGTCGAAGTCGGTGGCTTTCATGGTGCCGCTTGTGGTGAGGAAGCCTTGCGAGGCGTATTGCAGCATCAATGTGTTAGGGCTGATGCCGTAAAACGACAGCTTTTCCTTGTCAACGGTAACTGCGATTTCCTCGGTTTGTTCGCCCATCACGCGTACATTGCCCGTTTGTGGGATGTCGCGTAAGCGGCGGGTGAGGTCATCGGTATATTCGTGCATCTCACGGTAGGTCTTGTCGTCCGATTCCATGGCGATGAGCAGCGAGGAAGTCTCCCCGAAGTCGTCAATCACAGCAATGGCCAGCACGCCTGCCGGAAAACTCAAGGCCTTGTTTTCGTTGATTTTGTTTCGGATTTTGGTCCAAGCCTGGGCATAATCGCCCATGGTGAGGTCCAGCATCACATAGATGTAGCAGATGCCTTCCTTGGTCACGGAATAGGTTCTCTCACGATCCACTTCAGGTAGGGTGAACAACATCTCTTCCAAAGGCTTGGTCAGTTGGGCTTCGACCTCCTCGGAATTGGCACCCGGATACACGCCCGCCACGATGCCTTGCGGATAGCTGAAGGCCGGAAATTCGTCCTTTTTCATGTCCACAAGGGCATAGATGCCAAACGCCACGATGACCGCAACGACCACCCAAACGATCTTTTGATGTTGGATGCTCCCGCTGATAATACCTTTATTTTTAATCTTGCTCATAGCACACCTTCATTCCTTCACTCACTTTTTGGTAACCTTCCACAATGACCTTGTCGCCTGTCATCAGACCATCGTCAACGATGACGCCATTGCCCGAATAGCCCGAAAGGGTGATTTTTCGCCGTGTTGCGCGATCATCTTCCACCACCCAAACGAACTTGCCCTCTTGGTTGATCAACACCGCGTTGGCAGGTATGATGATGCCTTTGCTGACATCGGCTTTCAGCACCACTTTGCCAACCATTCCGGGAGCCAAAGCTTCGTCAGGCTGCTCAATGAGTACCTTGACAGGATAGCTGTGGGTAAGCAGCGAGGCGGTCATGCTTTTTTCAGCGACCTTGCCGCTGAGACGTTTGTCGACTAAGGCGGGAATGACAATCTCGGCCGTGTCACCAAGCTGCACCTTGGCGATTTCATTTTCGGGTACGGAGATCTTCACCGTCATTCCTTCTGTGTTGATGAGCCGCATCACGGGTCGCAAGGGGGCGATGTTTTCCCCAATCTCTGCATTGAGGGAGGCGACGGTGCCGTTGAAAGGTGCCTTGATGATGTTGTCGGCCAACATGGCGTTGGCAAGATCGAGGGCCGACTGGGCTTTCTCGAGGTCGGCAACCATCTCGCGCCATTTGATTTCAGGCAGACTGCCGTTGTCGTGTACCTTTTTCAAACGGTCGTAGGCATCTTGGGCCTGTTCGAAGGTGGCTAATGCTGAGCGTTGGGTGCTTTCCATCTGTGGGGAAGCAACGCAGGCCAGCGTCTGTCCTTTTCTGACGTAGCTGCCTTCCTTCACGTTGAGTAGCTGCAAGGTGCCACCGTATTTGAAGACCATCTCCACCGACTGGCCTTCCTCCAGATAACCGGGATAGGTGTTGCGCACCAGACCGCAGACGCTATCGATAGGCAACACCCCGACAGGGATGACGCGTTCTTCGGTGCGACCGCCCAAGAGCTTTTCTTTCAACTGCTGCGGGTCTTCGTGACAGGCAGTCAGCAGCAAGGGCAACAACCATAGGATATGTTTGGTTTTCATGGTTTTATCGTGTTTTAGTTTCGGGTGGCAGCCATTCGGATGTTGTCGCCGTGAATCGTGAAGTTGCGGTTTGCTGTCTTTGCCTCGCCGTCGTAAATCATGTTGAGGATGATGGTGTTGTCCTCATACATCTGTCCTGAGGCTTGAACGTTCAGGTCGTTTTTCAGGACGATGGAGTCGCCAGCGAAGAGCAGGCTGTTTTTGGTAAAGTCTTTCAGGAAGATTTCGTTGCCATCGCAAAAGGCGTGGGTGACGATGACTTCGCCGCCCATGGTGTTCATCACAACAAGAAGGCTGTCTTTTTCGTTGCCCAAGGCGCTGATTTCCATTTGGCCGATTTCGTTGAGCAGATTGACGGTGAGCGATATAGGATCGGAAGGGTCGTCTGCGGGCATGATCTCGTCCAGGGTGACGCTGCCCGAGATCTTGTAAGAGTAGTCGCCGCGAAACAGGTGCATGCCTCTTTTTTGGCAAGATGAAAAGAGCATTAAGGCAGCAATCGCAATGAATAATTGTTTTTTCATGGTATTATGTGATTTTTCGTATTCGTTTTTGGCAAAGAATTGGATTTCCAAAGCCTTAAAGAGCATTTGGAACATTAAATAGATGCTATTTTGTGTTGAGGTTACTTCCTCTTCCAGGTTTGTGAGCGACCCAGCAGGCCTGCCTTGTCAAGGGATCCGCGGAGCACCAGCGCATCGTTCTTGGCATCGTAGGTTATTTTGCCGTAGTAGGTCTTATTGTTTTCGGGGTCATAGACTTTGCCTTTGAGGTTTTTGCCGTCCGCTTTCATGTCGACAAAGAGTTGTGATCCCACAAAACCTTCGAATTCTTTCTTGTAGGGAGGGTTCATGACACTGCCGTCTTTTTCGTAAAGATTGAGCACAATGCAGCTGTAGGAGTCGCCCTTCTGAGTGATCTCGACGCATGATGCCTTGTCGCCGGTTTTGTCGTCGTATGTGTTCCACTTACCCAGCATCTTGTCGACTTGGGCGTTGGCTGTCGCAGTGATGGCGAGCAAAAGCAGGATGAATAGTCTTTTCATTATGATTTGGTATTTAATGGATAAATTGGTTTGTACTGTCAGGTTTTGGTGCGTAATGGCGGAAATGGAACACGGTGTTTTCGGAGGTTTCATTGCCAGTGTTCAACATGGTGATCTTGTTGATGACGAAAGTGGTGTCGTTGGTGATGTTTCCTTCGGAGCGTCCGACAGGCAGTCCTCCGTCACCTTGGTACCATCGCTCATACCGGATGGACTTGTCGTTGATTTGGAATACCCCCCAATAAAACGTATGTTGTTTGGCGTGTTCGATGAAATCGGGTGAGGCCAAGAGGTTGTCCATGTAGCCGAAAGGATCGCTGTTTTCGCCACTGCCGCCGCAGAGCAGCATGGTGCCGTCGCGGTAAAGGAGCAGGGCTTCGCCGATGCCGTTGGTGTGAGGGTTGATCTCGTAATAATAGCCGTCAAGCCGGAGCTCGTTGCCGTTGTAAGGGTGTTTGGTCAGGCTGATTTCGTCATCCTTGTTTGCCTTGTCGCATCCGTAGAGGGAGAGCAATGTTAGTAGTAAACCGAGTGCGTTTTTCATGGAATGATGGCTTTTTGAACGTGTAAAGGTACAATTTTTTATTTTTGCAAAAATATTAATTTCAAAAACATCCTAGTCGTATTATGCAAAATAAGAAAGAAAAACATTTCGCATGGAATGACCTGCTGAAGACTTTCGTCGCCACAACCATTTCCATCATGCTCACTTTCGGTACTGCCTCTCTTATTGATCGCCACAAGCAGGCCAAGGAGAAGCGTCAGATCGTTCTCATGACCATGTACGACCTCAACAATTCCCTGAACCAGGCACGGCATTGCGATTCCCTTATCCAGGAATTTGTTGAACTCCAAACTCAAGTTTTTGAAAACCCTGACGTATTTGGGTCTTCCTTGTTGACATTGGTGAAGTCTGTCCCCCTCATGCACTATACTGAGACCATCGAAAACATTTTCTCGTCAAACATAGAGACCATCCACACCCTGAGTAATGTGTATTTTGTGGAAAAAGCCTCCGAATTCTACCAATTAAGAAAGAAATACAATGACAATGTGAAATCGTTTGGAGAATCATACGATACTTTTATGGAATCCCTTTCTTTCGAGGGTTTGCTTGCGTTCAACTCATGCAGGTATTTCGTCATCAGTAGTTATTTGCTTGTGGAAATGGAACATCTTTACCTACAATGCAAACAGATTATGAAGGTCTCCGATGAGGAGCTGGAAACCTTCTACCAAGAACGTCAGCGAATCGAAGCTGAGTCGGGCGAAAAGGAGGACGTATGGCAAACAAAGATACCACAAGTGAGGAATCCTTGGCTGAAAGCCTTAGAGAAAAGCCAGGAAAGGAGTGCCCAACATGATGTCGCTAGGCCGTGACCGTCGTTAACGGATAACGATTTTCTTTGTTTTAACCTTGTCACCGTTGATACCCTGGATGATATAGATGCCAGGAGTCAGGTTATTAGTGTTCACCACCCGTCCTGTCAAATCGAATACCCTTTGTGTGGACACATCGAAGTTGTCTTCCGAAATATCCAAGGATTCGTCTACGGCATCCCATCCCGCAGCGGCTTGTACGGCAGCCAAGGCGTCCACACGACCACAGCCGGTGAGGTTGCTCTTGGTAGGTGTCAATTTCAAAGCCGTCTCTTCAAGAATCTGGCAGATGGCCGCAGGGGTCAGTTCGGGGTTCTCGTGCAGCATGAGGGCAACGACGCCTGCTACACAAGGCGTAGCCTGAGAGGTGCCGCTCCGATAATCATAATCGTTATTGGTGTTGTATTTCAACGACCAGATCATATCGCCGGGGGCGCACACGTCGGGTCGGATGAGGCCAGGTTCGTTGGCAATGGTGTCATAGGGATAATCACCATACTCGGTGTCCTGCCAGGTGACGGGTCCATGTGAACTGAAAGTGGTCACCGTGTCATTTTCATCTACGGCACCGACGGTAACCACGCATGACAGTCCGCCAGGATTCACCATCTGGTCTGGGTCGAGGTAAGGAGGAGGGCAACTGCCCGGCACCCGCACATTGTTTGGGATGGGACAAACGTTCTGCATGACCGCACTGCCTTCGTTCCCCGCGGCAGCAACGACGACGATGCCAGCATCCAGAAAGGCATCACAACAATGACGCATGAGTTCTTTGTCTTCCACGCTGGCTTTGGCTATGCCTTGCGATAAGCTGATGAGGTCGCAGCCGTGTTCCACAGCCCATTCCATACCCTTTATGATATTGGCAGCCCCGGATTGCCCTTCTTCGCTGGTGCTTTTGACGCACATCAAGGTGGCTTCGGGAGCCACGCCCGTTGCCAACCACGCCGTACCGTCGCCGCACACGATGCCGGCACAGTGCGTGCCATGACCGTTGTCATCCATCGGGTCGTCGTCGAAGTTATAGACATCGTAACCGTGATTCGGGAACTCCTCGCCGCCATCCCAGAGATGGCTTGCAATATCCACATGGTTGTAATTCACCCCTGTGTCGACCACAGCCACCACCACGCCTTGTCCCATATTGCCTTGTTCCCATACCTGATAGGCATTCACCTGCCTGATGTTGGGCGCGATATACTCATATAACACCTGATGATCAATTCTGGAATACCCATCGGGAATGCATTGATATTCTATAATGGGGGTAATACTTTCAATGTCAGGACGTTCTGCCAAAGACTGCATCACCTCTTCGGTGGTGGTGAAATAGAGCGCGTTGGCCGACCAGAGGCTATGGATGGACGACACCAAGCCTTGTTGCTCCAACTCGTTGAGCGTGAGCATGAGGTCATATTGCGAAGCCTCGGAAAAAGTTTGAAGTTCTTTGACCACAAAATCGCGGCGAGCAGTCCTTGTCGAGATAAATTGGGCTTTCCGGCTCAGTTCAGCACGATTGTATTGGTCTTTCATCAGCACCATCACATTGATGGGCTCTTGGGCGAATCCTGCGAGACAGCAGCAAAGCAGGAGCAGGGAGAGGAGCGTTTTTTTCATATTTTAGAAGCTGAATCGGCGGCCATCCCACTTCAGCGTTTTTTGTTCCGTTTTTCCGTTGTCGTACCAATAGGTGACTGAGATGTTCTTACCGGTTTGAGGTAGCGCATAGGAAACCCAAGCCCCATCATCTGTACCGTATTCCACATCGAAACCAAAGTCATAGCAAGGGGTCATCTGTTTCGAGTTGTTGTCGTAGCGATAGAATGAGAGTACATCGAATTGTCCGGTGGAGTACTTGCCGTTCGAGAAGCTTCGCACGTTGTAGGCGATCAGCTTGTGTTGTTTGTCGGTTTCGTTCCAGAAGCACATCTCAATCTTCAGCAATTCCTTTTCGTAGGTGAACTCGTAGAGCACAAAACCGTTCTTCTCATCGATGGTGAGTGCGTTGCCCTCCTCCTGTGGAAGGCCTTCGCGGTGACGAATCCAGGCTTGTTTGAAGGCATTGAACGATTCGTCGGCATACGCTTCTTCTTCGTCATCGGCCTCGACTTCGTTGGAGAGGAGCGCCCATGCGAAGTCGCTGATAGTGGGTTTTTCGCCTTGATAGTTCACTTTGATGGCATCTTGTGCAGCCAGCGTCAGCGTGCAGCAGGCCAAGATGATTGCAAATGTTATTCTTTTCATGTTTTTGGATTTAATCACGGCAAAGGTAATATAATTTTCCGTATTGTTACCTGATTGTTGATGGTTGTCCGCAGTAGATAGATTCGCATCGGAATTGTTTTCTTCGATTTCGGAAAATTCATTCACTGTCGTCCATTCCGGCACTGCGTTCACGGCGGCTAAGGCATCCACCCGACCCACACCGGTGATGTTGCTCTTGGTGGGAGTCAGTTTTAAGGAGGTCTCTTCGAGGATTTGACAGATTTGTGCTGGGGTCAGCTCTGGGTTTTTGCTCAGCATGAGGGCGACAATGCCTGCCACGCAGGGCGTGGCTTGGGAAGTGCCACTAAGTTCCGTATAACCGTTGATGTTGTTGTAATCCAATGACTTGATGTTCACGACAGGAGCGCAAACATCAGGACGGATGAGGCCGATACCAGGGTCGTAACTATAGTCGCCAAACTCGGTGTCTTGCCAAGCATCACATCTTCAGTGGTGGTGAAGTAAAGCGCATTGGCCGACCAGAGGCTATGTATCGATGACACCAAGCCTTGCTGTTCCAATGCATTGAGTGTGAGCATGAGGTCATGTTGCGAAGCCTCGGTAAAGGTTTGTTTCAGCTTGTAAAGATACACAATTATTTCCAACTTACGGCGATACTTTGTAATAGGTCACCTTGCCGTCTTTCCAGATACATTCCACCGTTTGGTTGCCGCGGGTGCGAAGGCCTTTGAAATGGCCGTCTTTCCACAAGGAGGGTAGGGCGGGCAACAGCTTGACGGTGCCGTCGTGGCTTTGCAACAGCATCTCGGCAATCCCTGCCGTGCCGCCGAAGTTTCCGTCGATCTGGAAAGGAGGATGGGCGCAGAGGAGGTTGGGATAGGTGCCTGCTTGATGGCTGCCATCGGGTTGTATGGCGGGTTGCAACAGGTTCTTCAACAGCTGGTAGGCATGGTCACCATCGCCGAGACGAGCCCAGAAGCATACCTTCCATGCCCGTGACCAACCAGTGCCCTCATCGCCACGACGGAACAGGGTCTGCCGGCAGGCCTCCATGAGTTCGGGCGTCTTGGAAGGGGTCATCATGGTGCCTGGATACAGCCCGAAAAGGTGCGACACATGACGGTGATGAGGATCCACCTCCCGATAGTCCTGCAGCCATTCTTGTAGATAGCCGTTCTTGCTGACTTGCATGGGAGGGAAATGGGACTGTGCCATTTTGAGGCTATCGGCAAACGCCGCGTCTGTCTTCAAAAGAGCCGCCGACAGGCAAACTGCGTCGAACAGCTCACTGACAATCTGCACGTCCATCGTGCTGCCCATGCATACGCTGACGGGGGTGCTGTCGTTGAGGTAGAAGGCGTTCTCAGGCGAGGTGGTCGGTGCGGTCACCCACCAGCCGTGTTCGGGCTCTTCGATCATCGCGTCGAGGAAGAACAGGGCCGCATCTTTAATCATTGGATAAGTCTCCCTTAGGAAGACGGTGTCGAGGGAGAACTGGTAATGCTGCCAAGCGTGTAGGGCCAGCCAGGCGCCGCCTGTGTTGGTGGCTCCCCATGAAGGATGCTCGCCTGGTGCGGTGAAGCCCCAAGGGTTACACACCACATGCGCTGTCCAACCTCTCGCCCCGTAGAACGACTGTGCGGTGTTTCTACCCGAAGGCATCAGCCTTTCGGCGAAGCGGATCAAGGGCAGGTGTAACTCGGGGAGGTTGCAGACTTCGCAGGGCCAGTGGTTC
>JAGCPG010000009.1 GCA_017645245.1 Bacteroidales bacterium
AGATTTTTCCAACCTATCAGAAGATCTTGTTCGTCGAAAAGCAACTTCCGGCTGGTGTTGCGATCCTGAGTGAGCAACCATGCATCGTCGTTGGAACTGACGAATCCGTCATGGTAAGTTTGCAGATCAATGTCACTGAGAATGTCGACATTGTGAACCAAAACCGCATGAGAATCACCGAAATAGGGAAGGGCTTGAACAATGCCGCCCCCCGTGTCCATCAAGGCGCCACGCTCGTCGGAAATGAGAATCTTGGCATTGAAATGATGCTGTTGGATGAAGTCAATGATCTGATCGCCAAAATGATGGATGTTAACGATGATGGTATCGAAGCCTTGATCAGTCAAATTCTCGATGTTTCGTTGCAGCAGGGGTTTTCCGGCCACTTCAACGAGGGCTTTGGGCTTGTCGTGGGTCAGCGCCTTGAGCCGAGTGCCCAGTCCGGCGGCAAGTATCATGGCGGTTCTACTCATGGATATGCTGTTCTATGTGGTTGATTTTCACGATTACAGTGGGATAGGTGGCCTTGATCCAATCGGCAATGCTTTGGGCGAAAAACACCGATCGGTGCTGTCCGCCGGTGCATCCGAACGAGACCATCAAGTTGTTGAAATGCCGCTCCAAGTAGTTGTCTATGCTTTGCCCAACAATGCCTTTCACATGATCTAAAAACACATGGGTTTGTGGCTTTTCTGTCAGATATTCAACTACTTCCCAGTCGCGACCCGTTTTGGTTTTAAACTGAGGCTCACGTCCCGGGTTGGGCAGTGCGCGACAGTCGAACACAAAGCCGCCGCCGTTGCCGCTGAAGTCATCAGGATAGCCTTTTTTAAAGGAGAAGCTGTTGACGGTGACGGTGAGGTGAGAGGTGGGAGGTGAGAGGGGAAAGGTGAGAAGTGAAAGGTGAGAGATAACGTTTTGGAGCTCTGGGTATTCATCCAATGGGTATTTTTCGTTCCAAACCTTCAGCTCATTCAAGGCGTAGGGGATGCTCTCGATGAAATGGGCTTTCTTTTGGATCAAACCTCGGAAACCGTAGGCGCCGAGCACTTGCAACAGCCTGAGATACACGAAATATGGATAGTATCGGTCGAATTCGATGGCCTTGGGATCGAGATAAGCCGACAACGCCTGCTTGTAATGCTCCAACAGTTGATCACGCAGCGATTGCGGTATCTGAGCCTTCACTTGATAAAGCAATGAAACCACGTCGTATTGCAAGGGTCCTCTTCTTCCTCCTTGATAATCAATGAAATATGGCTTCTCGTGATCGATCATGATATTCCTCGATTGGAAGTCGCGATACATGAAGAAGTTGCTTTGGGCTTGTCCGATGAAGTCGGCGAAACGGTTGAATTCAGCCTTTAAACGGGTTTCGTTGAAAACAATCTCGGCATGGGGCTTCACAAAGTAATACTTGAAATAATCGAGGTCGTCCATGACGGCAGGCTTGTCGAAACTGGGCATGGGGTAGACCTTGCTATAGTCCAAGCCCTGATGACCTTCGATCTGGAAATGCACCAACTGCTCCAATACCTGACGTAGCAGAGCGATCGTATGATCATCGTAGGCCCCAGCAACCAACGCTCGTTGGATGTGTTGGAAAAGCGTCTCGTCGCCATGGTCTGTTTGCAAATAGCAGTTTCGTTCTTCGTTGACAGCCAACAATTTAGGGACATTGAGACCGATTTTTCCGAAATGCTCGGTCAAATAAAAAAAGGCCTCGTTTTCCTCGACGTTGGCATTGTACGCGCCGATCAGGGAGCCGTTTTCGGTGACGACACGGAAGTATTTCCGGGCCGATCCCGACTCGGCAATCGGCTTGATGTCGACGGGAGTGGCACCGATGGATTGGGTGAGCTGCGACAAAACGCTCTGAATATCAAAATCTGGCATGGATATCAATCGAAAAAATAAGTTTACAAAAATACGAAACATTTTTTTGAAAAAAGAGTTGCTTTCTTCTTTTTATTCTTAAATTTGCCTCGTAATTGTGAACTTCATAATCGGGACGCAAGTCTTGATAATCTAAAACGAATTAAAATGGAAAACAAAGAGCTTAAGGCTATCAACGCCAATGAGAAAAAGAAAATCGTGAAATTGAACCAGTCTTCAACCCTGCCCGGTAGCGTCAGAATCAAGGTGGAAACCTTGCGTGAACTGCCCGCTGAGGAGGTCGAACCGAAGGATATCATCCCTCAGGATGAGGTGCTTCCAGAGATCGTCACCAACGAGGAGCTGCAGGAGGAGGAAGAGGCTGAGGCCGTGGAACTTGATATACAAGGTAAGACCAGGGAAGAGTTGGCTGCCATGCTCGAAGAGATTGTCCAGGATCCTGACGTCATGAAGGTCAAGGACAATGTCACCGCCATTCGCGTTCGTTTTATGCAACTCAACAAAGAAGCCGCGGACAAGGAGTATGAGGCTTTCCTCGAAGGCGGTGGCGACAAGGACGCTTATCAGCACGAAATGGACGATGTTGAGAAGCGCTTCAACGCCGCTTTCGGCATCTTCAAGGCCAATCGTGCCAA
Source organism: Bacteroidales bacterium (assembly GCA_017645245.1). Classification (GTDB taxonomy): domain Bacteria; phylum Bacteroidota; class Bacteroidia; order Bacteroidales; family F082; genus Limimorpha. The sequence goes on from JAGCPG010000009.1 coordinate 2,532, forward strand.
GCAAAACGAGCTGATGGATGCCCAGAAGATCGAGAATCTCGCTCAGAAAAAGGGTATCCTTGAGGAACTCAAGCAGCTGATTGCCTCGGAAGAGACACTGAAGAAAACCTACGACGACTTCCGCGCCCTGCAAGACAAATGGAAGACCATCGGACAGGTTCCCGCCACTGAAAACGCCAACCTTTGGAACACCTATCACTTCCTGGTAGAGAAGTTCTTCGACAAGGTCAACATCAACCGCGAGCTCCGCGACCTCGACATGAAGAAGAACCTCGACGCCAAGATCGTGCTTTGCGAGAAGGCTGAGGAACTGATGGACGAAAAGTCGATGGCCAAGGCGTTCAAGAGCCTCCAGAAACTCCATGAGGAGTGGAAGGAGATCGGTCCGGTGCCGCAAGACAAGAAGGACGAGATCTGGGAACGCTTCAAAGCTGCCACTGACAAGATCAACGCCATCCGCCGCGAGCATTATTCCAAGATCCAGGAAGAGCAGAACGCCAACCTCGAGACCAAGACTGCGCTTTGCGAGAAAGCTGAGGAGCTCCTCGGCGAGGAGAACGCCTCCATCAACGCTTGGCAGAAGAAGTCGGAGGAACTCAGCGAGCTCTTCAAGGTTTGGAAGACCGTGGGTCCCGCTCCGAAGAAACAGAACGAGGACATCTGGGCCCGTTTCAAGGGCACGATGGACAATTTCTTCTCCAAGAAGAAAGAGTTCTTCGCTTCGCTGAAGGACAAGCAGACTGAGAACCTGGAGCGCAAGATCAACCTTTGCATCGAGGCCGAGGCCCTGCAGGAATCCACTGAGTGGAAGAAGGCCACAGAGCGTTTCAAGAAGATCCAAGAGGAATGGAAGACTATCGGTCCTGTGCCAAAGCGCCATGCCGACAAGATCTGGAAGCGTTTCCGTGCAGCCTGCGACACCTTCTTCGGTCGTAAAGCCGAGCATTTCGGCGGACTGAAGGAAGAGGAGTCGGCCAACCTCGCTGCCAAGCAAGCCCTCATTGAGGAGATCAAGAGCTTCGAGCTGAAGCCGAGCCGCAATGAGAACATGGAAGCCATCAAGGCCCTGCAGAAGCGTTGGATCGAGATCGGTCACGTCCCGATGAAGCACAAGGACAGCATCAACACCGAGTACCGCAAGGCGGTGGATGCACTCTTCGACAAGATGAGAAGCAACCAGAACGAGATCAGCACCAACGAATACCGTGAGATGGTCGAGATCATGAAGGACGATCCGGAAGGTGGCGACAAGATGCGTAAGGAAAAGACCGTGCTCGCCAACAAGATACAGAAGCTCCGCGACGAGATCGCCGTCCTCGAGAACAACATTGGGTTCTTCTCCAACAGCAAGAACTCCGAGCTGATGCGTGCCGAATACGAGAAGAAGATCAACAAGGCCAAGAACGACCTGAAGGTGCTCGAGGCCAAACTGAAGATCATCAATGACTGATTTCCGTCTCACAACCTTCGGTGAATCCCATGGAGTTGCCGTGGGTGGTGTGATTGAAGGATGTCCCGCCGGCATCAAGCTGGATGTTCAACTCATCAAGGAAGACTTGGCCCGCCGGGCCACAGGTAAAACCTCATCGGAATCCCAACGCAGGGAGGCCGATGAGGTTGAGTTTTTATCGGGCCTGCTCGACGGTGTGACGCTGGGTACGCCGATTGCTTTCATAGTGCGCAACACCGATGCTCGGCCTGAGGATTATGTAGACTTGAAAGACGTGTTTCGGCCTTCCCATGCCGACTTTACCTACCAGCAGAAATATGGCATCCGTGATTGGCGTGGGGGTGGAAGGGCTTCTGCTCGCACCATGTTGCCCTACGTGGTGGCTGGTGCCATTGCCAAACAGTTGTTGGCTGCGCATGGCATCAAGATAAATGCCAGTGTGCAAAGCATCGGCGGTGAGACGGATCCCGAGAAGATAGAGGCTCTGCTGAAGCAATGCCGTGAGGAAGGCGACACCGTGGGCGGCATCGTCCATGGCAGCATCACGGGACTACCTGTGGGTTTGGGCGAGCCGTTGGATGACAAGTTCCAGACCTGTCTGGCCAAAGCCATGTTCACCATCCCCGCCGTCAAAGGCTTTGAATACGGCGATGGCTTTGCTATGGCTTCGATGCGAGGCACGGAGGCCAACGATGCTTTTGTAAAAGCCGATGATGGCACCGTTCGCCTAGCGACCAACCATTCCGGCGGCATCCAAGGCGGCATTACCAATGGGGAAGAAGTCTTCTTCAACGTGGCTTTCAAGCCCATTCCAACCCTTGGCCGTGGCAACCGGCATGACGTCTGTGCCTTGCCTCGGGCCACAGTCATCGTGGAGGCTATGGCCGCATTGACAACCATCACATTCCTTTAAAACACATCCGTTATGAAAAGAATAAGCCTAGTTTTTGCCTTGCTGGCCCTGATGGCACAAGGCATCGCCCAAACAGACAATCCGTCAGTAGTTTTAGCCAACAAGCCCAGGGAATTGTCCGTCGGGTTAAAGGCTGGAAAGTCGCTTTTCGACGCTATGGAGCAACAATCGGGTGATGTTACCGATGTGTTTTATGGCGCGGTTACCCTCAATTATGGCATCTGCCAAAGAGACCGCTTTTATTATGGCATCGGCGTCGATGTGGAATATCTGGACATGATTGATGCCAAGGTTTCGGTGCCGCTTTATGCCCAAGCCCGCTCTTTCATCCTTGGCGACAAGACCCAGGGACTTTTCATGGATGCCAAAGTGGGCTACATTTTCGGCGGCAAGCAGTCGTTTCCCATAGAGATGAAGGACACTACCACCGATACTTCGATCACGATTGGCAAGACGGAGCGCTCATTGACAGGCCTATACATGGAGATCGGTGTCGGTTATCGGATCCAGAAGATGGACTTCTATGTGGCGTATGACTATCGCGTGGCCCATTACAACATTGATTATTACTTCAACGACAATAGCCACGTCGATCATAGCGACGTCAAGCCGATTCACACTGTGATGTTCGGCGTGAGATATGTGATTTTCTAAGCTTAGAAGCTAAACCTCACGTTCAGTGCGGCTGACCAAGTGGAGATGGCGTCGGCGTATTCATTCCAGGTGGGTTCCTTGAACTGATATTTGCCGCCTTTCCATTCGATGATGTCGCTGCTGCTGAGTTGTTTGACGTTGCCCCAACCTCTATGGAGAAGGTTGGCGATGTTCCTGACATCCACGCCGAAGCTCAGCTTCTCACCATCGTGGAACTTGTAGGTTCTCTCGTACTTGAGGTTGACCGTGTGACGCCATGGAGCGACAACGCCACCACGTTCGGCATACTGGCCACGGTGTGAGCTCAGGTATTTATCATCCTGGATGAACGATTCGAAACTATTGCGGTTATCCTCGTCGACGAAAGGCATGACGTAATCGCCGTTGGCGTCTTTGGCATACAGCTCGTCATGGGTTGGGATGTAAGCCAAGCTGTGCGCGCCGTAGTCGCCGTTGACGTTGCTCGTCATGGTATAGCTGTAACGGCTGTAGCTGTAGCTGCCCACATAACTGAGGTTATAGCCCTCATAGTAGCAGCTGAGGGTTTCGGTGGTATGCTTTCCGGTGGCCCAGGTCCAGCCGGCGTTGAGGAGCACACGGTTGGGGGAAACGTAAGAGCTGTAGCCCACTTCGTGGGAATTGCTGCCATGGACGCCGAACGTGTTGTTGGTGTAGGAGCTCATAACCTGGTCGCCGATGGCGTCAGTAACGTTCTTGCCGCAGGAATAGGTGTAGGCGGCCATCAGGTTCAAGCCAAAGTTGAAATCCTTGGAGAGCATCCCCGTGATAGAGTAGTAATAGCCGTTTTGCTTACTGTTGGTGATGTAGAATGGTGTGATGGCTCCGCCGATGGAGTTAACCAAGCCTTCGCTCTTCCAATGGGCACGCTTTCCAGGCTCGCCAGGCAGCTGGATGGAATCGTCCTGAACCATGCCTAGGCAGGTGACTGCCACTGAGGAAAGGTCCTTGCCAAAGATGCCTTCCAAGCTGGCGTTAATGCCACCGGGGAGTTGGGATTCAAGCGACAATGACGACTTCCAGGTCTGGGGCATTCTCAGCTCCTTGTCGAGGATGGTGGCAATTTGCGAAGCAGGCAGATCGCCTACCTTGAGCTTGTCGCTGTTGTTGGCGATGATTTCATCCACCGAGCTGTAGAAAGCCATCGGCTTGTTATAGGTCAGGTAAGTGCCTTGGGCCACGTTGCTGTTGCTGACGGTAGTAACGATCCAAACCAAGGGCAGTCGGCCGGTGTAGATGCCGCTTCCGCCACGGAGGGTGAGCCTGTTGTTGTCCAAGATGTTCCACTCAAAGCCTAAGCGGGGAGAGAAGTCGACACGAGCTTTGGGCATGTCGGCAGTGGAAAGGCCTGACAAGCTGTTGTCGCCATCGGCAATGGCATGATGGGTGAATGTCGAGTCGATCACGGCGCCGGTGGTGTCGTAATCGTATACGTAATTGTTCCAGCCGTTTTGGAATTCATTGTTGATGTTGTCGGCAATCGAAGGATAATAAGGGATTTCAACGCGCAAGCCTGCCGTCAGCTTGAATTTGTCGGAAAACGTGATCTCATCCTGTGCGTAAAGCGAGTTTTGGATGAAATTGAACGAGGTGGCTGCCTGCTCGTGCTTCTCGTTGTTGCCGTAAGCGATGGTGAAAGCTGCGGGAGCGGCTTGGTTCACGAAATCGCTCCAGGAGTTGTAGACGTAATAGCCGGCGCCGCCTTGCATGAAGCGGTTGGTGGTCTTGTCGAACTCAAACTGCAAGCCTCCGACGATGTGGTGGATGCCCGTGGAATAGCCCACTTCGTCCGTGGCAATGAAGGTGTTGACGGTGCTGCCGGTTCCGTAGGTGAAAGGATCGGGGCCGAAGGAGGTGTAAACGGCTTTGGTGCCGTCATCCAAAGGCTCCAGAATGTCGACAGTGGGGAAAAGGTCGCGGGTCATCTTGCGGGGTTCGTGTTGGTTAGAATACACGGCGCGCAGTGTGTTGGTCAGGCGTCCGTAAAGGAAACGGCTGTTCAACTCAGCGGCTACAGAACTGAAGTTCTGCTGCTGGATGTAGTTGGAGCTCTCGAAATAAAGGGAGTAGATCGAGCCACGGCCGTACACATTCTTATTATATAGGCTGCTGCTCAGCGGGGTGATGGAGTTGGACGGAGCGGTGAAAAACTGGTGCTTCACCATGGAATAACGGATGTTGAAACGGTGATCGTCGTTGATGTTCCAGTCCAAACGGGCCATCAGCTTGTAGTCGGGTGTGCTGAACGAATAGTTTTGGTAATCGCCCGGGTCGTAGCCGTAATTGTCCTTCAGGTATTGTCTGATCTCATCCATTTTGGTCACTGTGGGACGGTTATATTGGGTGTTGCCGCCCCAGTCGGCCGTCTCGCTCATGCGGGCGTAACGCAGTTGACCGGCGGTGATGTCGGTTTCGTATTCGAAGTTGATGAAGTAGAACAGCTTGTTCTTCACGATGGGACCGCCCACGGAGAAACCAACGGTGTTGAGAAGCGACTTGCCCAGCTTGAGGTTGTCGGGATAGAGGCCTGAGTCATCTTTCTTGCCGAAGCGGGTGCCGATCAGCTTGTCGCTGGTGAAGTAGTCGTAAAGGCTGACGTGCAGCTGGTTGGTGCCGCTTTTAGTCACCGCGTTGACTGAGCCTCCAGTGAAGCCGCTCTGGCGCACGTCGAAGGGGGCGATGCTGATGCTGACGGACTCCAAGGCGTCGAGGGTGATGGGGGTGCCGCCCGCTGGCAGGTTGCTGCCGATGCCGTAGGCGTTGTGGAACGCGGCGCCGTCAACAGTGACGTACGACTGGCGGAAGTTACCGCCGCCGATGGCGAGACCGAGCGATGTTGAAGAGGCATAAGGCGACAGGGCGAGCACGTCGTTGATGCTGCGGCTCACGGTAGGCAGGGTGCTGATCTGCTCAGCGCTGACCTCGGTGGTGGTGCCTTGGCTTTGGCTGACGGTAGGCGTTTCAGCCGATATGGTGACTTCCATCAGGTTGATGTCCTCGATGCTCATCTTAACGTTAAGTGAGAGGCTTTCTCCAACACCCAACTTGATGTTGTCAATGGTCTGGGAATGGTAGCCCATCATGTGGACTGACAAGGCGTAAGGCCCTCCGGGGCGCAGGTTTTGCAGCCGATAGATGCCGTTGACGTCGCTGACGGCGTGGTATGGCGTGCCGGTCGACAAGTCGGTGGCAGTGACGGTGGCCCCTTGAAGGAGCTGGTCGTTATCGTTGAGGATGGTGCCGCTGATGCTTGAGGTGGTTACCTGCGCCATCATGGTGACGGCGGCGATCATGGCGGCGAAGAGTGTGAATAGTTTTTTCATAGTATATTACCTATTTTTTTCGGGGGGCAAAGTTATCAAAACCGCCCCAATCGGCATAAATTGTTTAAAACTTTTTTTAATATTTGCAGATGGTATTGAAAAAGTCCCTATTTTTGCTTGACCTTAAATTTATTGCGCAATGAAAAAAGTAATGTTCGCTTTGGTCATGAGCGTCATCATGATCGGCCTCGCAGCCTGCGGTGGCAACAAACATTCAAAGGCTTACAATGAATCCAAGAAGGTTCTCGAGAACGTGATGGAAGCTGTTGAAAAAGCCGAAACTTGTGACGACCTTGACATGGCTGCCTTCGGCATTCTCGGTCTCCTTGGCGTTGAAGGCGTTGACGCCATGCCCGAATCAGAGCAGGAAGAGCTCTCCAAGCTGACTGACAAGATCGACGAGCTTATGGAAAGCAAGAAAGCTAAGCTGGATTGCAAAGACGACGACTTCTTCGGCAGTGACGATGATGTCCCGTTCGACGAAGAGTCTGATGTGATGGAATAAGCTTATTGAAGAACAATCTTCTTACCCATGCTACCTTCTGATGTTTTGATCATCAGGAGGTAGCATCCTTTTTTAAGGGGCAGTTCCTTCACGGCTTCGATGCTTTTTACGGTGCCGACGGGCTGTCCCAGGATGGTGAATACTTCTACAGAAAGGATCTCGGCTTCAGATGTGATCTCATCCATGCCCATGGGCGTCAGGAGCGTCAGTCCGACCACGCTGTCGCAGTCGGGCATGGGGAAGACGGCGGTGTAGTAACCGGGCTCGTGGAGGATGGTGCCGTTGAAGTTGTAGGTGCCCGATGGAGTGAGATGGTCTTCGATCAGGGTGAGGGAGGCGTTGCGCTCGTATGCGCCGATGTCGACACGGCTATGCTGGAGACGGGGATCACCGGCGATGTCGAATGAGAAACCGGGTGATCCGGGTTTTCCGGCGTTAAGGCAGATGCTGCGCGAGGCGATGCTCCAGTCAGCCTCGGTGTATTCGATGCCAGTGCCTTGGGCAGGATTGGCGAAACGTATGTAAACGCCAGGTTCTTCGCCGTCGTTCTCAGCAGGAAGGTCGATGTTTTCCTCACCCGTGATGCCGCCTTGTACGGCGCAATATTCAAACTTACAATCTCCATAGTTCTGGCTGGCAGTGCCGTTGGCCTCGTTACCCCAGAGGATGCAGCTGGTGAAGGTGCTGTAGCGGTTTTCGTTGAAAACGCCACCATACGACTCGGTGGCCTGGTTCATGACGATATCGCAGTTGGTCATTGTGCATTTGCCACGGGCATAGATGCCGCCGCCCAACACTGCTGTGTTGTTGCTGACCAAGCATCCGCGGAAGGTGGGCTTGTCGGTGTTGTACAAGTAGATGCCGCCGCCTTTGGTGGTGGCGGTGTTGTTGCTGATCTTGCAGTTGGTGATGACGGAGCTGTTGCGGTCGCATAGGCCGCCGCCTAACGAAGCCGTGTTGCCAATGATTTCGCAGTTGTTCAGCGCAGTCTGGCTGGTGCCGGTGGCCGAGTTGATGTAAACGCCGCCGCCGATGCCGCTGGAGACGTTGTTTCGGATGACGCAGTTTGACAGCGTGGTGTAGTCGTTGAGAAACACGCCGGCGCCTGATCCGGAGTTGCCGTTTTGGATGATGAAACCATCCCAGACGGCTCTGGAACCGGCATTGAGGAATTCGGGCTGGTTCAGCACACGCTTGATGCCGCCGCCGTCAAGGATGGCGGCGTTGTTGACCAGGTCGCGGTCACTGAGGTTGAAGTCAGGTCCCTCGTCGCCGTTGAAACCGCCGTAAACCCTGTCGGAAGCCGTGATGGAAAAGGCGTTGATAGGATCGGTGTCGTCGCCGTAATAGGTGCCCCGTTTGACCCAAATCTTGGTGCTGCCGTCGTTGGAGAGGTAGGTGGCATATTCCAGCTTCGAGGTGGCATTGGCCCATGAGGAGCCGTTGCCTTCGCCGTCGGCGCTGACGTAGATGATGCCGTTTTCGTCGGCACGGATGTCCAAGGGGATGATGTTCATCACCGCAGCTTGCTGCTGGTTATAGCCATTGACGTCGTAAACAGAGTAGTAGTTGTCGCCCGAGCCGCTCCAGCCGAAGTTGAAGTGGAAATTGTCGTAGGCGTCGTAACCGTCGCAAACGAAGGCATGGCCTCCCTTGCCGCTGTTGCCGGAATAGTAGACAGGATGGGAGAGGTCGAGATCAGCTTTCAGCATGGCGATCCAGGTCTCATCGTCGTACTTGCTCTTCTCGCGGTATTTGGCGCCGCAATAGCCGAAGTAGGAGCGGAGCGCCGTCTCCACGTCTTTCGAGTAGGCCCCGCTGCCGTCCGCGCCGTAGTTCATGTTGACGCTAACGCCGCAATGGTACATCAAGGTGGCTATGGCATCGTTGTGGTCGTAAATCTGTTCGGGCATTTCGCTCCAATGGTAAGTGGTGGCACCGAAGTCGGCGCTTTGCATACCGTAGGTGCCGTGAACGTAACTGTGTGATCCTGAGCCGACCTCGGGATGGTTCCAATATTTCATTACCTGAGCCATGGCGCAAGCCACGCAGCCCGCGTACACATGGCCGCAGTTCCACCAACTGCCCGTCGAGGGACAATATTCGTTGTAATAGCAATTCTGATCCCAATGGGTGGTGGTCAGCGGGTCCACGGTGGTGGTGTTTTTGGCTTGGAATAGGCCGTCCTTGGCGTCATCCCAAAGCTTCAGGACCTTCGCTTCAGGCTGTATGCCGTTTTCATTGGCAAAGTCGATCATCTCGCCATAATGCGCGATCCACGAACGGAAGTTCTCTGGCGCATCCTCCAACGAAGGCATCGGATTGTCAAACGAATAGCCCAAAATAGGAGGGAGGACGGTGTTTCCAGAGACCATCACAAAGCCTTGGGTGCCGATGTCGAAGACAAAGACGTTGGATTCAGAGACCAGCTTGATCTCTGCCTTTGGAGCCCTGGAGTTGTTTTCAACGAAGGCTTTTGCGGTTTGAAAGGCCTTTTCGCGGCTGATCTTTTCGGCGCCTTGCGGCATGGCTTGCATCGTGATGGCAAGCAACAGTATGACGAGTGATAGTTTTTTCATGTTCGATTATTTGTTTAGCACTTCATGGATGGCTTTCAAGACCATTTCTTCCATGGTGAAGTAGGTGTCGGGATTGGGATGGCAGCCGTCCTCGCTGAGGTTCTTCGGGAAGGCGAGATGTTCGTCGGCGAATGCGGAATGGTAGTCCACATAGACGATGTCGTTGGCCTTGGCGTAGGCTTTCAGCGTTTTGTTGAGGTTCACGATGGTCTGGCCGGCGTTCTCGATCTCGGTGCGCCACACAAACTCAACGCAGGGCGGGATGGAACTGATGATCGGGATGATGCCGTTGGCCTTGGCCAGATCGCACATGGCCACGATGTTTTCAATCACATGATCCGGTGTGACAAACAAATCGTTGTGAGCCACGTCGTTGGTGCCCGCCATGATGACCACCGCCTTCGGGTGGAGGTTGATGACATCGGCAGTGAACCTGACAAGCATCTGGGCGGAGGTCTGTCCGCCGATGCCTCTTCCGCAGAAGTTGTGCTCGCTGAAGAAATTGGGATGGAAATAAGCCCAATTGTCGGTGATGGAATTGCCCATGAAAACGACATCGGGATAGGCCTTGCTCGCCATGATCAGTTCGTTGTCGGCCTTGTAGCGGTTAAAGCCGAACCAGTCTTGTGAATAACCGAAAACAGACATAGTCAAAAAGAGGATAAGGATAGTTGTTCTTTTCATCGTTTAAAATTTTTGCAAATATATAACATTGAATGAAAAAAATGTGTAATTTTGCACGCTTTTTTAAAAGGATATGAAAATGATCAATATAACCTTCCCTGACAACAGTGTCAGACAGTTTGAAGCCGGCGTTACGCCGTTGGATATCGCCAAGAGCCTGAGCGAGGGTTTGGCACGCAACGTGCTTTCAGCCAAGGTGAATGGCAAGATGTGGGATGCCATGCGCCCTGTCAACGAGGACGCCACCATCCAGCTCTTCACTTGGGACGACCCCGAAGGCAAGGCCACCTTCTGGCACTCCTCAGCCCACCTCATGGCTGAAGCCATCGAGGCTTTGTACAAAGGCGTGAAGTTCGGCATAGGTCCTGCCGTCGACGCTGGTTTCTATTATGACATCGACACCGGTGACATGACCCTGACAGAGGCCGACCTCGTGGCCATCGAGAAGAAGATGCTCGAGCTGGCTCGCGAAAAGCAAACCTTCGAGCGTGTTGACGTGAGCAAGGCCGAGGCCCTGAAATATTTCACCGAGAAAGGCGACGAGTACAAGGAAGAGTTGATCAGCGAGCTTGAGGACGGCACCATCACTTACTACAAGTGCGGCGCTTTCACCGACCTCTGCCGTGGTCCCCATATCCCGAACACGGGCTTCATCAAGGCTGTGAAGCTGACCTCACTGGCTGGCGCCTATTGGCGTGGCGACGAGAAACGCAAGCAGCTCACCCGCGTCTATGGCATCACCTTCCCGAAGCAGAAGGAACTCGACGAGTACCTCGTGCTGCTCGAGGAAGCCAAGAAGCGCGACCACCGCAAGCTCGGTCGTGAGCTGGAGCTCTTCATGTTCAGCGACATGGTGGGCAAAGGCCTCCCGATCTGGCTGCCCAAAGGCACTGAGCTTCGTCTCCGCCTCCAAGATTATCTGACCAAGATCCAGAAGGAATATGGCTACGAACAGGTGATCACCCCACATATCGGCGGCAAGCAGCTTTATGTCACCTCCGGTCACTGGGATCACTACGGCGCCGACAGCTTCCGTCCGATCACCACGCCCGAAGAAGGCGAGGAGTACCTGCTGAAGCCCATGAACTGCCCCCATCACTGCATGATATTCAAGAACAAGCCACGTTCGTACAAGGATCTGCCTTTCCGCTGCGCTGAGTTCGGTACCGTGTACCGCTACGAGCAGAGCGGCGAGCTCCACGGCTTGACTCGTGTGCGTTCGTTCACTCAGGACGACGCTCATATTTTCTGCCGTCCCGACCAGGTGAAGGAAGAGTTCATCCGCGTGATGGAAATCATCGAAATCATCTTCAAGGCCTTGAACTTCAAGAACTTTGAAGCACAGATATCACTCCGTGACCCCAACGACCATGAGAAGTATGTGGGTACCGACGAGAACTGGGCCAAGGCAGAGGCCGCCATCCAGGAGGCTTGCGCCGAAAAGGGCCTTCCGGCTCATGTGGAATACGGCGAAGCCGCTTTCTACGGTCCCAAGCTCGACTTCATGGTGAAGGACGCTCTCGGCCGCAAGTGGCAGCTGGGTACCATCCAAGTGGACTACAACCTGCCTGAGCGTTTCGACCTGACCTACATCGGCGCCGACAACGAGAAGCACCGTCCCGTGATGGTGCATCGCGCACCGTTCGGCTCCATGGAACGCTTTGTGGCCGTGCTGCTCGAGCACTGCGCCGGTGAGTTCCCGCTGTGGCTGGCTCCCGACCAGGTGATCATCCTGCCTGTGAGTGAAAAATACATGAATTATGCAGAAAAAGTGCAATCGTATCTGAAAAAGTCCGATATTCGCAGCCTCATTGACGAGCGCAACGAGAAGATCGGACGTAAGATCCGCGATGCCGAAATGAAGAAATATCCTTACATGGTCATCGTGGGCGAGAAGGAAGAGGCCGACAACGCCGTCTCGGTGAGAGGCCATGGTCAGGTCGATCTCGGTTCGATGGGTCTTGAAGCGTTTGCCAAGATGATCAACGACAAAGTAGAAGAAGAAAAGAGCGTCCGTTGACGCATTAATAAATAAGGTGTTTAACAAATTATAGGAGATTAAGACAATAGCACAGCTCCCTAACAAAGGAAACAACGCGCCTCGCAACAACAAGAAAGGCGAAGACCAGCATCGGATCAACGAAGAGATCAAGGCTCCGATGGTGAGATTGGTCGGTGAAGGCATTGAAACCAACATCTATCCCGTGAGAGAGGCACTTCGCATCGCCGAAAGCATGGGTTTGGACATGGTGGAGATCTCTCCGGATGCAAATCCTCCGGTCTGCAAAGTGATGGATTACAAGAAGTTCGTCTTCGACCAGAAGAAGAAGCAAAAGGAGATCAAGGCAAATGCCAGCAAGACGGTGGTCAAGGAAATCCGTCTCGGACCCCAAACGGACGACCACGACTTCGAGTTCAAGCTCAACCACGCCCGTCGTTTCCTGCAGGACGGCAACAAGGTGAGGGTAGAAGTGCTCTTCAGAGGCCGCTCCATCGTCTACAAGGACCAGGGCGAGATCATGCTGCTTCGCTTTGCACAAGAGCTCGAAGAACAAGGAAAGGTGGAGATGATGCCCAAGTTGGAAGGCAAGCGCATGATGATGATGATCGCTCCTAAAAGCACCAAGAAGTAAATAGGAAACTCATTTTTAAACTTTAAATAATAATTGTAAAATGCCAAAAATGAAGACAAAGTCCGGCGCCAAGAAACGTTTCGAGCTCACAGGCACCGGCAGAATCAAGAGGAAGCATGCTTATCATGGCCACATCCTGACCAAGAAGAGCCAGAAGAGAAAACGCAACCTTGACCACACCGCTATCGTTGAGAGAGCTGACGAAAAGGTTGTCAAACAAATGCTTCTCAAGTAAAAAATCAATTGTTTAACCTTTGTTGCAGCAGAAAAGATCCCGCAATGGGGCGGGGCGCTGAACGAAAAACTTACAAGAAATGACAAGATCAGTCAATGCCGTTGCATCAAGAGCAAGGCGCAAGAAAATCCTCAAGAAGACCAAAGGTCAGTTCAGAACCAGAAAGAACGTCTGGACTGTGGCGAAAAACTCCTACGAAAAGGGACAAACCTACGCTTATCGCGACAGAAGGAACAAGAAGCGTGACTTCCGCAGCCTGTGGATCGTCCGTATCAACGCAGCCGTCCGCGAGTACGACATGTCGTACAGCGTGTTCATGGACAAGCTGAACAAGGCCGGTATCGAAATCAACCGCAAAGTGTTGGCCGACCTCGCCTTGAACAACCCTGAAGCTTTCAAGGCTATCGTTGAAAAGGTGAAATAAATCACGTTTCAATGACGATAAAAAGCGCGATCGGAACGGTCGCGCTTTTTTATTGGAAAAAAATGAAAAAAACGCTTGCAGGTTTCAAAAATAGTAGTACCTTTGCCGCGCAAATCCAGCCCAGGTGGTGAAATTGGTAGACACGCTACTTTGAGGGGGTAGTGCCGATTACGGCATGCAAGTTCGACTCTTGTCCTGGGCACCATCGAAAATCAATTAGACTCCTTAGCCCCGATGGCGGAATTGGTAGACGCGTACGTTTCAGGTGCGTATTTCGAGAGGAGTGCAGGTTCGACTCCTGTTCGGGGCACATCAGCAACCTAAAAGGGTTGCTTTTTTTGTATGAAAGAAAGAAAACCTCACTCCAAAGAGAATCCCTTGAAATTCAAGGTCGTCGAGCCGTCACCCTTGATGGAGTTCATCATGCGTAAAATGGACGGCATCAGCCGCACCAAGGTGAAACATATCCTCGCCAACGGCGTCGTTAGCGTTGACGGCGAACGCACCTCGCAGTTCGACTTCGCGCTGCAACCCGGCATGACTGTCGAGATCGGCAAGCCAAGTGCTAAGGAACGCTTCCACAGCAAATGGCTGAAGATCATTTATGAGGACAAATACTTAGTGGTTATCGACAAAAAGGAGGGACTGCTCACCAACAGCCCGGGCAAAGAACAGGAGACGGCGCAAAGCATCCTCAACCAATATTTCACCGCATCACAGCAGCGTTGCCGAGCCCACACCATCCATCGTTTGGACCGCGACACCTCGGGCTTGATGCTCTTCGCCAAGGACAAGAA
>JAGCPG010000047.1 GCA_017645245.1 Bacteroidales bacterium
GAGAAGGTCATCGACAAGGTAAAGTTCAACGTGGAATTCAGCAACGAAGGTGCAGAGGCTGCCCCCGTTGAGATCACCCAAAACGAGTGGATGCGTCGTATGAAGGAGATGGAGCAGATGGGTGGCGGCCCAATGTCGTTCTACGGCTCCATGCCCGACAGCTACACGCTAATGCTCAACACGAACAGCCCCGTCATCACCGGCCTGCTTGACAAAGACGAAGCCGCACAGGAAGCCAGCATCCGGCAGATTTACGACCTCGCTTTGCTCTCGAAGAACTTGCTTAAAGGCAAGGATTTGAGTGAGTTTGTGAAGAGGAATATGGAGAAGTTGTAATTCCCGTTCTTACAAACAGAAATCCCCGCAATGCCATGAAGTTTTTCGGCGCTGCGGGGATTGTTGTTTTTCCTAAAGAAAAATCATTTATTGACTCGCACAGGGCGGACAGGCATGCCTAAGCAACGGTCTCCGTCTAACATAACAAACGGCTGGAAGGTTGCAAAATGACAATACAAAGCCTCATAAGAATACACTACAAAATGAGGCAATTCCGGATCAACCGAAACAATTGAGAGATTATTCGACCAATAGTAGCCTTCAGTTCCAGAAGCTTGAGCACCCTCCTCTTCATTATGGAAACCTGCAGCGGGCAAGAACATCTTGTTTTGATTAGGGCCGGTCAATTCCAATCCCCAAACGCTGTTTCTGTAGGTCATATTAGGCTCACATTCATTTATAAGCTCTTTCCATTGTGCATAAGTGGGCGTACACCAATCCCCACCCCATTTTACAGTTGCAGGATCGTCAGAAGCCACTAAAGTCGAAATGTTATCGGTGAAATCTTCATTACCATAGTCCGTTTCATAACAATACTTTGTCAACTTGTTCTTGGCACCTTTACAATATTTATAATTAGACCAGGTATAGGTCTGTTTGTTTTCTGTCTCTCCCCATGCATAGCAATAACCTGCTTCCTCAGGAGCATTGGCACCAACATTAAAGGTAGCCCATAAAGTGCCACTGGGCAATCCAAGGTCTACAGATTCAGGAGTAACGGGAGTCTCATTTTCATTGTTGTTAGGTTCTTTAGGTTTCTTGCAACTTACTGCAAGAACAATCATTAGCATTATGGCAGCCGTCACCTTCAAGGTTTTGTTCATATCAATTCAGTTTAAATTTCTAATACTCATAATAAATGGTGCCTGATCCACCATCGTCGGAATAGGTGCAAGTCAAAGGATAATCCCCATCGTAAGTGTATGAGTATTCACGGACACTCACTCCACCATATAATGAATTCCATTGCTTACGAACAAGATTGTTGGAAGAAAGGTAATGCATTTCCCATTCTTCTAATGTACTCCATAATGCGAAAGTGTCATCATACGGACTCTTCTTGTCATCATATTGATAAATATGGCTGCCTTCACTCTCCACCTCTTCACCAACAACATTGCCAGACACCCACGTAAGGTTAAAGACAAAATAACCATTATCCCAGCTAATACAGGCTATATTTCCATCACCATCATAACTGAAATCATACGATCCCTCATCCTCACCAGTTACATCAATACGCGTAAGACGTCCACCAGAATAGACGCATTTGAATGTGTCATTGGAACGATTCCCATATCGCACAAATTCGCTCAAGCGTCCGTTATTATAACTGAATGTCACCGTATACTCCAACTCTCCTCCATCATAATAATCAAGGTTCGTCAGTTGGTTGCCTGACCATGTGAGTTTGTTGACTATGGTAAAAGTCTCATGGCTTGAATAGGTACCTTCATCATATATCCATGTCACTTTTGACAAATGCTTGGCATTTTGTACGGTATCATTACCTGTGTTTCCTGAGTTGTCAAGGTTTTCATCCGTCTTGCCACAACTCACCGCAAAAACCATCATTAGCATTATGGCTGCTATCGCCTTCAGAGTTCTGTTCATATCCGTATTGATTTAGTTGTTTGACATTGCAAAGAAACAAAAAAAATCATTTCGCTGCCCGCACGGCACGTACAACTTGTCCGCGGCAGCGCTCGTAAGTGCCGCACACGTGGCAGCTTTCCCAATCGAAGTGGAGGCTCCAACCTCGCTCGGGACAACTTAATTGTAGGGTATTCGACCAATAGATGCCCAGACCAGGGCAGATCACCTCATGATCCAAGTAGAATCCCGTTGCGGGAAAGAAAACGCTGTTGCCGTTCGGACCCGTCATGAGCCTTCCTTCAACGCCATTTATTTCAGTCCAGACCCAACTGGTGTTTTGGTATAGTTCCTCGTATTCTTCTTTGGTAGGCATACGCCAATCCGCCCCCCAATTGGCCGTGGCTGCGTCATCCATAGGCTCGAGGATGGTCAAACTGTCGACATACCAATGGTATCCCCATTCCGAATCACTGCAATACTTGTTCATCGCAAAATGCCCATTGAGCGTATCGCCATATTGGTAATTGCTCCAACTATACACATCCTTTGGCACAGTCTCGCCCCAAGCGAAGTAATCGCCATACTCCTCGGGACTGTTAGCCCCCACATTGCAGGTGGCCCACAAAGTGCCGCTCGCCAGACCAAGGTCAACGAATTGGTGAACGGCAACATCGTCTGGCTCATCAGTTTTATGGCACCCAGTAACGACAATTGCCCCAATCATCAGTATCATGAACGCAATGGCCTTTTGTAAATTCATCTTGTTTTGAAATTGATAAAAACATTGCAAAAAAACAAAATAAACGATATTTTTGCAAGCAAATCAAAGATATTTGACATGAACAAAGAAGATCTCCTCCAGCTTTCGGAACGTAACATCACCGAAGAACAAGTGAATCAACAGGTGGCCCAGTTGAAACGGGGCACCGCCTACGTCCACCTCGTGCGTCCAGCCACCATCGGCGACGGCATCATCCGCATGACCGACGACCAAGTGAAACAGATGACCGACGCCTTCGAGGAGGATCGCAACTATTACCAGTTCACCAAGTTCGTGCCCGCCTCAGGCGCCGCCTCGCGTATGTTCAAGGACCTCTTCACCTTCATCGAGAATGGCATGGAGACCAAGTTCACCGAGATCTTCTTCGCCCACATCCATTGCTTCGCCTTCGCCGAGGATTTGGAGCAGGCCTGCAAAAAGGTTTTTGGGATGGGCATTGACGAGCTGAAGCAGCAAAATCGCCATGCCGATATCGTGAAAGCCCTGTTGCTTGAAGACGGCTTGAACTATGGCAAACTTCCCAAAGCCCTGTTGAAGTTCCACCATTACGAGCATTTCAACCGTTTGGCCTTGGAGGAGCATCTGGTGGAAGCTGCCCGTTACGCCGCTTCTGACGATGGCATCGCAAGGCTTCATTTCACGGTCTCGCCCGAACACGAAAAGCCGTTCAAGGACACAGTGGATAAGCTCATCGATGGCTATGAGAAGCAATACGGCGTCCGTTACGAGATCGGCTATTCCTGCCAGAAGCCATCCACCGACACGGTGGCCATCGATGGCAATGGCGAGCTATTTCGCGAAAAGGACGGCAAGCTACTGTTCCGTCCTGGTGGCCATGGAGCCTTGATCGAAAACCTCAACGACCTTGCCCAGGAAATCGTCTTCATCAAGAATATCGACAACATCGTTCCCGAAACCCGCATGGAGACCACCGTCACCTACAAGAAGGCTTTGGCCGGCATGCTTTTAAGGCTACAGCAGCTGAGCTTCGAATACCTCGAATTGTTGGACGAAGGCGACCTGACCAGCGAGGACTTGGACGAGATTATGCGTTTCGCCAAAGAGCAACTTCACATCGACATCCCCGACTTCGTCAACGCCTACGAACCCATGGAGAAGATCGACTTCCTCTATGATCGCCTGAACCGCCCGATGCGCATCTGCGGCATGGTGAAGAACGAGGGCGAGCCCGGCGGCGGACCCTTCTGGGTCAAGAACAACGACGACGAGGTCTCATTGCAGATCATCGAATCGTCGCAGATCAATCACGGCGACGAGAAGCAGGAAGCTATCTTCAAAGGTTCCACTCATTTCAACCCCGTCGATCTGGTGTGCGGCTGCTGGAACTACAAGGGCGAAGCGTTCAACCTTACC
>JAGCPG010000048.1 GCA_017645245.1 Bacteroidales bacterium
ATAGAGGCGTATGGTCTTCACCTCGATTTCGTTGCTGACCGAACCGGCTCCTTCAGCTAATTTCTTGAGCATTGAGGCCGTGTTGAATGTCGCGCGCGGGCCTCCGTCGATGATGATGATTTTTTTCATTGTCATTTTATTATCGTTCGCAAAACGTCACATGCACCGTGTCGCCAAAACTTTTGCCAATCTGTTTGCGGATGTCCTTCCGCACACCGATGATGAAGCAAGGCGTTCCCATCTTGACGATCTGCCCGTCGTATGGCACACCGTCGAAGGTGGCGTGAACCGCCAATCGACCTTTCCCGAAGAGTGCCTTGATGTCGAAAGGCACCTCCACGTATGCGGCATCCATGTCCTCGTTTTGGTAGATGATGGCTTCGAATTCGTATGGTGTTGCTGTGCTCATGTTATTTCTTGATGTTTTTCTGGTGCGTCTTCAGCAGCTTCACCGCCTGTCCGTAAGGACTTGAGGTGACGCTCACGAAGTAGGCCGCCATGTTGGTGGTGTAGGTGTTTTTGTAGTAGCCTTTGGTGAAGAGTTCCTCTTCGGAGAAGCTCTCGGCGAGGTGGAGCATCTCCTCGTGGGTCTCGTGCAGCAGCTGTTTGGCCTCCTCCAAAGGGGTGTTTTGGTGCTTCTCCACCAGCATCTTGTCCATCTCGTGGTAGTTCTTGCGGTATTCGTCGGGCAGGTAGTCACGAGGGTGATCTTCGCGGATGTTGTTCACAAACTCGCGCATCAGCACCTGCCACTCATAGAGATGGATTAGCAGGTCGCGGAGGCAGCGGTCGTATTGCCAGCGCACACCGCATTTCTTCGGGTCGGCGGCAAAGTCGAATGTAGCCGATATAGCTTCTTCGCTCATCTTGGCTATCTGTTCATTCAGTTTGGCATAGCCGTCGGCCATAGTGGCTACAAGTTCTTGTTTGTTGGACGGATTGGGCATATTGAAAAAGTTATATAAATTGTGTTTACCTTACTGTTACCTGGATGTGCGCGAAGGCTTTTTGCCGTTTGACAAAAGAAAAACCATTGTAAAAAGCGACAATCACACTTGTTTGCCTAATTCGTAAGCCTCCTGCAGCTTGGCATTGCCGGCAATCTCTTTCGGTCCGCCTACGCCACCGCAGAAGATATGTCCTTTAAGACTTGACTTGTCGAAGCAGTCAATCCAGCCGGTGAGACCGCCCTCGGCGCGCTTCGGCACGAACTCCTCGTTCTCGGCAGCTGTGGTCAGCAGATAGACGTCGCGGAACTTGTAATCCTTCGGATACATCGCGTTCATGCGGTCGATGAGGGTCTTCATCTGGCCGCTCATTTCGTAGTAATAGATGGGCGTGGCCCAGCAGACCACATCGGCGTTGAGGACGCTCTCCATGATGGCCGGCACATCGTCCTTGATGACGCACGCGCCCGTCTTCTGGCACGACAGGCAGCCGACACAGAACTTGATTTCCTTGCCTCGCAGCGAGACAAACTCCACTTGATGCCCGACGGCTTCCGCGCCCTTGGCAAATTGCTCCGCCATTATGTTGCTGTTCGAGCCTGGACGGAGACTGGTTGAAATAACGATTACTTTTTTCATGTTTTTACCTTTCTGATTAACGATAGATTACCACTTGACAAGGCCTCGAAATTGGCCTCGATCTTCTCAATGTCCCAATCCCACCATTTCAGTTCCAGCAAATAGGCGATGAAATCGTCGTCAAAACGCTTTCTGACCACGTGGCAAGGATTTCCCACAGCGACAGCGTATGGAGGAATGTCCGAGGCCACCACCGAGTTGGCACCGATAATGGCTCCGTCGCCAATATGGACACCTGGCATGATGGTTACATGCTGGCCAATCCAAACGTCGTTGCCCACAATGGTATCGCCTTTCAGAGGCAATTCATCTTTCACGGGAGCAATGGCGCTACCCCAATCGCCGCCTATGACGTAAAACGGATAAGTCGTCACACCGTCCATCCTGTGATTGGCGCCATTCATCACAAACTCCACCCCTTTGGCGATGGCGCAGAATTTCCCGATAATCAGCCGGTCGCCAATGAAGTCGTAGAAATGAGTGACATGCTTCTCGAACTGGTCGGCACCATCCACGTCATCGTAATAGGTATAGTCGCCGATGATGATACGCGGGCTCTTCACCACATTCTTGATGAAGCAGAGGCTTGGAATGTTGGGGTTCGGAAAAGCCTCGTTGGGGTTGGGTCGGTTTTTTATCATTGCTATAGATTAAAATGGATCCTATTTGTTCATCATTGGCTTTAAAACCAGAAAATAGATAGCTAACATAAGACTACCGATTGCGATGAGAATCAATGGGGTTTTCTTGCGGGTTTCATTCTTTCTGTCAATAAAAGTCCACACCCCACCAGTGATTAACAAAACCAGTTGAACAATCATCCAAATATAAATGAAAACTCTCATATCTTAATAATTTTATTTCTATTTACCCACTTCCTGCAAAGATATAAAAATGTTTTTAATTATCCTTATATAATCTTGACATTTAATCTTCTTTTTTTGCATTTGGCACCATAAAGATTACCACCAGAACGCCTATGGCACCGGCGATGGGAACAATGACTCGGGCTACTGAGCCTTGTGGAATGAAGACGAAAACGGAAAGCAATACCATCGCCGTCATGATGCCGCAAGCACCGGCTTTTTGCGCTATTGTCATTCCGCCCCGACGATGATAGCTGCGGATGTAGGTGCCCAGCCAGGACTTCAAAAGCCAGTCCTGCAACCGTTGCGATGAGCGGTAGAAACACCATGAAGCAAGCAAAAGAAATGGCGTGGTAGGCAGTCCGGGCACCACTACGCCCAAAGCGCCAAGACCCGTACAAAGCAATCCCAATGCCTTTAGCAATGATTTTTTCATTTTTCTGAAAAGATATAACAATTATCCCATCACTACATCCAAAACCATCATCAGCACAAAACCTATTGCAAAACCGATGGTTGAGAGGTTGGAATGCTCGCCTGACGATGCCTCGGGAATCAGCTCTTCGACGACAACATAGCACATTGCTCCAGCCGCGAATGAAAGCATATATGGCAATATCGG
>JAGCPG010000049.1 GCA_017645245.1 Bacteroidales bacterium
CACCGTCGAGGCGCTGATCGACGCCGTGGAGGTGGTCGACATCGTGACGCCCACGGTACAGCATTTCGAGTGTGCCTCCAAGGCCTTGCAACGTCGTCGTCATGTCTTCATCGAGAAGCCCATCGTGGCTACTCCCGAGGAAGCCTCCAAACTGATGAAGCTGGCCGACGAGGCTGGCGTGAAGGTCCAGGTGGGTCATGTGGAGCGTTTCAATCCCGCTTTCATCGCCGCCGAGCCATTCATCAAGGCACCGAAGTTTGTTGAGGCTCACCGTTTGGCGCTCTTCAACCCTCGTGGTACTGACGTTCCCGTGGTGCTCGACCTGATGGTGCATGACCTCGACATCCTCTTTACCATCATCGACTCGCCCGTCACCCATGTGAGCGCTTGTGGCGTGGCCATTGTGAGTCCCACACCTGACATCACCAATGCTCGCATCGAGTTTGAGAACGGCTCGGTGGCCAACCTCACCGCCAGCCGCATCTCGCTGAAAAACATGCGCAAGACCCGCATCTTCCAAAACGATGCCTACATCACCGTCGACTTTCTCGACAAGAAGACCGAGATCACTCGCATCCACGACCATGAGATCCAAGGCTATCCTTACTCGTTGACATTGGATTTGGCCAACGGCGCCACCCGACAGATCACGCTTGAACGCCCTGAGATCCACCCGATCAACGCCATCCAGACCGAGTTGGAGAGCTTTTACGACAGCATCATCCACAACACCGTGCCCGTGGTCAGCATCCAGGACGGCGTCAAGGTGCTCAACTTGGCGTACGACATCATCAGGGATGTGGAGGCGAAAAACAAAAGGTTCACAATATAATTGAATCTGATACGTTGAATTAGAAAACGCGTGCTATGACCCGAAAATATACTTTTTTCACCCTTCTTTCCATAACATTTCTCGCTCTCCTGCTACCTTCGTGCAAGAAGTTCGAAGGCTCGCAAACGGTGCCGGCGTACATCTACATCAATGACGTCGCGGTGGAGTGCGACTATTTCGTTTATGGCGCCAACACCCATAAGATCATTGACGCTTGGGTTTACGTTGACGACAACATCGTCGGCTGCTATGAGTTGCCGGCGGCGTTCCCCGTGCTGAAGGAAGGCGTTCACAAGGTGGCCGTCTATCCAGGCATCGCACGCGATGGTATCCGCGACCTCAGGGCCGAGTATCCTTTCATGGAGCCTTGGGAGGATAAGAACGTCAACTTCGTGGAAGGTGTGATGGACACCCTGAAGCCGGTGTTCCACTACTATCCTGTGGGTGTGGACGAGAACATGCATATTGCTTGGATGGAAGACTTTGACCAAGGTGGGATCACGGTAACGATGGATACGATCAGTAGTGTCGACATCACACTGGTGAGTGACCAGTATGCTTGGCATGACCCAGAGGGCATCTATTCCACCAAGTCCGCCAAACTCGTGCTGGACAATGCTTACAAAAAGTACCGTTTTGCTACTACAGAAAAGTTCCAAAACCTCCCGACCGGCGGTTCGGCTTGCATGCTCGAAATGGATTACAAATGTTCCGACACTTGCCAGGTGGGCATACGTTACTTAAAGGATTACACCTTGACCAACGAGTCCATCGTCAGGTTGCGTCCCACTGGAGCCAGCGGGCAGGAACCGGTGGAGTGGAACAAGATCTACATCAACATCGGTCCCTATCTGGTTGACAATGAGACTGCCGACTACTTCCAGATCTACTTTGCCTCATGGGGCGATCGTAACGACGGTCCGCAGTATTTCTATTACGATAACTTCAAACTTATTTACCGCGACCGATGAGAAAAAAGAACCGTTTTCTTCCTTACCTGTATGGCATTGTGGATTGGGTGCTCTCGGTCCTCGCTTGGCTGTTGTTCTACTATTTCAGGAAGACCTACGAGGTGCCCAACGTCAACATATTGCAGCGTTTCAGCCTAGCCTTGCATGATCCGAGTTTCTGGAGGGCGGTGGTGATCCTGCCGATCTGCTGGGTGGTGTTTTATGGCATCACGGGCGCTTATCAGAGCGTTTACTCCAAGTCGCGTCTGAAAGAGCTTTCGCAAACCTTCTTCATCACCCTGCTGGGTGTGACGGTGCTGTTTTTCGCGGCCATCCTCGACGACCAGATCTTCACCTACAAGATGTACTACCAGTCGTTCATCACCCTGTTTGTCTTGCAGTTCGGGCTGGTTTATCTGGGCCGTATCATCATCACCAGCAGCGTGAAACGCAAGATCCATTCAGGCAAGATCTGCTTCAATACCGTGATTGTGGGTAGCAACGACAATGCGGTGGCCATCTACAAGGAGATCCAGGGACAGCAGAAACCGACGGGACAGCGTTTTGTGGGCTTCGTGAACGTCTATCAGCAGGAGCACTACAGGTTGAGCGAGTTTCTGCCGCATCTGGGTTCCGTGAGCGATCTGGTGAAGATCATCCGTGAGAAAGAGGTGGAGGAGGTGATCATCGCTATCGAAAGGTCGGAAAAGGATTGCATGAATATCATCCTTCACGTTATGAATCAGACGGATGCGGAGATTGAGATCATCCCCAAGATGCAGGATTTGGTCTTTGGCAACGTGAAGCAGCAGGCCATCTGGCGTACGCCATTGGTGCAGGTAAGCCCTGAGCTGATGCCCATCTGGCAGCAGGTCATCAAGCGTTTGTTTGATATTGTGGTGTCAGTGTTTGTGCTGGTGGTGTTCTCGCCGGTATATCTGGTCACCGCACTCATCGTCAAGTTCACTTCGCCTGGGCCGGTGTTCTATGTGCAAGAGCGCATCGGAAAGCATGGCAGGCCGTTCAAGATGGCAAAGTTCCGCAGCATGCGAGTCGATGCCGAAGCCAACAGCACGCCTCAGCTCTCGAGCGATGACGACCCGCGCATCACCAAGTTCGGCAAGTTCATGCGTAAGGTGCGTTTGGATGAGATCCCCCAGTTTTGGACGGTGCTGAAAGGCGACATGTCAATCGTGGGTTATCGTCCTGAGCGTCAGTATTATATTGACCAGATCAAGGAACGGGCGCCTTATTACGAGATGTTACTTTTGGTGAAACCTGGCATCACCAGTTGGGGCGAGGTGAAGTTCGGCTATGCGGAGAATGTGGACGAGATGGTCGAGCGACTGAAGTATGACATTCTTTACATTGAAAATGTAAGCCTCGGCCTGGATCTCAAGATTATGATTTACACCGTCTTGATCGTCATTCAAGGCCGAGGGAAATGAGATTTAAATCTGTCCTCTTTCAAGTAAGGTTACGATGGTTTCAATATCGTTGTCCTCAGGGTTGTTTTTGGGGTCGTACTGGCTCTTGAGGTCGTAGCCCCAGAGAAGTGCGAATCCTTGGTAGAAGAAGGCTCTTACCTTGCCACGGAGTTCCTGAACCACATCGTAGGAGGTGTCGCCAGTCTGGCGGTCGATGAGGCGGATGAGGATGGCACCTTGTGTGAAAGTGAGTTCCTTCAGCTCATCGGAGTAACGGTTGGTGATCTCGTCTTCGGCCGTGCGCATCAGCTTGCGGCGCTCGACGTTACTGGTGATTTCGGCCAGCTGTTCTTCGTAGGATTGAAGGATCTCGCCTGCAGTCTTAGCGTAGGGGAACACCTTGCGCACGTTGTTAATGAGTCGGCGGCCCTTACGGGTTTCGGCAATCTGGTAGTAGTGGTTCATGAGGTCGATGTCGACTTCAGGGAGATATACGATGAGGATGGTATCGTTGCCTTCGATGCGGCCATACACCACGCTGGACTGGCTGGACGGCGGTGCAGGGAGTTCGAGTGATCTGCTGGAATCGCTATTCCTGACGGTGAAGCCTTTCTTGACGAGCTGGCTGAATCCTGTTGTGCTGACCATCACGAAGAGGATGGCGAATATGATCTTTTTCATGGCTTGGATTGGTTTTTCATTAAACACCGATACCGTGAAAAACAACTATTGTGCCAATTTGATGTTTTTGGAAATTTTCTCTTCGGCGTAAGCGCGATCGATGACCAGTGTCTTGACGTTGCTGTTGGAGGGAAGCTCGAACATGGCGTCGTTGAGGATCTCTTCCATGATGGAGCGGAGGCCGCGGGCGCCAAGCTTGAACTCGATGGCTTTCTCCACCACGAAGTCGAGCGCCTCATCCTTGACGGTGAGTGTAATACCGTCCATGGCGAAGAGCTTGGTGAACTGTTTGACAAGGGCGTTCTTAGGCTCGGTGAGGATGCGTTTGAGTGCGGCGGCGTCAAGAGGGTCGAGGTGGGTGATGATGGGCATGCGGCCGACGATCTCGGGGATTAGTCCGAACTTCTTGAGGTCGGCGGGAGCCAAATATTGGAGCATATTGCTCTTGTCGAGCACTTGGTCGGCGGCGGTGCTGTAGCCGATGATGTTGGTGCTCTTGCGTGCGGCGATGATGCGTTCAATGCCGTCGAAGGCGCCGCCGGCGATGAAGAGGATGTCCTTGGTGTTGATGGGGATCATCTTCTGCTCAGGGTGCTTGCGTCCGCCTTGCGGAGGGACGTTGCAGACGGAGCCTTCCAATAGTTTGAGGAGGGCCTGCTGGACGCCTTCACCTGACACGTCGCGGGTGATGCTGGGGTTGTCGCTCTTGCGGGCGATCTTGTCGATCTCGTCGATGAAGACGATGCCGTGCTCGGCGGCTTTCACGTCGTAGTCGGCGGCTTGGAGCAGGCGCACAAGGATGTTCTCCACGTCCTCGCCCACATAGCCTGCCTCGGTGAGCACGGTGGCGTCGGCGATGGCGAAAGGCACGTTGAGCATCTTGGCGATGGTGCGGGCCATGAGGGTCTTGCCGGTGCCAGTCTCACCCACGAGGATCATGTTCGATTTCTCGATCTCCACCTCGTCGTCCTGCACCTTTTGACTGATGCGCTTGTAGTGGTTGTAGACGGCGACGGCCAAGGTGCGCTTGGCTTCGTCCTGACCGATGACGTATTGGTCGAGGAAGTCCTTGATTTCTTGGGGTTTCTTGAGCTCTAAAGCCGAAGAACCCGAGCGCTCCTTGCGCTTGGGTTCTTCGGAGAGACCAAACTCTTCGTTGAGGATTTGATAGGCTTGCTTGACACACTGGTCACAGATGTGGGCGTCCAGGCCTTTCAGGAGCATCAGGGTCTCGCTGGCGGGACGGCCGCAAAAGGAGCAGTGGTCTGTTTTCTTGTTCGCCATATTATCTCTTTCTTGAAAGCACCTCGTCAATCATTCCGTAGGCCTTGGCTTCCTCGGCGGTCATCCAATAGTCGCGGTCGGAGTCGGCCCACACCTTGTCGTAAGGCTGACCGGAATGGGTGGAGATGATTTCGTAGAGTTCTTTCTTGAGTTTCTGGATCTCGCGTGCCGTGATCTCGATCTCGGTGGCTTGTCCTTCGACGCCGCCCATGGGCTGATGGATCATGATGCGTGAGTGGGGCAGGGCGGAACGCTTTCCGGCGGTGCCGGCGCACATCAGGACGGCGGCCATGGAGGCGGCCATGCCGGTGCAGATGGTGGCGACGTCAGGGCCGATGAACTGCATGGTGTCGTAGATGCCCAATCCGGCATACACGCTGCCGCCAGGGGAGTTCAGGTAGATCTGGATGTCGCGCTTGGGGTCGGTCGACTCCAGGAAGAGCAGCTGTGCCTGGATGACGTTGGCCACATAGTCGTCGATGGCGGTGCCGAGGAAGATGATGCGGTCCATCATCAAACGGCTGAACACGTCCATCTGGGCTACGTTGAGCTGGCGTTCCTCAATGACGGTGGGGGAGATGTAACCGCCGCCGTTGTTGATCTGGGAGATGTATTTCTCCAATCCCAAAGGATTGATTCCCAAATGCTTGGTTGCGTATTTCTGAAACTCGTTCATTTTTTAAGGAGTTAGAAGTTAGAAGACAGAAGTCAGGAGTTCTTCTTTTTGCGGGTTGACTTTGGAGCCTCCTGCTTGTTCTCTTTCTCAAGATCCTTGATGAAGTCATCGTAGGTCTGGTCGGTGTACTTGATCTTGAGCTTGGTCTTGAGGAAGTTGGTCATCTTGATGTCGGCGAGTTGGTTCTTGACGTTGTTGACCTGCTCCTCGTTCTTGAGGTAGCCGTCGACGATCTTGTCGAGGCGCTGCTTCATGTCGTCTTCCATGGTGTTGTAGTCGAGGCCGGGGAAGATCTGGCTGCGCAGGAAGCCACGGACTTCCTCATCGGTGATGGCGAGGTCCATGTTTTCCTTCACGATGCTATCCTCGATGAGCTGCCAACGGAGACCTTTGCTGTAGTTGGTTTCGTAGTTCTTCTCGATGTCTTCGAGGGAGAGCTTGCCTTGGTTGTTCTCATAGATCCAACGTTTCAGGAAGTCGTCCGGAAGGGCGAACGGTGTGCTGTCCACAAGGGCGTCGATCATCTTGGTGAAGAGGATGCGGTCGGTTTCGTTGGTGTACTGGCGCTCCATCTCTTCCTTGACGTTGGCACGGAAGGTGTCGAGATCCTTGATTTCCTTGTCGGGGAAGATCTTCTTGAAGAACTCTTCGTTGAGTTCGGGTTTCTCCTCGTGGCGGATGTCGTCGATAATGATGTTATAGTCGGCGTCGGCGGGGGCGTCCTTGCCCAGGATCTGGGCAGCCTTGTCGTTGGAGCCAAGCATGACGGAGAGGTTCACGATGAACTCAGCGCCTACGGGTTTGCCGACGAATTTCTTCTTGTTGGTCTTGGTGCGGATGTCCTTGATGTCGAGGATCACATAGTCCTTCTGGAAGCCGCCTTCGAGTTCCTTGCCGTCTTCGGCTTCGCGAACTTTCAGCTCGAGCACGTCCTCTTCACCGACGGTCTCGGGATGAGTGACGTTGGGGTTGCGTCCGACGATCTCCTCGATGGTCTTGTCGATGGCTGCGTCGTCGGCGACAATGTGTGAGAAGTCGATCTTGGCCTTGGCGTAGTCAACCTTGATTTCAGGACGGAGGGCCGCTTCGAAGAAGAAGTCGATGGACTCTTGTGTGTCGAAGTCAAGGGGCTGCTGGTGCTCGGGGTCGCTGAGCGGGAAGCCGATGAGGTCGAGCTTGTTTTCAAGGATGTAGTTGTTGAGGGTCTCGGAGACGAGGGTGTTGAGCACCTCGATGGTGGCTTGTGTGCCGTACATCTTCTTGATCATGCCGAAGGGCACCATGCCGGGACGGAAGCCGGGCACTTGAGCCTTCTGCTTGAGTTTGTTGAGTTCTTTCTTGACTTGTGGTTCATAGTCTTCCTTGACCACGTTGATTTGGATGGAGATCAGCTGTTCTCCCTTCTGGGTTTGTGTAGTGTTCATTACTTGTCCTTATTGTTGCTTTGTTCTCTTTTTAGTGCGGATGAAGGGACTCGAACCCTTACTTCGTGAGAAACTAGATCCTAAGTCTAGCGCGTCTACCAATTCCGCCACACCCGCAAAAATACAGTCTTTCAAAGAAAAAGCCCGCCGATTGG
Organism: Bacteroidales bacterium; assembly: GCA_017645245.1. GTDB lineage: Bacteria > Bacteroidota > Bacteroidia > Bacteroidales > F082 > Limimorpha. Next base: position 7,430 of record JAGCPG010000049.1, read on the forward strand.
CGGGCCTTTCTAAGATGGGTGGAATGTGGGACTCGAACCCACGACCCACGGAACCACAATCCGGTACTCTAACCAACTGAGCTAAATCCACCATCTGGTTTGCGGCTGCAAAGATACACCTTTTTTTAATAATACAAGTCTTTTTTCAAAAAAAATCTATCTTTGCAACATGAAATCGAAGCAAGAACAACAGTCGCCGAGTGCATTGGCATGGCAGCGCTTCCGCAGGAACAGGCTGGGCATGGCAGCATCCATTTTCATCGTATTGGTGGCTTTTGTGGCCTTGTTCGCCTATTATCTCATCCCTGATCCGACTCCTCATGCCAACCGACAGCTACTGGAGCTGAGCACCCGCAAGCCCGGCTTCGAGGTCGACATGCTGGTGCTGCAAAAGGAGAATCCTCCGGTGCAGGTGGGTTTCTTCCAGCGCCTGTTTTACGGCCAGCCTGATGCCTTTACTTACTTGCCTTTCGATAGCATCAAGCGGTTTGAGGATCACACCTTGGTATATCTTTTCAATCCTGAGCCGACGGGCAGCGTTCGTGTGCAGGAGATTCCCAATGTGGAGATCGCGGGGGTGAAGCATCAGAAGTTCTTGTTGGGCACCGACCAGTTTGGCCGTGACTTCATGAGCCGTCTGGTGCTGGGCAGCCGAATCAGCTTGATCGTGGGTTTCATTGCTGTGGCTTTGAGTCTCGCCATCGGCATCTTAATCGGCAGCTTGGGCGGCTTTTTCAGGGGCAAGGTCGACGATGTGGTGGTTTGGCTCATCAACGTGGTATGGTCCATCCCGACGTTGCTGCTGGTGATCGCCATCACTTTTGCTTTGGGCAAGGGCATCGGTCAGGTGTTCATCGCCGTGGGTTTGACCATGTGGGTGGAGGTGGCGAGGATTGTCCGTGGACAGATCTTCTCGGTGCGTGAAATGACCTACGTCGAAGCTGGTAAAGCTTTGGGCTTCAAGAATATTAGGGTTATCCTACGCCATATTCTGCCGAACATCATCAACCCAATTATTGTAGTGTCGGCCTCGAATTTTGCCTCAGCCATTTTATTGGAGGCGGGTTTGAGTTTCCTGGGGATCGGCGTGCAGCCGCCTATGCCGTCGTGGGGCAGCATGATCAAGGAAAACTATGCGTTCATCATCTTGGATGCCGCTTATTTGGCCATCCTCCCGGGCATTGCCATCATGCTTTTGGTCTTGGCGTTCATGTTGGTAGGCAATGCGTTGAGGACGGCGATTGATAATAAGTGAGTTTTGTACCACTGTTGTAACGGCCAGCTTTGGTGACTGGAGCATCCCCAAAGGCTGAGAAACTCTATGGTATTTCTATGTTTTAAAGTGATTAACTGTCGTTGGAACGACAAAAACATAGTTCACTCGTATCTCGCTGCAAAGATAATAAAAAAAGGACAACACATTACGCCAATTCCAACCAATTCAACTACCCGAACTCCACAGTTCGGAAACTTTTGTATCTTTGCAGCCTGAAACAGACGTTATGGCAAGGATAATGGCTATCGATTTAGGACGTAAGCGCTGCGGCGTGGCGGTCACTGACCCCTTGCAGATCATCGCCAACGGCTTGACTACCGTGGAAAGTGGCAAGCTGGCCGATTGGGTGGTGGACTATGTGCGCAACGAGGAAGTGGAAACCATAGTGATAGGTGAGCCAAAAGATATGCACAACAATCCTTCGGATTGCTCTAAATACATCGAGCCTATCGTCAACCGGCTGCGTAAGTTACTGCCAGACATGAAGATCGTCCGTTACGACGAGCGCTTTACCTCGGTGATGGCCCACCAAACCATGATCGACGCAGGTCTCAAAAAGAAGCAACGTCAGGACAAAGCTTTGGTGGATACCGTGGCGGCGACGATATTACTGCAATCGTATATGGCGTCGAGATAAAGAAAGATAAAAGATAAGAGATAAAAGATAAGAGATATGATTCTTCCGATTGTTGCATACGGTCATCCGACCTTGAAGGCGGTGGCCAAAGACATTGACAAGGACTTCCCCGAGCTGGAGAAGCTCATCGCCGACATGTGGGAGACGCTTGCCCATTCCGAGGGCGTGGGACTGGCGGCTCCTCAAGTGAACCAGTCGATCCGTCTATTTTTGGTGGATGCCAACCCGTTCTATCCCGATTACCCCGATGCGAAAGGCTTCAAACAGGTGTTCATCAACGCACAGTTGGTCGATTCTTTTGGCGAGGAAGTGCCTTTCAAGGAAGGTTGCCTGAGTCTGCCGGGCATCTACGAAGAGGTGATCCGTCCCGATGGCATCCGTTTGCGCTATCTGGATGAGAACTTTGTGGAACACGAGGAGGAGTTTACGGGCATCAAGGCCAGGATCATCCAGCATGAATACGACCATCTGGAAGGCCATGTGCATGTGGATCGTATCGCTCCGTTACGCAAGATGTTGTTACAGGGCAGGTTGCGCGACATCTCGGAAGGCAAGTGCGATGCCGATTACAGGATGATATTTCCTAAGAAGAAAAGAAGATAAAAGATAAGAGATAAAAGATAAAAGTTAGCCTGGTAGATATGAAAAAAAGCATTTTATTATTTGCGGTCCTACTGCTGTTTGCGGTGGCTTGCAACCATAACTCGAAAGTCACTGAGAAGGATGTGAAGAAGGCCGAAGCGGCGCTTTTCAACGAGGATCAGACCACCAACAAAGAGGCGGTGCCGAACGCTATCACTACTTTCAGCAAATATGCCGAGGAGAACCCTGAAGCCGCCAATGCCCCGGAGTACCTTTTCAAGGCCGTTGAGATTTCAGTCAACACCAAGCAGGAGGCCCAGCAAAGCATCGACTTGGTGAACCGTTTGGTGTCGAATTATCCTAAGTTCGAAAAAAATCCCGTGGCACTGTTCATGCTGGCCACCTTTGTCTATGACGAGCAGCTGCATGACTTGGACAAAGCCCGTGAGACCTATCAGCAGGTCATCGACAACTATCCTGATAGTCCTTTCGCCAACGACGCCTCCATTGCCATCACCCAGCTGGGGATGACGCCTGAGGAGCTGATCAAGATGTTTGAGGCTCAGGAACAGGAATAAAAAAAAAGCGGCCTAGGCCGCTTTTTTATTTAAATCCCAAAAGCTTTCTGGAAAGTATCGACCAAGTCGAGCTTTTCCCAGCCGAAGAACTCCACGTTCTTGTAGGTCTTCTTGCCTTCGGTGAAGGTCTCTTTGTCCTTGTAGAACACCTCAACCTTGCGGGTCTCGGGAGTGCGTCCGAAATGGCCGTAGGAAGCCGTCTCCTCGAAGATCGGGTTGGTCAGGCCGAAGCGCTTCACGATGGCGTAAGGACGAAGGTCGACCATGCTGCGGATCTTTTCGGCGATGGCTTCGTCGTTGAGGATCTTGCCGTCCTTGCCTTTTACATGGGCGGTGCCTTCGGTGTTGACGTAGAAGCCCACCGGTTCAGCAATGCCGATGGCGTAGGCGATCTGCACCAGCGCTTGGTCGCAAAGGCCGGCAGCCACCATGTTCTTGGCGATATGGCGTGCAGCGTAGGCTGCGGAACGGTCTACCTTCGAGCTGTCCTTGCCTGAGAAGGCGCCGCCGCCGTGGGCACCGCGACCGCCGTAGGTGTCGACGATGATCTTTCGTCCGGTGAGACCAGTGTCGCCATGGGGACCTCCGATGACGAACTTGCCCGTTGGGTTCACGAAGATCTTCATGTCTTGATCGAAGAGCTTGCGTAGCTTGGCCGGAAGCTTACGTTTCACGCGAGGCAATAAAATGTTGAGCACGTCGGCTTCGATCTTATCCACCATGCGCATGTCGGCTTCACGTTGGGCTTCCTCGCTGTCGTCGGCAGGTTTCACAAACTCATCGTGTTGGGTGCTGATGACGATGGTGTCAATTCTTTTAGGCTTCCAGCCGTCTTCATATTCCACTGTGACCTGCGACTTGGCGTCGGGACGGAGGTATTTCATCTGCTTGCCCTCTCGGCGGATGGCGGCAAGTTCCTTAAGAAGAAGATGAGCCAGGTCGATGGTCAGAGGCATGTAGTTGGCGGTTTCGTTGGTGGCGAAGCCAAACATCATGCCTTGGTCGCCAGCGCCTTGTTCCTCTGGCTTTTGGCGGCCCACGCCCATGTAGATGTCGTTCGACTGGCCGTGGAGGGCTGACAGTACGCCGCAAGATTGGGCGTCAAATTGATATTCTGACTTGTTGTAGCCGATACGATCGATCACGCGGCGCGCGATGTCCTGGATCTCGACGTAGGCATTGGTGCGGATTTCGCCGGCAACCACACACAGTCCAGTGGTCACCAAGGTCTCGCAAGCCACTTTCGACTTGGGATCGTTGCGAAGAATTTCATCCAATACAGCATCCGATATCTGGTCGCTCACTTTATCAGGATGGCCCTCAGAAACGGATTCAGAAGTGAAGTAATAACCCATAACAAATTGATTATTAGTTAGTTAATAAATAATTTGTGTGGGAAGTCGTTGACTGAAAGGGAAGGAAAAAGCATTGGTTTAGCATTTTTTCTTGTGGTTGCAATCAAAACAAATCTTTCCACGAATGACGCTGCAAAAGTACAAAAAAAACTGAACGTGGTATCACCGCGTTCAGTTTTATTTTGACAATTCGATGATTCAAATTATTTTATCACGATTTTCTGTGTCTTCACATTGTCGCCGTTGACCAGTCTCAGTACATACAGGCCAGGTTTCAAGTTGGCAGTTGACAGTTGACAGTTGGCAGTTGTGATTTCCTGAGTTAATAGGTTCTTTCCGAGAACGTCGAAGACTTGGAGGAGACCGTCGCCGGTGACGATAAGGTTGCCGTTGCTGAAGAATGCGAAGTTTTCGTTATCGTTTTCGTTCAAGTTGGTGCTGAACACCAGGCGGAAGCGGCTGGCATAGTCGTCGTTCAGAGCACTGAAGGTGTAGCTCGGGGTGTTGAGCAGGTCGATGTCGGCGCCGGTTATGTTGTCGATCAAATGAAGATAAGTGAGAGTTGAGAGGTTAGAGGTGAGAGTTGATGAGAAGGACAACGTGTATTCGCCATTCTCACGGGCTTTGAAGCAGACAGGGATTTCGCCGGAGGCTTCGGCGCTCACAATGGCATATTCCTTATTGTCCTTTGGAATGTAGATGTTGGCATCCTGTGTTCCGAAGTAGAACTTGCTCAACTCTGAACCTTCGTTGAAGCTCACGATGGCCTTGTCAAGAGTCTCGACATTGTTGTTGCCACGAGTAGCGACGGTTTGAGTAAGAGTCATTTGGATGTTGCCGTTGTTAACAGCTTGGAGGTTTTGAGACTCTTTATAGAAACCGACTGTGACTCCATTTTCGCCACCATCCACAATAACACCCGTGCAAGGCTTGATTGGTTCATTTTTAATTTCACTGGGTAAAACTATGTTTCGACCACCATCCTCGTTGAGTGAATAATAGGGCTTGTCAATGAATGTTTCAAAGGTGTAGGGGTTGCCGATGAGGTTGTACCCAGGTGCAATATTCATCTCATGAGCTTGACTCGTTGTTGTGTGTGGTTTGATAGCACCAGTGAACGAAATGGTGACGTCGTTGCTGTTAGCGTAGAGGTAACCTTTGCCGTTGTCGATGGTAAGGAACGTTCCATTGGACGGATCATTATGCAATTTATAGTTTTCCCATGTTGTGGTTGCTGGGTCGAGACGGTACAAATCGTAGTAATTGCTCAGCATATTGTCAACCTTGCTGGGAGTGAAATCACTTTCGTTGACCGGTGAAGCAATAAAGTACCAGTTGTCAGGGTTGTTTTCTTCAATTGTCCAGTGGAGGATATCCTTCTGCACCGTCACAACAGGATTGTTGTTGCAGATGAGCTGACCGCCGTCGGCAATAGTGAGGGTCGCGCCTGGAATAACGTTGATTTCATCAACATTGGCAACATAGTTGGCTGGGATGGTTGCCTTGGCTGCAATCATGACATCGCTTCCTTCAGCAGGCACTGTATTACCGCTCCAATTGGAATCCGTGTTCCAGTCGCCTTTAGTAACGAAAACATTCTCACCATAATTATGGATAGTAAATGTATCATTTGTTGTCGCACCACTTACCGTAATAACATCACCATCACTGAAGTCTATTGCAGCGAATGTAGCTATATTATCTGTGACAGTTACTGTTTCAACAGAAGCACCATTTACATATAATGTCAACGTGCTACCATCATTAGTATAACACTTAATAACCCTATCCTCTGTCTTTAAGTAGTTTTTACCGCAGATATGCACAAACAAATCCGTTGTATTCCACCAAGCCTTGTAAAGATAGTAAGTATCCTTCTTTGTCTTGTGGTCTCTTTCAACAAGACCTTTGTTGTTCAATCGCTTGAGTTCATTATCTTCAAATACCGTCTCGCCACCATCCAAGCAGACCTTATAGCCTTCCTGTCTGTTGGATACAGCAATGTCAAAGAGCTGCCATTGTGATGTAAATATTAACTCCGGTTTGTCCTTGATGGCTGCAATGTGTCCTTCGTGCAGCCACATTTGATACTCAATATCGTGTCTCGGATTGTTACCCGTTGTGGTTGTAGACATAAATTCATCGCTATGACAAGTTTGTGTACCACCGCAACCATACTCAGAATAGGCGCATGGTGTATTCCGACTTGTGGCATTGTTTATAGAAGTATTAAGTCTGCTTGTTGGATTGTTTGTTGTCTGGTCTATGTACCAACCGACATAGATGTTCTGACCTATCCAATCCACAGTAGGGTTGTTAAATGCCCCCAAACCATTTTGTGTTCCATGACTTACAGTATATCCAACCAATGCGTCAGGCATCAATGTTTGTATGATACTTCTATAGCTTTCAATCTTACCCTTAACAAAATTCTTACCTTCATCTCCAGAACTTACTGATGTGTTAATCTCATTACCAACTCCCCAGAACATGATACATGGGTGGTTGTAATGTTGATTTACCATATCAGCACATTGCCCCTCAAGATGAGTCCAATAAGAATCTGGCATATCAGATTTTGAACTATTTACCCAAGGTGCTTCGGTCTGTACAATTATACCTAACTGGTCACACTTGTCATAGACCTCCTTTGGATGAGGATAGTGCGCAAGACGCAAGAAATTACATCCTAAGTCGGTGATGATATCAAACTCTTGTGTATAATCAGCATCATTGAGTGCATTTGCCTTTCCTTCTAAGTCATCGTGTACACACACTCCTCTCAATAAGTAAGGTTGTCCATTAAGTAAGAAACCAGTATATGGATTACCTGCTGTTCCATATTTCTCAGTATCGTTGATTACATACTCAAAGAATCTCAAACCGTAAGGTCTTTCATATTTGTGATATAACTCATTGTCGTGATATATCTCAAGTTTCACGTTATACAAATATGGGTCGATTGTACCATTCCAAAGATGAGGGCTTGTGATAGTTTTTGTAAATGTCATTTCAGTTCCATCACTTGTCTGGGTGTCTGAATAATTACAGTTATCACCAATGATTGTACATACAACAGTAGCACCAGCCGGTATGGTTGTCTTCACATTGATGGTGGCTGATGTTGAAGACACTGTTGATGTGATATGGAATCCATCATAGCCATAGTTCATTGAAGGCATGTATGGACTTGTAAACAGCTTTACCTTACCCAATGTTGCATTAAAGTTAAAGTCACCTGCTGCTGGAGCAAGATTATTACCTTC
>JAGCPG010000050.1 GCA_017645245.1 Bacteroidales bacterium
AGGATGCGTCCGCCTTCGATTTCGTTATAGATGTCGAGTTCGCGTTTCCAGCTCCGCTCGTAGGTGAGCTGTTGGTCGGAGTTGAAACGGGCGAATTCGGCTTCCTTGTAGAGTTTCTTGAATATGGGTTCTTCGAGTTCTGGCGGACAGTCCTCCTCGCCCCAAAGCTTGTAGAGCACCATGAGCCATCGGTCGAGAGGCCGGTTCATGTCGAGTTTGGCTTTGCCGACCTTGCGCATTTCCAGGTAGATGAGGGTGAGCTTGTCATAGAACACATGCTGGTCGTTGAGGTCGGTCAGCATGATCCTATGATAATAGTCCTCAGGCTTATACTCCTTCTTTGGGAAATTGAAATTCATCAGTGCGATGACAAAGACCTCCTTGAGGCGATAGTTCCATTTCTCTGCTTTCTTCAGTTCTTCCTTCTCGGGTTGCTCCCGCTTGGTGGGGTCGTCTTTGACGGCTTGGTTGGTGATGGCTTTGGCCGCATAGTAGAGGGTACGGTCCTTGAAGAAAGGCTGCCAGCTGTTCTGCATCTCCACGATGAACTGTCGTCCTGATGCGGTCTCACAATAGGCGTCAAGATAACTGTCGCGTGCCCCGTTGAATTCTCCGATGAGCTCGATGTTCTTGTAGGTGAGATCCACGATAGGGTCGGCGGAATCCTCAATCACCGCGTTGAGGAAGCTGATGAGGATGTCTTTGTTGGCTTCGGTGACGAAAAGTTTCTTGAAGCCGTAGTCGATGAACGGATTAATGTATTTAGTCTCCATAGTTTTAATTAATAATTATTTCTACAATCTGTTTTTAAATATCCAAATGTATCATCGACGGTTCTGCAAAGATAAATAGATTATTTCATTCACCGCAAGCTTTTTTAAAAAATACTTCAAACCCATCGGGATTTTGTTTTTTGGAAAATTGCTTATCTTTGCATCCCGATTCAAATAACACATGGGCGACTTCATCACCTACGAAAAAATCCCCGAGCGTGCCGTTCTCATTGCCGTTGCTTCCAAAAAGCAAAGCAAAGAACGCACGGAAGAATACTTGGACGAGCTGGCCTTCCTCCTGGAAACCGCCGGCGGCGTGCCTGTGGCGCGTTTCGTTCAGGCCATGGATCATCCGTCGAGCGTGAGCTACCTCGGCTCAGGCAAGCTGGAGGAGATCCACCAATACATCAAGGCGGAGAATATCGAGATTGCCGTGATTGACGATGAGCTGAGCGCCACCCAAGCCCGTAACATGGAGCAAGCTTTGGAATGCCGTGTGCTGGACCGCACCAGCTTGATCCTGGATATCTTCGCTTCCAATGCCCATACGGCTCATGCCAAGGCGCAGGTGGAACTTGCTCAGTATCAATATCTTCTGCCGCGATTGACCCGAATGTGGACCCACTTGGAACGCCAACGCGGCGGTATCGGCATGCGTGGCCCCGGTGAGACCCAGATCGAGACCGACCGCCGTTTGATCTTGGATCGCATCGCCCTTTTGAAGGAGAAACTGAAGGAGATCGACATGCAGAAGACCGTGCAGCGCAAGAACCGAGGCAAATTGGTTCGTGTGGCGCTGGTGGGTTATACCAACGTGGGCAAGTCGACCATCATGAACCTGCTGAGCAAGTCGGAGGTCTATACCGAAAACAAACTCTTTGCGACTTTGGATACTACCGTTCGCAAAGTAGTGGTGGAGAACTTACCGTTTTTGTTGTCAGATACTGTCGGTTTCATCCGTAAGTTGCCACACCATTTGGTGGAGTCGTTCAAATCCACCTTGGACGAGGTGCGCGAGTCCGACATTTTGCTGCATGTGGTAGACATCTCCCATCCCGACTTCGAGGCCCAGATGGAGGTGGTCAACCAAACCCTCGCCGAGCTGGGTTGCGCCGACAAGAAGACCATCGTCGTGTTCAACAAAACCGACGCTTACACTTGGGAAGAGAAGGATCCCGACGACCTCACCCCAGCCACCAAACGCAATGTCTCTTACGAAGAACTGAAGCAGACCTGGATGGCCAAGATGAACGACAACTGCATCTTCATCTCCGCCAAAAACCGTGACAACTATCAAGAATTCCGCGATTTGCTCTATAAGGAGATCAAAGACATGCACGCCATCAGATATCCTTACGATAATTTCCTTTATTAAACCTCCCACCTTTCACCTCTAACCTCTAACCTCTCACCTCCCATGACCCTAATCGACACCCATACCCACATCTATGACGCCGAGTTCGACTTCGATCGCGAAGCCGTCGTGCAAAGGGCCTTGGATAGCGGTGTCGGGATGATGCTCCTGCCCAATGTGGATGCCTCCACCGTCAAGCCGATGCTGGAGACGCATGAGCGTTTCCCCGACTGCACCCGTGTGATGATGGGTCTGCAACCCGAAGAAGTGAAAGGCGACTACAAGCAGGTGCTTGCCATGATGGAGAAGGAGCTGGAACGCGGCATCTATGTCGGCGTGGGTGAAATCGGGCTTGATTTCTATTGGGACACGACCTTTGAGCAAGAACAGCTCGATGCCTTTGAAACCCAGTTGAAATGGGCCAAGCAGCTTGGTTTGCCGCTCTCCATCCATTGCCGCAACGCTTTCAACTTCATGGCCAGGGTGCTTGACAAACTCCAGGACGGAGGCCTCCATGGCGTGATGCATTGCTTCACCGGCACCGCCGACGAGGCCAAGGCTTACCTCGATCTGGGTTTCCATCTTGGCTTGGGAGGAGTGACCACCTACAAGAGTTGCAGCCTAAAGGACTATTTGCACAATATTCCGCTGGATCGCATCGTTTTGGAGACCGATGCGCCCTACCTGTCGCCCGTGCCGCATCGAGGCCAGCGCAACGAGCCCGCCTTCCTGGTGGATACCGCAAAAAAAATCGCTGAAATCTATCAAATAACTTTGGAAGAAATCGTCGAAATCACCACAAGCAACGCAAGAAAGCTCTTCGGATTCTAAAATTCCGTATCTTTGCCCCGTAAAATTCTTACTTCTTACTCCTATATTCTAAATTCTAAAAAAAGTGACCCAAAAAGAAGAGATTTCCATTCTGGTGCTCTACACCGGCGGCACCATTGGCATGATGCAGGACCCGAAGACCGGCGCTTTGGTGCCTTTCGACTTCGACAACATCTACAAGCACCTGCCCGTGCTTCAGAACTTCGGCTATCAGATCGACTTCTATTCGTTCGATCCCTTGATTGACTCGTCGAACATGTCGCCCGACTTCTGGGCGATGCTGGCGACGAAGATCGCCGAAAACTACGAGCAGTACGACGGCTTTGTGGTGCTTCACGGCTCCGACACCATGGCTTACACCGCCTCGGCGCTGAGCTTCATGCTCGAGAACCTCAACAAACCCGTGGTGCTGACGGGATCGCAGCTGCCGATGGGCGTGGTGCGCACCGACGGACGAGAGAACTTCCTCGCCGCCATTGAGATCGCTGCCGCCAAGGAGGACGACACCTCCATCGTGCCCGAGGTCTGCATCTTTTTCCAGGACCAGCTGCTGCGCGGCAACCGCACCACCAAGTTCAACGCCGAGAACTTCAATGCCTTCGCGTCCACCAATTACCCAGGACTGGCCGAGGTGGGCGTACACATTAAATATAATAAGGAGCGCATCCTGAAACCCAATTTCAAGAAACTCAAGCTGCATACCGAGATGGATCGCAACGTGGGCATCCTGAAGCTCTTCCCGGGCATCTCCCAGGAATTTGTGTGCCATGCCTTGCGCACCCCGGGCCTGAAGGCCATGGTGCTGGAGACTTTCGGCTCGGGCAACGCCACCACCGCGCCTTGGTTCCTCGACGCCTTGAAGGAGGCCATCGACCGAGGCCTGATCATCCTCAATATCACCCAGTGCAAGGGCGGATCTGTGGAGATGGGCCGCTATGAGACCAGTCTCGACATGGCCCGCATCGGGGTGGTGAGCGGCTACGACCTGACGGCCGAGGCTGCCGTGGCCAAGTTGATGTACCTGATGGGCGAGGGCCTGTCAAGAGAGAAAGTCGTTGAATTACTGGGAGTTTCCATCCGAGGCGAGATGACAAAATAATCCGATTGCAAAAAAAATATCTTCGTCTTGGTGATTCAAACGAAATTTTATGTAATTTCGCAACGAATTATTTGGAGAGATGTCCGAGTGGTTTAAGGAGCACGCCTGGAAAGTGTGTGTACTCCAAAAGGGTACCGCGGGTTCGAATCCCGCTCTCTCCGCTGACTGAACAGAAAATTATTGTAAACACAACATTAAACTAAATCATGAAAAAATTAATTGCTTTCCTCACGATTGTTGGTTTTATGACATTTGGAATCAGCAATCTCTTTGCTCAAGAAGAGCAAGCTCAACCCGAAGAAGCAGCTACCGAACAGGTTGCTGAAACCCCTGCAGTTGAAGAGGCTGCTACCACAGATCTCACCCCCGCTGAAGCTCCTACTACTTTCCGCGAGGTCATCAAGAGACAATTCATTGACGGTGGTCCGGCATTCATGGGCATCGTGTTGATCATCTTGCTGCTTGGTATGGCCATCTCCATTGAGAGAATCATCTATCTGACCATGGCTGACGGCAACTCCACCAAGCTTCTCGCTGGTATCGAAGCCAAGATGAAGGCTGGTGACGTTGAAGGTGCAAAACAACTCTGCAAGGACACCCGCGGTCCTGTGGCCAGCATCTTCACCCAAGGCCTCATCCGTCTGCAAGACGGTCAGTCGCTTGACGAAGTTGAGAAATCACTCGTCTCCTACGGCGCTGTTGCCGCTGGTAAACTTGAAAGCGGTTTGAGCTGGGTTGGCCTCTGCATCAGCTTGGCTCCTATGTTCGGATTCATGGGTACCGTTATCGGTATGATCAACGCTTTTGACGCTATCGCCGCTGCCGGTGATATGAGCCCAACAGTTGTTGCTTCAGGTATGAAGGTTGCTTTGTTGACCACCGTGTTCGGTTTGATCGCAGCTATCATCCTTCAAGTTTTCTTCAACTTCATCGCATCCAAAATTGAAAAGATCACGAGCGACATGGAAAATGCTTCCATCAGCTTCATGGATATCCTCGTTAAATACAACAAAAAATAATCAACAATAATCATGAACGGTAAGCTTTCAAACATCGGAAAATGGGTCTTTGGAGCGCTGACTCTCGTTACCGTTATTCTGGCAGTGATTTACTACCTGGATCTCAAGAACGATGGTCACATCAATATGATCCTGAATTGGGGCTACATCTTGATTATTCTTGGCGTTGTTACCGCAATCATTTCAGCCATTGCCGCTGCTGTGGTCAAAGGCGTGAATGTTAAGAAGATTCTTGTTGCGATAGGTGCCATTGTTGTTATTGCAGTTGTAGCATACCTAATGTCAAAAGGCAGCTTCGGCGTTGAATACGCTACGGGTGAACAAGTCTATTCAGGCAGAACCCACGGCATGGTCGAATGGGGCCTCAACTTCTTCTATGTAACACTTGGAGTTAGCATTCTCACTATTCTCTATTCAGTTATCAGATCTGGTAAATAAAACATTTCATCATGGCCAAGAAAACCCCGGAAATTAATTCTAGTTCGCAGGCTGACATAGCATTCTTGCTATTGTGTTTCTTCCTGATGACCACCTCCATGGACGTGGACTACGGTATCACCCGTCGTCTGCCCCCTCCGGTGGAACAAAACGACGATGACGTCAAGGTCAAGGAAAGAAATGTGATGAATGTTTTGATTAACAAGAATAACAAGCTGATGGTCAACGGCCGTCCTTCGGACATCTCACTGCTGAAGGATGATGCCAAGAACTTCATGACCCCGCGCCCGGGCGACGAAACCGCTCCGGAAGTGGAACCCAAGCAGATCGAAATGCTCGGCGAAGTCATGATGTCGAAAGGCGTTATCTCACTGCAGAACGACCGTGGTACATCGTATGCTATGTATATCAGTGTGCAGAATGAGCTGGCACGCGCCTTCAATGAACTGAAGGAGGAGATGGCATGGAAACACTTCCACAAACATCTCGACCAGCTTAACGAAGATCAAGCCAAAGCAATCGGCGAAGCAGTTCCTGTCCGTGTCAGCGAGGCAGAACCCGTCGAAGTGGGTAAATAATAAAGGAGGAACAAACTATGGGTAAATTCAAAAAATCAGGTAAAAAGGAAGTGCCACAAGTGAGCACCTCATCACTGCCGGATATCGTTTACATGTTGATCTTCTTCTTTATGATCACCACGTCAATGCGCGATGTCGAGCTGAAGGTGAAGACCGCCCTGCCAAAGGCAACGGAAATCGCCAAGCTCGAGAAGAAGGCTTTGGTAAGCTCCATCTACATCGGCCCTCCGCGTGATCCCAAACTCGGTACCGAGTCGCGTATCCAGCTGAACGACCAGTTCGCCCGCCCGGAAGACATTCCGGACTGGGTGCTCCAGGAACGTGAAGCGCGTAGCGAGGCCGACCGTCCGCTGCTCACCACTGCTCTTAAGGTGCACAGAGAGACCCGTATGGGTGTCGTCACCGACGTGAAACAGGAGCTCCGTAAAGTTGGTGCCTTCCGTATCAACTACACGACGCTCAAGGGCAGCGCGCTCGAGAACTAATTGAGCTGAAGCTCAACAAAAAAAGGATGCCGAAAGGCATCCTTTTTTTGTTTTCCGTGGTCCCACTAGGGCTTGAACCTAGGACCTACTGATTATGAGTCAGTTGCTCTAACCAACTGCGCTATGGGACCGCAACGCCCTCGCGGGATTGCGGTGCAAAAGTACGACTTTTTTCGAAAACGCTAGTAATTTGTTCCAATATCTTCCAAGATTTCTTTGACTTCGCCCGCAGTCTTGGCTTCCATCAGCCGGATCTTGTAAGGCTTGAAGCCCGGAAGTCCTTTGAAATAGGAGCCCCAATGCTTACGGATCTCCATGACGGCGATGTGCTCGCCTTTCCAATCCACGGAACGCTCCAGCTGGATCATGGCAATCCTGATCCGCTCGTGGAGGTCTGGCTTGGAAAGCTCCTCGCCAGTCTCAAGGTAATGCCTGATCTCCCTGAAGATCCAAGGGTTGCCGTAGGTGGCGCGGCCAATCATCAAGGCATCCACACCATAGGTGTCCTTGTAGTGCTTGGCACTGGGACCGTCAACCACGTCGCCGTTGCCGATGATGGGAATGTGCATCCTGGGGTTGTTTTTCACCGCCCCGATCAGGGTCCAGTCGGCGGGTTCGCTGTATTTGGTGGTGCGCAGTCGACCATGGATGGTGAGGGCGGCGATGCCTACATCTTGCAAGCGCTCCGCGATGTCAACGATCTCACGGTGCTGGTCGTCGTAGCCCAGTCGGGTCTTCACCGTCACAGGGATGTTGACGGCGTTCACCACCGCCTCAGTAATGGCCACCATCTTGGGAATGTCGTTCATGATGCCTGATCCAGCGCCTTTCGAGGCCACCTTCTTCACGGGACAGCCGAAGTTGATGTCGATCAAGTCGGGATGGGCGGTTTCGGCATATTTGGCTGCTTCCACCATGGGCTCGACGGCGTTGCCGAAGATCTGCACCCCGAAGGGCCTTTCGAACTCATCGAAATCCAGCTTCTTGATGCTCTTCACGCTATCGCGAATCAAGCCGTCGGATGAGATGAATTCCGAATAGACTAGATCGGCGCCAAACAACTTGCACACGTGGCGGAACGGAGGATCGGAAACGTCCTCCATGGGTGCCAGCAGCAGGGGATAATGGTCGAATTCCAAGTTGGCGATGCGATACATGGGTGCATATTTGCTGCAAAAATACTACATTTGCAAAATCAAAGACATGTTACGATGGATGAGTTTAAGAAAAACCTGAAGGAATCGACCGGTTTCCGTGTGTTTATCTACCTGATGGCGCTGTTGGTCTGCACTTTGGTCGGTGGAGCCGTCACCTTGTTTCTGGCGGTGGGCAACAATATCGACTTGCTGAAGCTGGGCCAAGGCATCAGTTCCGCCTTGATGTTCATCGCACCGCCGTTGATCCTGTATGCCTTCACCCGCAAGCAACCCATGCGTGAGATCGGCTTCCGCAAGCCCAACAGCGCTTGGATGCTGCTGATCGGCGTGGCTTTGATGTTCGTGTCCCTGCCGTTGACCAACCTTTTTGGGGACTGGAACGAAAAGATGAACTTCGGCTCGGCTTTCGAGTCGCTCGAAGCCCTACTGAAACAGATGGAAGACGCTGCCAGCGAACTGACGGATCGCATGTTGCAGGTGGATACCATCTGGGGATTGTTGGTCAACTTGCTGGTCATTGCGCTGATTCCCGCCATCGGCGAGGAGCTGACTTTCCGAGGGATGCTCCAGCAAGCCTTGCACAGGGGATGCAAGAACGCCCATGTGGCCGTGTTCCTCTCCGCTTTCATCTTCTCGTTCATCCATTTCCAGTTCTACGGCTTCCTGCCCCGCATGTTCTTAGGGCTCATCCTGGGCTACCTTTTCTACTACTCGGGTTCCCTCTGGACGAGCATCCTGATGCACTTCGTCAACAACGGCGCGGCGGTGGTGGTGGCCTATCTGGAGCACAAAGGCTTGACCGACGTGGATTATGAGCATTTCGGGGCGACCTCCAATGTTTGGCTGCTGTTGCTCAGCCTCGTTGTGACGGTAGGTTTGATCGTATTATGCAATAAAATCAAGACAAAATATGGAAGAAAACAATGACAACACCCGCACCGAGCTCGATGAGCTGGGCGAATTCGGGTTGATCGACCAGATGACGCAGGACTTCCCGTTGCGGAACGCCTCCAGCCTGAAAGGCATAGGCGACGACGCAGCGGTGATCAACCACGAGGGCTACAAGACCTTGGTCTCGGTGGACCTCTTGCTCGAAGGCGTGCATTTCGACATGACCTATACGCCCTTGAAGCATCTTGGCTACAAGGCCGCGGTGGTCAACTTCTCTGACATCTATGCCATGAATGGCACCCCGACCCAGATTGTGGTAGGCCTGGGCATCTCCAACCGTTACTCGGTGGAGGCTTTGGATGAGCTCTATGCTGGCATCCGCATGGCCTGTGAGAACTACCATGTGGATCTGGTCGGAGGCGACACCACCTCGAGCCGCTCCGGCTTGGTGATCTCCATCACCGTGATCGGCATGGCCAAGGAAGAGGACGTGGTGTATCGCAGCGGCGCCAAACCCAACGATCTGCTCTGCGTGAGCGGTGACCTGGGTGGCGCGTATATGGGTCTCCTGATCCTTGAAAGGGAAAAAGCGGAGTATCTGGCCAATCCCAACATGCAGCCCCAGCTGAAAGGCTTCGACTATGTGCTCCAACGCCAGCTGAAGCCCGAAGCCCGCAAGGATGTGGTGGCCCGTCTGAAGGAGCTGGGCATCAAACCCACCTCGATGATTGACATCTCCGACGGTCTGGCCTCCGAAATCCTGCATCTCTGCAAGGAATCGGGTGTGGGCTGCCAGCTCCATGAGAACAAGATCCCGCTTGATCCGACCACCTCGAAACTTGCCCGCGACTTCCAAGTCGTGCCGAGCATCGCTGCCATGAACGGGGGAGAGGACTACGAGCTGCTGTTCACCATCGATCAAAAGGACTACGAGAAGATCCAGCAGATGAGCGAGGACGTCAGCGTGATTGGCTACATGACCGCTGACAAGGGCATTGCCGAGTTGGTCACGCCTGACAATCATGTCATCCCACTGAAGGCACAAGGATGGGACCATTTTAAAGGTGAGAGGTAAGAGGTGAGAGAAGACTTAAAACCCATATTGTCCACAATTCCCAATAAACCAGGGGTTTACCGTTATTTTGATAAAAACGGTGAGTTGATCTATGTGGGTAAGGCGAAGAACCTCAAGCGCCGTGTATCAAGCTATTTCAACAAGGAGCAATCGGGCAAGACGCGCGTGTTGGTGAGCAAGATTGCCGACATCAAGTTCATCGTGGTGGAATCGGAGTCGGAGGCACTGCTGTTGGAAAACAACCTCATCAAGCAGTACAAGCCGCGCTACAACATCATGCTCAAGGACGACAAGACCTATCCTTGGATCTGTGTCAAGAATGAGCCTTTCCCTCGGGTGTTTTTGACCCGAAAAAAGGTCAATGATGGGTCGGACTACTTCGGTCCTTATCCCTCTGTGCGTACTGCCCATGTGCTGCTCGACCTGTTGACGCAGATCTACCAGATCCGCTCGTGCCGTACTCCTTTGTCCGAATCCAACATCGAAAAAGGCAAGTATCGCGTCTGTCTTGACTACCATATTCATAAGTGCGCGGGCCCGTGCGTGGGCAACGTTTCCCGTGAGGATTACCAGCGGATGATCCAAGCGGTGAAGGAAATCATCAGGGGTAACATGCAGGTCGTGTTGCGTGACTTGAAGACTCAGATGATGGATCACGCCTCGCGGCTGGAGTTCGAGGAAGCCCAAATGATCAAGGAAAAATACGAGTTGCTGGAGAACTACCGCAGTCGCTCAACGGTAGTTAGCTCCACCATCCACAACGTGGATGTGTTCTCCTACGTGGATGCCGACAGCCTGTTCTATGTGAATTACATGAAGGTGGTGGAAGGCGCCGTGGTGCAGTCGCACACCGTTGAAATCAAGCGTAAGCTTGACGAGACGCCGGAAGAGCTGCTGCTGTTGGCCGTCGCCGACCTGCGCCAGCAGTTTGAGAGTCAATCGCATGAGGTGGTGCTTCCGTTGAAACTCGATTTCGACCTTGGTGATGTGGAAGTCACCGTGCCCAAGCGTGGCGACAAGCTGAAGCTGTTGGAGCTCTCGCGCCGCAATGCCGTGCAATACAAGATGGATGTGGAAAAGCAGCGTACCTTGGTTGATCCGGAACGGCATCAAAAGCGGGTGCTCAACCAGCTTAAGGAGATGCTTCACCTGCCCGTTGTGCCTGAAATCATAGAGTGTTTCGACAACTCCAACTTCCAAGGCGACTATCCCGTGGCGGCCATGGTGCAGTTCGTCAACGGAAAGCCCAACAAGAATGCCTATCGGCATTTCAACATCAAGACTGTGGTGGGTGCTGACGATTACGCCTCGATGAAGGAAGTGGTGCGGCGCCGTTACTCCCGCCTGCTGGAGGAAGAAAAGCCATTGCCCAACCTGATCGTCACCGATGGTGGCAAGGGCCAGATGGAGGTGGTGCGTCAGGTGGTGGAGGATGAGTTGCATGTGGATATCGCCATCGCGGGTTTGGTCAAGGATGAACGGCACCGCACCCGTGAGCTGCTGTTCGGATTCCCTCCCAGGGTGGTGGGCATCAAACCCGACTCGGAGATCTTCAGGCTGATGACCCACATTCAGGACGAGGTGCATCGTTTTGCCATCACCCATCACCGCAAGAAGTTCGAGAAAGGCTTCATGCACTCCGAGTTGGCCGACATCAAAGGCATCGGCAAGACGACGGCCGAGAAGTTGTTGCTGGAACTGAAGTCTGTAAAAACAATCAAGGAAGCCTCGCTCGAAAGCTTGACTTCCTTGATTGGTCCGGCAAAGGCGAAGTTAGTCTTCGACCATTTCCGTTGTTAGATTACTGCAGCTTGAAGTTGACGGGCAGGATGTAGCTCACACGCACAGCCTTACCACGCTGCTTGCCGGGTTTCCACTTCGGCATGGCTTTCACGACGCGCATAGCTTCTTCGTCGCAGCCGCCACCGAGTGAACGCATCACGTTGACGTTCGACACGTGGCCGTCAGGCTCGACAACGAAGTTGACGAACACACGGCCTTGGATACCTGATTCACGAGCCATCTGAGGATACTTGATGTTCTTGGCCAGGTAATCGGCAAGTTTCTGCATGCCGCCTGGGAACTCAGGCATCTCTTCCACGATGGTGAAGATCTCAGCCTCAACGACTTCTTCTTCCTCAACCTCGGGAGCGATGTACTCTTCGATAACTTCGTTCTGGTCGACTTCAGCGTTGATTTCCACGTCATCAACCTCCACGTCGTCTTCCACGACTTGGATTTGGGTGGTCTGCTTGGGAACTTCCACAGGCTGTGGTTTTTGCTCCTGCTTTGTGATTTCCACCATTTCCTCTTCGAGGACTTCGACGGTTCTACCGACGTCGGCGAACTCAAGCTTGTCATAACTCTTGATTTCAAATACGACCCAAGCCACGGCCAAACTGATGATCAGGCCTATTTGAGTGAACATCAATTTCTTGTTCTCAAGATTCGCTTTAGGTGATTTTTTCTCTTCCATGGTTATAGCGTTTTTGTTATTCGCATAATATTTGCGATGCGAAATTACTATTTTTTTATTTACAAAACGATTGATTTTGCAAATTATTTCTGCTTCGGTGGAAAAAATAATAGATTGCCACGCCCAAAAGGCTTCCAATGGTGTCGGCGATCCAGTCGTAAACGCTGCCGGTGCGCAAGGGGATGAGGGTTTCCTGCATGATTTCGGTGATCGCACCGAACACGATGCTGATGGTGAAAACCAGCCATATAGCCTTTTTGCGGTAGGCCTGACCGTTGTTGTTGTAAGGTTTGCGGTAGCCCCAAAGCGTGATGAAGGCGAAGCCGAAGTACATGAGCAGGTGGACGAGTTTGTCCAGCCCGAGGATGGGCTTCACCTTGGGCAAATAAGAACCCGGCAGCCCAGTCAGCAGCAGGATGACCGCTGCGCAAAGGACTCCCGGGTAACTATTTCTAGTGAATCGTTCCAAAGGGAGATTACTTGATCTTCTCTTCGTAGGCGGCTGCGTCGAGGAGGTTGTCCAGCTCAGCGGCGTCGTTCACCTTGATCTTGATCATCCAGCCTTCACCGTAAGGATCGGTGTTGACCAACTTGGCGTTTTCTTCGTCGGCCAGGGCTTCGTTGACTTCAACGACTTCGCCGCCAACGGGCATCAGCAACTCGGCAGTGGTCTTCACAGCCTCGACTGCGCCGAACTCTTCCTCAGCTTCGAGGGTCTCACCAACGAGGTCAGGGTCGATGTCGACAAAGGTGATGTCACCCAGTTCGTGTTGTGCATAATCAGTGATGCCGATGTAGCCGAATTCGCCTTCCAGACGGATCCATTCATCGTCTTTCGTGTACTTCAGGTTTGATGGAATATTCATTTTACTATTAGTTAAGCTGTTAGTTTTTCGATGCCAAAATTACATAAATAAAACGTGTGCTTCACATTTTTACCAAAAAAATTATTGTGCGAGGTTGAACCTGACCGTCAGGCCCGCGAAGGTCGTTGAAGTCGGGAACGAAGTCGACACGAACGGCGTGCTGGTGTCGTACTTGAAGAAGGCCTGGGTGCTCAGACGGGTGCTGATCTGGTAGTCGCCGGTGAGGTAGATGTTGATCTTGCTCTGTCCGGCTGACACTTGGTTGTTTTTCTCGTCGATACGGCGCAGGATGGTCTTGTCACGCTTGTAGCCGACATCCAGCTTCAACACCAAGTCGTTCTTGACAGTCTTCCTGTTTTTGTTGCCCGTCATCGATACAACGTTGAAAGTCAGGTCTTTGAACCTATAGCCTGCTCCAACGACGATCTCCTTGCCATCGACCTCGGTGAGCTGGTTGTTGGTGAAGCTCATGGTCAACGTGCGCGACTTCTTGTATTGGACATTGAAAGTAAGGCTGTTCTGCAAGCCCACGTCGACGCCAACCAACGGCATGAACTGTTCGTTGAGCACCAACTGCCCGATCTCGTATTCCGGGATGATTTTGTCGGAACCCTCGTAGAACTGGACGGTGTTATCCGGGTCGTAATTGACGTTGTTGGCCCAGTTGCTGATGGTATAGGTAGCCCGGTAGGAGTGGGTGAGGTTGACGGTCTTGAAGATGGCTCCAACGGCCGGAATGTTGGCCAGGCCGTTGTAACTCAAGCTCCAGTTCGGGAACGGGATCTTCGAGAACGGCGTCAGGCTGATGGTGTTGGCATCCTTGCCCAGATAGGCGGCCAGGAACGAATACAGCAACACTTCAGGTGACGACGAACCATAGCCTCTCGGATAGTAATCCCCGGCAATGGTGTCGAAATAATATTGGTTGACGTTGGAGATCCATTGGGAATTGCCCTTGGCGATACGGTCGGCGATGATGACACGGTTGGCCAGCATTTGGTCGAAGATAGGCGAATCGGTGGTGGATTCATCGCCGGTAGACGCGAAGGCGGTCTTGATCATCATGATGGAGGAGGTAAAGTTGCCTCCCTTGGTGGGCGTGAAGACCTCAAACTGCTCAAGGAGGTTGTTGTATCTGAAATAATGCTGGAGGTTCTCGGCAGAGTTCATGTTACCTTGGATGTCGATCTTGAATCCACTGAAAGGCTCGGCATTGACGCGGTAGTTGAAGGTTTCCGTACTCCTCTTGATATAAGGATCGCTCAGGATGGAGTCTTGCGTCAGCCAACCACGGTCGACGGCGGTGCTGTAGATCTCGTTGGGCAAGCCGGTCACGAACTGCCATCCAGGTGCCATTCCCGAAGAGCTGAGGCCAAGGTAGGCTGGTTTCGGCATGAAGCCCGGCAAGGTCTGACCTCCGTTGCTGGAATAGGTGATGGAGGCGCGTTTGACCATGGTAAGCATCTTCAACGAACCGTCGAGGATGATCTTGCCGACATTGACCTTGGGTTTCATCTCGGTGCTGTCGGAGATCTGTTCCTGCTTTCCTTTGTCTCCCTTCGGGTCTTTGTCGCCCTTGTTCTTGTCGTTCTTCGCGTTTTTGTTGTTCTTGTTGTTCTTGGCGGACTGGTTGAGCTTCTTCAGGTAAGGAATCGAATTGTAGATCTTCGTGAAGTCGAGGGTTCCGTTGCCTTGGATGGTGTTGGAGTTCTCGATGGAGTTGCCCAAGCGGTCTTGGATGGAAACGGCCGAGGCGTTCCAGAAATACTGTCCCTGGTAGCTGGCTGTGGCGGTAACCCAGTTCATCAGCGGCAGCTTGTTGATCGGGATGGTGTAGTTGACGTTGACGGTCTGCTGGAACTGCGACATGGTGCCTAGATGTTTCAGCTCATTCTTGATGGTGTCGCGGTTGAGCTTCCATTCCTCGGTGCCCTTGTCGGGATTGCCCGCCGGTTCATACACGTATGCTCGGGCTTGTGCGGAATACTCGAAGCTCAGTCCCTTGGTCAGGTCGTAACGGAACTGGAAGCTGCGGTTCCAATCCCATTGCTTGGAGTAGGTCGGGTTGATGATGATCTCGCCGCCGCTCTTGTTACGCATCAGCTTTTCAGAATAGAAGCGGTTCATCTCGGTATTGAAGGCGATGCTCTTGGGTAGATAGTAGAAGTTGATGTCCTTGATCAGGGCGAGGTAGGACTTTGATGCCCATTTCGCCTTCGAGAATGGCGCGACGTTCTTGGGATTGTTCATGAAATTGTATCCCAAACTGCCGTGATAAGTCTTGGTGTTGAAGTAGTTGATGTCAGGGTTCTCCTGATTGGTCTCGCTGTAGGAGAAGGAGAGGTTGAAGTTCTCGATGTCGTAGATGTGGACCTTCGCTCCGCCTGTACGACCGGGGCTTCTGTTCATGTTGTTCGGGTCTCTCGGGTTGATCTTCTCTTCGCCCTCTTTCTTGCCCTTGTCATTGTTCTTGTTACGTCCCACGGTGCGCTCCTTCCTGACGTTCATCAGGTTGATGTTCTTGTACTGGGTCATGCTATGCACGATGGAAGTCAGGGAGTCCCGTTCCTTTTGGGTGCCCATGTATGACAAAGCGTCCTTGAGTTTGATATCGGGATCGTAGGGGTTGTACATTGGGGTGGTGACGTTCCTGCCGTAGTCGACGTGGAGTGGGAGCTTGAGGCCGGTGCTTTCGACGAACTTGCCGAGTTCAAGGTCGGTGGAGACGCTGAACTGGGAGTTGGCCTCGAAGGTGTTGTCCTTGATGTCGCTATCGAGTGCGCCGAAGCCGCCTGAGCTATAGGATCCGGTGACCACAAAGCGTCCGAGGTCGGCCAAGGTGGCTTCAATATGGCCAGTGCCTGCCCAGCCGCCTTTGCTGCTCAGATCGGTGAGACGCAACTCGTTGATCCACACCACAACACTCTTGGTTTGGCCGTCGTCGGTGGTGCTCTCCAGGCTTTGGCGTTTCGGGTTGCGCACGCCAACCATCATGGCTTCCACGTCGCTGATGGACGGGTTACCTATGACTTTGATGGTATGGTAATAGTCCTTGCCGTCAACGGTGCCTTGCTTGAAGCGCTCGGAATAGATGAAGTTCAGCTTGACGTCGCTGCCGGGCTGATTCATGGCTTGGTTACGGTTCGACTTCACGGCGACCAGGTCTTCCAACAAAATCTCGAAGTTGTTGATCTCAGGCCAGATGGCTTCCTTGTTGGATGCCGGGGTATGCCATGGGGTGATTTTCAGTGGGATTTCGTATTCGTAGTAGTTCTCGGTGAAGTCGGTACCCAGACGCATGAACACGGTGAGGTCTTCGTCTTCGAGGATGTCCTCCTCATGGGCCTTTTCGGCGTGGACGAACATCTTCAGGTATTTGTACTGCCGCAGGTCGAAGTCGGCGGTCTTGTAGATGGCTCTTCCGTCGCCGTCAACAAGGTTTTGGATGGTCATCTGGAGCGACTGCTCGTTGAGCTTGGTCACGGCGGTGGTACCTACGATCTGTTCCTGGGTGATGCCCGGAGGGATGACGTAGGGGATGGGTGAACGGCGGCCGTTCTCCTCGATGTTGACCGCGGAGATGTCGAGTGTGGTGTTGTTGGAGATGTCGTTGGGCTGATATTCACCAGGAGCCTGGATGTTCTGGGTATAGGTGCGCCATTCGCCCTTCACCAGGTCGAGGGTGGCGAAACGCAGCACGATGGGCTTCTCAAACTCGCGGACGAACATTCTCATGAAGCGGATGGAGGAGAAGTCCTCTATGTTGCCGATGACCTTGTCGGGTTGCTTGACGGGCACCCTGAACTGATACCATTTCACGCTGCCGATCTCGCCGTTGGCCAAAGCGATGTTGTTGGCCTCGTAAATGTCGGCGATGTGGTTTTTGCCGACTTCCATCTGATTGGGGTCAAGGTCGATCTCATATTGGTAATAGCGTTCCGATTCGCTCAAGGTGTTGTCGTCGTTGATGTCCTCAGCATCAGGCAAGGTGGTGTTGTTGGTGGTATAGTCCTCGGTGCGCTGGGTGTCGGAGGGTGAGTTACCCTCAACGCCATTGTAGCTCTTGTAACGTTCCACAATGCTGCTGTGCACCTCATCGTCGTCCCATTCGCTCGACCTGAAGTAGTGGTAGTTGTCGCTTGACGGGTCGTTGAACACTTTTTGATAGGCCTCGGAGCCTTCGCCGAACTGCATTCTCATGTCGCTCAGGAAGTTGTTCTCAAAGAAGTAACGCTCGTCAACGTCGCGCAAGCCGTCGAAACCGACATCTTGGTACTGACGGGCATCGGAGTTGGTGCTGAAGGCGCCCACCAAGTCTTGCAAGGTGGGAACGCGGCCCCAGATGGTGGTGTCCACGTTAACCACCTGTTCGTTCTCAGGCAGACCGTTTTCGTAGAACTTACGACCGTCGCGGAGCACGTCCTCCGAGACGTCACCCAAGTTGATGTATAGCTTACCGGGGTTGTTCTGGTACTCGGGATCGGCAAAGGGATCCATCAGCCAGAACTCAACGTATTCGATGTTGGTGGCCTCGAAGTCGGTCGACTCCATCCTTCTCATCATACCTGCCCAACGGCTTTCAGGGTTGATCAGCTCTCCGTTCTCGTCGACACCTGCAGAATAAGGTCCGCCGGTCACATCGTAGTTGTAGGGACCTCTGTCTTTCGGGAAGTAGGCGAGGTTGAGCACGGCCATGTTTGTCGGGGTGCCTGAGGGGATGTCTTTGGTGAAGATTTCGGTCTCCAGCACCTGACGGACGCTGTTTTTCGACAACTCGTCGTTGGTGATGTTCTTCGGTCGGCTGTTGGAGCCGCGGTCGTAGAACACGGTATGGTCGATGGTGTACCACGAGAGCTTGGCCCTGTTCATGCCGTAGTTGAGCCCGGTGTTCGCGCCGGCTTCGGGGAAGAGGTCGGGCTGGTGCTGCGGCGTACTGGCCAGGTGCCATTGGCTGTAGAGCCTCAAATCGATGGTGGACTTGGCTCCCTCGAAGTCGTCGATGTAAGAGGTGCCTTTCTCCGCGACCGAATGGGACAGGCCAGGGATGAAACGGGCAAACTCACCGTCAAAACGGATCCTCGAAGGTGCCTTAGTGCTGATGCCGGGCAGCCAGTCGATGAAACTGGTGAGCCATCGTGCTTCAGTGTTATAGCTTAGGTCGAAGCCGTAGATGGTGTTGGCGATGGCTTCTTCGCCGTAGTTGATCTTTTGGGTATACGACTTCTCGCCGAGGTACAAAATGGTACCGCCCAAACGGAAGTCGGGGTTGAACTCATGCTCGATGCGCGATCCCAGGAAGGTCTTCTTCAGGGCGCTGAACCCGGAGTTGCTTTCCAAAGAGATGTTGATCGGGGTGCCTGAGTTCAGGATGCCTTCGTTGATGATCGACACGCGACCCAAGGTGTAGTCGACGGTGTAATCGACATTCTCGACCAAGGTGCGGCCGCCCGCGGTCACTGTCACTGAGCCTTGGGCCACGTTCATGGCGTTCAGGCTGATTTCGCTGCCCGACTGTGACGAGTAATAGCCTCGCAATGAGAACTTGTTCTTTTCGGAGAACTGCTCGGCGGAGGTCTTGGTCATCGTGTAAAGGGAGTCGAACGCGTATTTGTTGGCCAGCTCAACGCTCTCGGAGAACACTTTTCGGAGATGGCTTCCGAAGGGTTCCAGCACGGGGAAGTAGATACGGCCGTTGGCGGCGTTAATCGTACCGCCCGTGGTCTGCGCTCCGTTGAGGAAGTCGAACACACCATCGCCGCCCGGGATCGGGTTGTTCTGTTGGGTCAAGTTATCAAGGCCGAGCAGGTGCAGCAGCGAGACGCCTTTCACGTTGTCGGGACCCTCGGTGAAGTAACCCATCGGGGTGCTGTTGGAGTTGCCGTTGTAGAAGATGTTGAGCATGAAGTCGTTGGAACTGATCTGATACGCCTTGATGTTGTAGACGTTCTTCATCATCAGGTTCCAGATCGGCATGGAGGTGTTTACCGTAGTGCCTCTCAACAACTTGGCCACTAGCACTTTCGGGGTGTTGATGCCTTGGTCGGAGAACTCACCAACTTGGTAGACCTGGTCGCTGCCTACGATGGTGTATTGGTAGGCCACAGCCAGCGTTTGGTTGGAGTTCAGGGTGACGTTCAGGGAGATGAAGCCCAACTTGGAGTTCAGTGAATATTCGGAGCTGCTCAAACGGCGTGCGTTCTCTACCTTTTCGAAGTCGCGGCCTGAGGCCATGTATGCCTGCTTGCCAATTCTCAACGGGTCGCCCGACATGTAGTTGGTCACCAGGCTGATGTCGCGGATCTGGTTGGTATCGATGCGGGTCAACATGTCGTTGGCGGCATTGCGGGGATAGAAGGTCGCAGTGTTGGCGGGCGAGATCTCGGGGTTGTAGATCCATTGGGGTTTTCCTTCGCCCAAGTCGGTAAGGGCCAAGATGTTACGGGTGTCCTGCGTGGAGGAGTTGGTGTTGGTGATCCACACCTCGATCTTGGTGATGTTGATGCTGGAGGTGACGGTGGGCAGGGAAGCCAAGGCCGCTTCGTATTGATCCCTGAAATACTGGCTCAGGAAGAAGTGGCGGTTGTCCTCGTAATCGAGACAGCTGATGTTGAACTCGTTGGTCTGGGCGCCACCTTGAACGGCGATGTTTCTCGACTCGCTCTCCTGATAGGATGCCACTGAGGTGATGGTGGTCTTGCCGAACTTCAGTTTCGACTTGATACCGAACAGTTGCTGGGTACCGGTGATGAGAGTGCTGTTCAAGGGGAAGCTCACGTCGCCAGCCTCGAGCAGTTGGATGATCTCATCTTCCTTGCCTTCGTACTTCAGTTTCATCAGGTCCTCGTAGTTGAAGGTGGCCTTGGTGTTCTTGTTGATGTTGAAGTTGATCTTGTCGCCGATCTTGGCGATGACGTTCAGCTGGATGTCCTGATCGAAATCGAAGTTGGTGTTGTGCTTTTGGCGTTCGCTCATGGACGGGTCGCCACGGTAGTTGTGCTTGATGCCGAAGGAGAGGTCGACGGAGCCTTGGGGACGGATGTCGATGGTATTGCTTCCGAAGATCATGTCAAAGGCTTCGCCACCTACATAGATCGGAGGGATGATGGAGTTGCCGTCGGTGGCGGAACGTCCGTTTTGCTTGCGGCGCTCTTTCCAATATTCCATCACGCCTTGGCGGTTCTTGTAGTTCAGGTATTCCTGTTGTGACATGGTGGTCGGCGTGGTGTACTCGAAGTCGCCGACCTTGTGCTTGAAAGTATATTGGTTGGTGACGGGGTCGTAGATGACCTCGCGGGTGAAGTTTCTGGGATCGCTAAGGTACAGCGGCGACTGGTTGTAGAGCTGCTGTGTGGGATCGCCCTGTCCGTTGGGGATGGGGTAGACCAGATGGGTGGAGTCGGGTTGCTGGGCAAAGCCAGGCATCAGGGTGGCCAGCAACAGGAAAAGGATGATATGTCGTTTCATCAGGTTCATAGTAACTTTAACGCTTCGCGGATCAGCACTTCCACAGGGGTATCCGGCGATTGTTTTAACAATTTGTCGAGCGCCTTGCTGGCGGCGTTCTTGCTGAATCCCAAGATCACCAAAGCTGATAACGCCTCATTCTTGACGGTATTGTCAACGGCCTCAACGATTTCTTCTGAGTAGTCGGTCTTCCTGACCTTGTCCTTGAGGTCGACGATGAGGCGTTGGGCGGTCTTGCTGCCGATGCCCTTCACCGCTTGGATGGTCTTGATGTCCTCATTGGCGATGGCGGTGCTGAGCTCGTTGACCGTCAATGAGGAAAGGATGAGCCGTGCTGTGTTGCATCCGACGCCGCTGACGCTGATCAGCAGCTCGAACATGTCGCGCTCCTTGGAAGTGTAGAATCCAAAAAGGTTATGGGCATCCTCCAACACCTGAAGATGGGTGTAGAGCTTCACCTCCGACTGCTCGCCAATGGCGGCGAAAGTGTTGAGTGTGATGTTGATGAAATAGCCCACGCCGTGATTATCGATGATGGCGTAAGCGGGTGTGATCTCAGCAATTTTTCCAGCAATGAAAGCGTACATTTCGCACGGATTGAAAATAATCGGCAAAGATAGCAATTTTTTAATAATTTTTGTTTAGTTTTGCAGCGAAAAAATTTTTGGGGAGGATCGGATATGATTAATAGTCTCAAAATAGGCGATATCACATGGCGCCATCTGAACAACCCAAGCGATGAGGACTTCGAGTTCCTCAAGGACCGCTTCCATTTTCACCCCCTCGACATTGAGGACTGTAAATCGGTCAACCAGCGACCCAAAATCGATATTTACGACGACTATTACTTCCTGATTCTCCATTTCCCCAACTTCGACCGCCAAAATAAATTCGTTAAGATCAAGGAAGTTAAACTCTTCTGGGGTAAGGACTATATTATTTCCATTGAGAAAAATCCTTGGGGAGTGTCGCAGCTCTTTGATGAATATGAGGAACGGCTGCAAAACCAAGAGGATGTCAGCATCGAAAGCTCCGATAAACTGCTGTACCGTATCCTCGAAAAGCTGATCACCGAGTCAGTGTACCTGCTGCGCAAAGTGGGACTGGACGTGGAGTTGATCAACCGCGAGCTGCTGCAAGAGAAACAGGTGAAGATCATAGAACGCATCTCCATCACGCGAAAGAATCTCATCCTGATCAACACCATATTCAAACCTCAGCTGCGTCTCTTCCAGATGTTCGAAAACGGAAAGATCCGGGGCTTCACCGAGGACATCGAGTACATGGAAGACTACTGGGGCAACATCTTGGACTACTACCAGAAGGTATGGGATATGACCGAGGATTACGAGGAGTTGATTGAGGGTCTGTCGCAGACGTTCGACTCGATGCAGACCAACAAGACCAACGAGACGATGAAGATCCTCACCATCATTTCGTCCATCATCCTGCCTCTGACCTTCATCACTGGCCTTTACGGCATGAACGTCCAGCTGCCCTTCCAGGACGAATCATGGGCGTTTTACGGCTTGATCGGCGTGATGGTGCTCTGCACTGGCGTGTTTGTATATATCTTTAAAAGGAGAAAGTGGATGTGATCTTATTGAGGATGACGTCGGTGGCTCCCAATTGAGACTTCAAGTATTCCCTACATGTTTTTGACGCCTGCTGATATAAGGCTTCGTCTTTGATGAGCCTATCGAAGGCCTGGTTCAACTCGTCTTGGCTGTTGATGGAGAAAGCGCCACCCAAGCTGACCAGATCAACGGCTTCCTTGAAACTCTTGTATTTTGGGCCGAACACCACGGGACAGCCGAAAGTGACGGGCTCCTGGATGTTGTGGATGTTGACGCCGAAACCGCCGCCAATGTAGACAAAACGGGCGTATTGATAGAGTTGCGAGAGGATGCCGACCGTGTCAATCACATACACCTTGTTGGGATCAACGGATGCCAAGCTTTCGCGGATCTGCCGGACGTGTTTTTCGGAAACGTCATGCGGTGCGATGATCATGCAGTAATCCTTGGGAAGCCTTTGGATATAAGGGATGAGCAGCTTTTCGTCAGGTGGCCATGAACTGCCGGCGATGATGCATTGCCTGCCTTGGATGAAGGCTTCGATCTCTGGAAAACGCTTGGCCTGTTGTGCGATGGCGGCCACGCGGTCGAATCGGGTGTCACCGCAGCGGGTGACGTTGTCGAAGCCGATACCTTTCAAGAGTTCCAAGGTGGCATCATCTTGTACGAAGAAATGATCTACATGCTTCAACTGTTTGCGGAACCATCCGCCATACCACTTAAAGAAGAACTGGTTAGGCTTGAGTATCAATGAGATATAATAGAGCGGGATGTGCTTCTCGCCGAGGGCGGTCATGTAGTTGAACCAAAACTCGTACTTGATGAAGAAAGCGGCCACAAAATGGTGCCGCCCGACCCACTGCCTTGCGTTGCGGAGCGTGTCGTTGGGAAGGTAAAGCACCTCGTCGGCCAAAGGATAGTTTTTCCTGATCTCGTAGCCCGAAGGGGAGAAGAACGTCAATAAGACCTTGACCTGTGGATACTCCTTTTTCAAAGCCTCGATCAAGGGACGACCTTGCTCGAACTCGCCCAGCGATGCGGCATGAAACCACACCCACGGGCTTGGGTCGGTGCCTGGCTCAGGACGCTTTTTCCGGCCTTCCACCCATTGCTTGGCTTTTTTGTTGCCGAACAAGGCGGCGGCTTTCACACCGGCGGCATAGCCCCGAATCGCTAAGGTGTAGAGTCCTCGCATGGCTTAATGGTAGTAATACTCCTCGGGTTGGCGCTGGTAGGTGGGGATCATCCAGCTGACTCTGATGCCATAGTACAAGTCGTTGTAACGCTGGCTTTTGTCAACATAGCCGTTGGGAACGGGATTGCCGTTTTCGTCGAAATAAACCCTGAAGTCATAATCCCTGAGCGGCTTGGTTCGAGCGTAGGTGACTTCAAGGGAAACGGAGAAATTATAGAGTCTGTTGTTACTCATGATCATGTAGCCCGTCTCGCCGTGCAAGGCGAAGCCGCCACGCATGCGGTCGTAGCCGTATTGGTAGTCGTCCATTACTGGATAGGGCGGGTTTTGGGCTTCTACCTGATAATCGATGCGCATGCGGTTGCGCAGGTAGCCGATGCCACCCTGCACGAAGACGCCGCTGTTGGGGTTGGGCCAAATAGGGAACAGCTTGCCGACCTCAGCCTGGAAATGCATCCCTCTCTGAAACATGGCCAGCGCCGACACCAGACCGCCACCGCCGATGATCTCGCCTTCGTAGGTGGTGATGCCCTCGCCGAGCAGGTCGATGCGGTCGCCTTTGATCTTGTTGCCGAAGATGAAGTTGCCGTTGGCGGTAAACAGCCAGTTGCTCTTGGACTTGTAGATGATGCTGCCGCCGATGGTGTTGGTGAATCCATAGTCGGTCTTGGTGTCAAGCCCTGGGAGCTGGGCTGCGTACGTTACCTGGAACATGAAGGTTGGAATGGATTCCTTCTTGATGTTTCGAGGCGTCTGGGCAAGGCCCGAAAGGACCACGGTCAAGGTGAGAAATATGGTAAAAGCTGTTTTTTTCATGAAAGCTGTTGTTTAGGACTGCAAACTTAACGTTTTTCACGATAACTTATTACCTTTGCGGCGTTTTTTTATCTTCACATGGAAAAGGAACAATACAACATAGCCACCTTGCCCAACGGCATCCATTTGCTGCATCGGCAGAAGAAAGGGGAGATCGCCCATCTGGTGCTCGTGGTGGGCACGGGCTCGCGCGATGAACGTGACTTCGAGAACGGCATGGCCCACTTCATCGAGCATACCATCTTCAAAGGCACCCAAAACCGAAAGCCTTACCATATCCTGAGCTGTCTCGACAACGTGGGCGGCGACCTGAATGCCTTCACCACCAAGGAGGAGACCTGCCTGCAAGCCTCTTTCCTGAACGTTTATTACAAACGCGCCATGGACCTGTTGTCCGACATCGCCTTCCAGGCCACTTTCCCTGAGAATGAGTTGGAAAAGGAGAAGGATGTGGTGCTCGACGAGATCAACTCGTACCTCGACATGCCTTCGGAGGAGATCTACGACGTGTTTGAGGAGATGATGTTCAAGAACCATCCTTTGGGACGCAATATCTTGGGAACCAGCGCTTTGGTAAAGGGCTTTCGCCGTGAGGACATCCTGAACTTCATGGATGCGAACTACAGCACCGATTCCATGGTGTTGGCCACCATCGGCGACATCAGCTTCAAGGAGTTTGAGAAAATGGCGATGAGCTTCTTCGGCAGCCGTCCCGACCATAGGGTGCCCAGCCGCCGACAGCCTTTCCGCTCATACATCCCCGCCAAGGTGGAGATGGAACGCAACAACCATTTGAGCCACTGCATGATCGGTGGACTGGCGCCGGAGTTTACCCACCCCAAGAAACGCACCATGGTGCTGCTGAACAACATTCTCGGCGGACCGGCCATGAACTCCCGACTCAGCCTGAACATCCGAGAGAAATACGGCTTCGCCTATACCATCGAGTCACAATACAACGCCTATTCCGACATCGGTCTGTTCAATGTTTACATGGGTGTCGATCCTGATTCGTTGGATAAGGCTATTAATTTGGTTTACAAAGAGTTGAATAAGCTCCGTAACCAAAAGATGGGCACCATGCAGCTGCATCACGCCAAGCAACAGCTGATCGGTCAGCTGGCCCTCGGCCGTGAGTCGGGGATGAGCGAGCTGCTGGCCATCACCCGATCCATGCTGATGAACGAGCCGGTGGAGACGGTGCCCGACATCATCCACACCATTGACGTCATCACCGCTGACGACCTGATGGCGCAAGCCAACGAGGTGTTCGATCCAGCCAGACTTTCCACCTTGATCTTCCGCGCGTCCAAGTCATGACCGACCTCACCTACGCCATCGAGGAATATCTGGAACAGCACACCACGCCGATGGACGAGGTGCTTTCCGAGCTGTATCGCGAAACGCATCTCCATGCCATGAATCCTCGGATGGTATCGGGTCCGGTGCAAGGACGGTTCCTTCAGCTTCTTTGTCAGTTGATACGTCCCAAGCGGGTGTTGGAGATCGGCACGTTCACGGGTTTCTCGACCATTTGCATGGCTCGCGGCATGGCTCCCGATGGCCTGTTGACTACCATCGAAGCCAATGAGGAGTATGAAGGCATCATTCGAAAATACCTTTCAAAAGCCGGTGTCGCCGACCGAGTTCAGTTAATCATCGGCGATGCCAAAACCGTCATCCCTGCTTTGGAAAGCGGCTTTGATTTGGCTTTTATCGATGCCGACAAGGTCAGTTATCCTATTTATTACGATCTGGTGATGGATAGGCTCAACCCAGACGGGATCCTGCTAGCCGACAATGTGTTGTGGGAAGGCAAGGTGCTGAACGCAGACACCAAGGAGCGCGACACGCAGGCCATCCGTGCCTTCAACGACAAGGTTCAAAACGATCCCCGCGTGGAGAATGTGTTGCTCCCGCTTCGCGATGGGCTTATGATAGTTAGAAAAGTTGGGAGTTAGGAGTTGGGAGTTGGGAGTTGGTAGTTAACTCCAAACTGGTAACTCCAAACTGTTAACTAATTAACTTTAAACTTAAACTTCACCTCTTTCAGCTCAGCATTAGCCTTGGTGATTTTATTTTTCAATCCCTCTTTGTAGGCCTCGACCTTGCCGGCAATCTGTGGATCGCCGAGGGCCAGCATCTCAGCTGCTAAAATGGCGGCGTTGAGTGCGCCGTTGACGCCCACGGTAGCCACGGGGATCCCGGGAGGCATCTGGATGATCGACAGCATGGCGTCAAGTCCGTCGAGCATGCCTTTCACGGGTACGCCGATCACGGGTA
>JAGCPG010000051.1 GCA_017645245.1 Bacteroidales bacterium
AAGTGGTCAAGCACTATGCTGCGTCGCATCCCAATATTCGGATGATTCAACACACCGAAAACAAAAGACAGGGCGGGGCAAAGAACACAGGCATCAGAGCCGCCTATGGAAAATATGTCGCTTTTTCCGACCAGGATGATGTGGCTATTTCGGAAAACCTGGCGAAAATGCTGGACATAGCGAAAGCGCAGGAGGCGGATATGCTTTCGTTCAGGTGGGTGGAGATACGCAACGGGATTTCCCGATTGTGCTTTGTCAGGGATTTGGAGGAGACCGAGTTTGGCGGAGTGGATTTTTGTGAGAAGGTGTTTGATCCGGCGGACAGCCTGGGCCCTTGGAGCTATTTGTATAAAAGAGCTTATTTGAATGACCAAGACCATTTCTTTGCCGAAAACGTGATGATGGAAGACGCCGACTGGATTGCCTGGCATCTGGTTCATGCAAAAAAGATTCATCGTGAGGAGGTGCCTGTCTACCAATGGATTCGTAACGACCAGTCCATCACCGCTAGCACGTCGTGGCAGTTTAAAGCGGACTTTGTGTTGTTCGGCTTGAGGAAAATAGAGGAAGCGGAACAATATGGTACGCTGTCTCAGAAATTCGCTCAGACCATGCATGACGACGGGGTGTACAATATCGAAACAAGCCTGCGTACCTTGTGGAAAGCGGACCGATACAAGCCGTTTTTTGAAAAGCTGGGTAATAACGGCGCCTTCGGTCGCATGAAAAAAATGTCATGGTCACCTAAAACATCTTTTGTGATAGGCCATCCCGGTATCGCCCGTCTGTCGCTTTCCGTTGTTGGCCCAATACTAAAGGCCGTTAGGTCTTTTACAAAGAAGAATAGAAAAAAGCAGCTATGAAATTGGTGGCGATAACAGGAGGTCTCGGC
The DNA here is from genome assembly GCA_017645245.1 of Bacteroidales bacterium. Classification (GTDB taxonomy): domain Bacteria; phylum Bacteroidota; class Bacteroidia; order Bacteroidales; family F082; genus Limimorpha. The sequence goes on from JAGCPG010000051.1 coordinate 893, forward strand.
AACCAGATGTTTGGCTATGCGTTTATGCTTCGTTTGTCAAAAGAGCATCACGCGAGGTTGTTCCATCCTTTCAATGACAAGGCGGGACGATACGGTCATGCAGGCTTTCAGCTGGATAAGGTTTTCAAACTGCGTAACGAGGATGGAAAAAGGCGTCTTGGGGTAACGCTGTTTGGCTCCTATTGGCATGTCACCAGGATTTTCCCCAAGAGGATGAGGCCTTTTTTATTGCGGTTGGTGGGAATGTATGAGGTGAGAGTGGCTGAGAATTTCGTGTTTTATCCTGAAGTGTTTCAATCGGCGCACCATAACGAGCTTTTTATGGGTACATGGCAGAGTCCACGTTATTTCGAAGGAGCCGATGCAGAGGTGAGGGAAGCGCTAGCCTTCAAGGAGGAGTTGCTGAATGAGCCGACACGGAAGATGCATGAGGTAATCGCCGGTTGTAATGCCGTTTCGCTCCATGTGCGACACGACGATTATCTCTCAACGTCCTATGCTCAAGGGTTTGGCGGTATCTGTACGAAAGCTTATTACCAAAATGCCATTGCTTTCATTAAACAGCATGTCGATCGTCCCAAACTCTTTGTGTTCTCCGACGATATCAACTGGTGTCGTGAGAATCTTGATATCGGCGATGCCACTTTTGTTGACTGCAACCATGGTGACGATAGCTGGCAAGATATGTATCTGATGAGCTGCTGCAAGCACAACATCATCGCCAACAGCACCTTTAGCTGGTGGGGAGCCTGGCTTAATCCCAATCCCGATAAAATCGTTGTTGCGCCCCAAAGATGGTGGAACGGCCTGAATGACGATGTGGTGCCTGATGCATGGACACAAGTTGACGGCAATGTGATTCTTAATAGGTAAAAATGAAATTCTCTGTTGTCATACCACTCTATAACAAAGCGCCCTACGTGGCGAAAGCCATCCAAAGCGTGCTGTCGCAAACTTACACTGATTATGAGTTGATCATAGTGGATGATGGCAGCGGCGACAATTCCGCAGAGATTGCAACTAAGGCCCTCGAAGGACATGACAAATGCCAGTTGATCCGTCAAGAAAATGCAGGGGTGAGCATGGCGCGCAACAACGGCGTGGCGGCTTCACATGGCGAATATCTCTGTTTCCTTGATGCCGACGACTGGTGGGATCCTCACTTTCTGCAGGAGATGTCGGAGTTGATTGCCGAGTTTCCTGACGCAGGTATCTATGGGACCAACTACACGATCGTTAATGAAACGAAAAAGAAGACCCGAATAGCTCCAGTGGGGGTTGAACCGGGCTTCGAAAAAGGATATATCAATTATTGTCAGGTGTATGCCAATACGTTGTCCATGCCCTTGACCTCGATTTCAGTGGCGATACCCCGGACGGTTTTCGAGGAGACGGGAGGTTTCCCGAAAGGAATCAAACTTGGCGAGGACTTCTTGCTTTGGATACGGATCGCATTAAAACACCAGGTGGCGTTTTTGAATAAGCCGCTTGCTTTCTACAACCAGGATGTGGAGATGGCGAACCGAGGGGTTAAAGCAACAGGCTATGAGCCGGATAGTTTCATGACTTTTCATTTTGGCCAGTTTGCTGAGGAAGAAAGTAAGAACAAGGAATTGAAGGTGCTCCTGGATAAGATAAGAGTCTATTCCTTACTGCGGTTCAGAGTGCGCAATGAATACGCTGATTCAGTGGTCTCAGAGATAAAGAAAGTTGATTTTGACAATGTTGAAAAAAAATATCGGTTTTATTATAAGGCGCCCTATTTCCTTGTTTGGCTATATGCCCAAACGGTAAATCTAGGATCGTCGATTAAGGGAATCTTGAGATGAGCAGACTGTTTGGCAAGTTGCTCGATCGCTTGCGCGGCGAGCAGGATCTGGAAAAATTGATTAAAAAGGGGTTAGTGGTAGGGAGGAATTTCAAACGCATGGGCGGTGTCATCATCGACCCGTCCCATTGTTGGCACATCAGCATCGGCGATAATGTGACCTTGGCTCCTAGGGTGCATATCATCGCCCATGATACCAGCACCAAGACGTTTTTGAACTATACTCGGGTGGCCAATGTCAGCATTGGGAATAATGTTTTTATCGGTGCGGGCACCATTGTGCTTCCTGGAGTTGCCATCGGAAACAATGTGGTCATTGGCGCAGGTAGTGTGGTCTCCCATGATATCCCCGACAACTCAGTGGCATTGGGAGTCCCGGCTCGGGTGGTCAAAACCATTGATGAGTATTTGAGTGCTGAAAAGGCAAAAATGAATTCAGAAAATGTTTTTGGAGAGGAATATACACTGCGCAATCCAGATTTCGGCGAAAAGGAACGGAATGAATTGTTGGAAATGTGTAATAAACATGGATGTGTTTATATAGAATAAATATAAGAGAAGGCTATGATTCCCAAAATAATACATTATTGCTGGTTTGGCCATGGTGAGCTTTCTCAATCTGCCAATGACTGCATCGCCTCGTGGCATCAGCACATGCCTGACTATGAGTATAAGCTTTGGAACGAGGATAACTTTGACATTGCTTCAGTGCCCTATGTCAAGGAGGCCTATGAGGCGGGAATCTATGCTTTTGTCAGCGACTATGTCAGGTTATGGGCATTGCGCAACGAGGGAGGAGTGTATCTTGATACAGATGTGAAGGTGTTCAAAGCCTTTGACGATCTTCTCAAATACAAGGCTTTCGCAGGCTTCGAAGGGAGCAAGCATCTGCCCGTCGGCACCTGTGTCATGGCCAGCGAGGCTAATGGCGAATGGGTCACTGAGATGCTTGAGGCCTATATGGGTCGGCATTTCCTGTTGCCCGACGGCTCTCACGACATGACTTCCAATGTGCAACGTTTCAGCGCCATCATGTCGTTGAAAGGCTTCCGACAAGATGGCACCGAACAGGATTATAAAGATCTACACGTCTTCCCCGTGGACTACTTCTGCCCAAGACAAACCACGGGCGAATATTTCCGCACCGACAATACTTACAGCGACCATCTTGGCGTCGGATCGTGGACCGAAGAAGGCCCAGGGTGGAAAAAATGGGTGAGAAAGCTGGTAGGACAAAAAAACATGACCCGGCTGATCAAACTGAAACGCAAATTGTTCTCATGACAAAACAGATTCATCTTGAGTGTTGCTGGACCGATCAGCCTGTGCATAGCCTGAAGCGCGATTTCATGAATCTGGCCAATACGGTATTCGGCTCATTCGTCACCGATAACTATTACAACGCCAAGTTCGTCGATAACATCTACGGACCTTCGTTGATTACAGTGGCGTATGTTGACGGCATTGCCGCTGGAGCCGACGTGATGTGGCGCAACGATCTGGATTCGACAAAGGCTTACCAGACCGTCGATACCTGTGTGCTGGAACAATTCAGGGGGATGGGGCTGTTTAAGAGAATGACCTGCTATGAATTGGAACTGCTCGGCAAGGAAACGCTGGTGTATGGTTACCCCAACGTGAACTCGTATCCGGGCTATGTGAAGATGGGATGGCAGGTGGATCGTCTCTACAAGACCCTCTTCCTCACCGCGAAAAAAGAAACTATTGACAACGGATATGCAGCCTGGTGGCTGAAGGCGCAAAACGGCATATCCTATATTAATAAAAAAGGAGATTATTATCTCGTTAGAAAACATGAGTCAAAACCCGTGGCCACCCTGATAGGACGGGTTGATGAGGCTACCGCCAGGCTGTTCCCCAAGACCGTGGGATGGAGCCTGCTGCGAAGCTTCGAAGCAAAGTCGTCGATTTACAATAAGAACAAGTCAATTCCATTAGTGTGCAACCAAAAATGGAAGATACCTTATTGGAAAATCGACGCTATATGAAACATGTAAAGAAAATCTATGAGCGTATTGCTCGTGACCGATGGGAAATCGGTTTTGTTGAAGGCGGCCTCGATGCCGTGATGGGGCAGGAGCCCCTGAAAGTGAATTGGTTGCAACATGGCTTCACTGACCGGTGGTTCGCCGATCCTTTTATCCTGAAAGTGACCGACGACACCATACAGGTGCTTGTTGAAGAGTTCGAGTATCAGCAAAAAAAAGGACGCATCGCCCTGCTTGAAGTTGATAGGTTGTCTTTCCAACTCAAGTCACGTCACATTGCCTTGGAGTTGGATACTCACTTGAGCTTTCCAGCCATATGGAGAGAAAACGGCAGGGTGTTCGTCTATCCCGAAAGTTGGGCGTCCGGAGCCTTGTGTCTTTATGAGTTGAGGAACGGCTACTGCGACATTAATGCCAAGAGGGTGCTTTGCGATGAGCTAATGGCCGATGCCATCATGACAGACTGCTTCGGGGAACGGCGTCTGTTCTCGGTTACCGAGAACGACAAACTGAGGGTGTATCGTTTCAATAAGCAAAGCAACCGTTTTGTGTTGCTTTTCGTAAAACCTTTCAGCAGAGCCACCGCACGAAATGCAGGCGACTTCTTTGAATACCAGGGAGAGGTCTATCGTCCGGCCCAGGTCTGCGATGACCACTATGGTCAGGCCATAGAGATACAGAAAGTCGTTCGCGATGGCGATGACAATTACTGCCTCGTCCCTTACAAGACGCTTTACTCAAACCACGAGTCCCTCAACTATGGGATGCACACGCTGAATAGTTACGGCGAGGTTGCGGTTGTAGATGTGCGTGGCTGGAACAACGCCTTGGCGGTGAAGTCGATCAAGGCACTGAAGAAACTGTTTGACTATCATCACTCTAACCTTTAA
>JAGCPG010000010.1 GCA_017645245.1 Bacteroidales bacterium
CGGCAAAGGTACATGCCGAGGGCCTCGATGAAGGTGCTCTTTCCAGCTCCGGGAACGCCCGTGATGCCCAGTCGCAGCGCCTTCCCGGCATGGGGCAGACAGGCGGCGATGATAGCTTGAGCGATCTCTTGGTGCTTTGGCAGAGCGCTCTCCACCAACGTGATGGCCTTGCTCAGCGCCACGCGATCACCTTTCAGGATGCCTTCAACGTACCATTCCACAGGCATCAATTGCTGGTGATTCCGTCTCATCCGCTCCAAAGCCTGGGGATTGACCTGCACCGGCTGGTCCACACCATCGGCCACTTTTAGGTTCGATTCCCATTCATGTTCTTGATTCTCAAAGTGTTCGATATCCATAGCATCGTTGAGGTTTAAAGGGCAAAGATAATGTTTATTTATTTTTTTACTCTCTGTTTCAGTTTTTTTTTGTAACTTTGCATTTAATCTCTAACTGCACGCCATGACTAACAAACATCGGGTACTTTTTGTACATCAGGAAATCGCTCCCTACCTGCCGGAAACTCCCATGAGTCTGATAGGTAGAAATCTACCCCAAGCTACTCAGGAACACGGCAAGGAAATCAGGATTTTCATGCCTCGCTACGGCAACATCAACGAACGGCGCAACCAGCTGCACGAGGTGATCCGTCTGTCGGGCATGAACCTCATCATCAACGACACCGACCATCCCCTGATCATCAAGGTCGCCTCGATACAGAAAGCCAGGATGCAGATCTATTTCATCGACAACGATGACTTTTTTACCAAGAAAAAATATACATTGTTCGACCAAGACGGCAAGTTCTGCGAAGACAACGACTTCCGCTCGGTGTTCTTCAACCGCGGCGTGATTGAAGCCGTCCGCAAACAGAACTGGTCGCCCGACATCGTCCACTGCAACGGTTGGTTCACCGCCCTCATGCCCCTGTTCATCAAGCGCGGCTTCAAGGACAACCCGCTGTTCAATGAGTCGAAGGTCATCTATTCCATCTACGACGACGAATTCAAAGGCACCATAAGACCCGGATTCGACAAGAAAGTGAAGCTGCAAGGCATGTCGGCTAAGGATCTCAAATACTTTAAGGACACCACTTACCTCGATCTCACCAAATCAGCCATTGACTTCTCCGACGGCATCATCATCGGCAGCGAGAAGATCAACCCCGAGGTTGCCGAATACCTGAAAACCTGCAACAAACCCATACTCGAATACCAAGCGTCGGAAAACTACGCCGACATCTACAACGATTTCTACGACAATATCCTCAACATCAAGTGATTAAAACATTGAAAACATATTTTTTCTCATTAAGTTTTAAAGCGCTATTTTTCAGCGCTTTAGCTTTATTAGCACTTTCGTGTAGCAAAACCACGGAGAAAATCGGTGACGGTCTCCTTTCGGATGGCGATTACATCGGCGTGGGCTACACCGACACCCTCGAAATCGTTTGCCATTCTGAGTTGATCGACACCATGGCCACCAGAGGATTGGGCACCGTCCTATTGGGTTCGATGCTGGATCCTGTTATGGGTCGCACCGATGCCAGCATCTACACACAGCTGCACCTCTCCTCGACCAATCAGGATTTCGGCGAGGAAGTGGTCGTCGACTCCATTGTGCTGCAACTGGGCCTCACGGGCTATTATGGCGACACCACCACCATGCAGACAGCGCATGTCTACGCCTTGGCTGACAGCATGAACACGACCGAAAACTACTATCAATTCAGCGAGATTATTACTGACCCCATTGACTTGGCCAACGGCTACCAGTTCTATCCACATCCCAAGACCTATCATTCCGTCACGGGTACCGATACCGTCACCCAACCTATCATCCGCATCCCTTTGTCGAACAGCTTCGGCACCTATCTGGCTACCCTTGGCAGTTCGGCCTACGCTTCACCCGATGCCTTCAAGGAGGCCTTTTTCGGCTTGAAGATCTGTTGCGAGAGTGTCACCCAGGACGGCGCCATCTGCTACATCACCCCTACCACCAACAACCTCACCCAACTGCAGATCTATTATCACGAATCCCCATCCGACCCGAGGCCAATGCGCTATTACTACTACATCACCTCGGAAGAGGCCTATTTCAACCAATATCAGCACGACTATTCCCTTGGTTCGACCGAATTCGTGCAACAGGTCGTCAATGGCACCGCCGAATTGGGTCAAGACCAGCTGTATCTCCAGTCTATGGGCGGCGTGCGTGCCGTGTTGAGTTTCCCCAACCTCAGCCATCTCACAGACACCTTATCGGCCAACTCCCACCTGATCATCAACGAGGCCAAACTGATCTTCCCCGCCTCCCCAACCTTGAGCGATTCAAGCTTGTATTCCCCACCTGCGGCGCTGGCATTGCTCAACATCAACAACGATGGCGGTACCTCGCTGCTGCAGGACTATTATGAAGGCTCTTCCTATTATGGCGGCAGCTATTCCAACACCAACGAAAACGTCACATTCCGCATTGCCGAGCATCTACAGAAAGTTGTCATGGGACGGCAAGAATGTCAAGGCTTATACGTCACCATCGCCGGCGCATCCTACAATGCCCAGCGCTGGATCGTAGCCGGACCCAATGCCGACAACGGATTGCGTTGCCAAATCAAGTATTCAATCATCAAAGAATAGAATAAAGATTTTACAATATGAAAAAGCTTATCCTTATGTCACTTATCCTTGCCGGACTGATGTGTCAGGCACAACAGAAAGAAACAGTCGTGGTCATCGAGACCTCCATGGGCACCATCAAGGCCAAATTGTATAACGACACGCCGCTGCACCGCGACAACTTCATCAAGCTGGTGAACGAAGGCTGGTACACTGGTTCCCCGTTCCACCGTGTCATCAAGAACTTCATGATCCAAGGCGGTCAAAACGCCGATGGACGCATGGATCCCGGCTACACCGTGCCTGCTGAGTTCAAGGAGAACCACTTCCACAAGAAGGGCGCCCTCTGCGCCGCCCGTCAAGGCGACCAGGTGAATCCCAAGAAGGCCTCCAGCGGCTCGCAGTTCTACATCGTCCAAGGCCAAGTGTTCGACGACAAGACCTTGGACATCTACGAAGAGCGTCTGGGCAAGATCTTCAGCGCCAAGCAGCGCCAAGCCTACAAGACCGTAGGCGGCACTCCGCATCTCGACGGCGATTACACCGTCTTCGGCGAAGTGATTGAAGGCCTTGACGTGGTTGATAAGATCGCCGGTGTGAAGACTGGTTACATGGACGTTCCAGTGGATGCAGTGACCATCACTTCCATCACGATCGAGAAAAGCGCTTCAAATAGTTGCTGTCATTAATCGTTTATTTCCATGAAAGAAAAAATCGAACAAATCCTTAACGAAGTCAAGAACTTCCAGGCCGAGAACAAAGAGGCGCTGGAGAACTTCCGTATCACATACTTGAGCAAGAAGGGCGTCATCCCTGCCTTGTTCGCCGATTTCAAGAACGTCGCCCCTGAGCTCCGCAAGGAGATGGGCATGAAGCTCAACGAGCTGAAAAACACCGTCACCGAGAAGGTCGAAGAACAGCTGGCCCTTTTCGAGACCCAGAGCAGCTCCGACGCCGGCTTCGACATGACCATGCCCGCCAATGAGATGAAGGGCTCACGCCATCCACTGTCCATCGTCCGCCGCGACATCAACGAAATTTTCTCGCATCTGGGCTTTACCATCGCAGAAGGTCCTGAAATCGAGGACGACTACCACGTGTTCACCGCATTGAATTTCGCTCTCGACCATCCGGCACGCGACATGCAGGACACCTTCTTCATCCAGAAGGACCCCAACGAGAACAAGAGCACCGACATCCTGCTGCGCACCCATACCTCGAGCGTGCAAGTTCGCGCCATGGAGAAGCAACAGCCGCCCATCCGCATCATCGCCCCTGGCCGAGTGTTCCGCAACGAGGCCATCTCAGCCCGTGCCCACTGCATCTTCCACCAGATCGAAGGTTTGTATATCGATGAAAACGTGTCGTTTGCCGACCTGAAGCAGACCTTGTATCACTTCGTGCAAGAGTTCTTTGGCGAAGGCACCAAGGTGCGTTTCCGCCCCTCCTACTTCCCCTTCACCGAGACCTCTGCGGAGATGGACATCTCATGCAACATCTGCGGCGGCAAGGGCTGCAACATTTGCAAGCACACCGGTTGGGTGGAGATTTTGGGCTGTGGCATGTGCGACCCCAACATCCTCATTGCCAGCGGCATCGATCCGGAGAAATACACGGGATTCGCTTTCGGCATGGGCGTGGAACGCATAGCCATGCTGAAATACGGCATCAACGACTTGAGACTGTTCTTCGAAAACGACCTCAAGTTCTTGGAACAGTTTGAATTGAGTTGAGAGGATAGAGGTTAAAGGTGAGAGGTATATTTCTCACCTCTCACCTTTCACTTCTCACCTTTCCCCTCCTCTTCGTCCTTGCCGTTCATGCCGTCTTTGAAGCTCTTGACACCTTTGCCGAGACCGCGCATCAGTTGCGGAATCTTCGCACCGCCAAAAAGCAGCAGTATGATTAAGGCAATGATCAGGAGTTCTTGGGTGCCGATAAATAATAGTGTCATGACTTGAGTGTTTATTTTGATGCAAAAATAACAAATCTATGAAAAACAAGGTCTTATTTCTTTCTTTTCTCGTGCTGATGGGTGCAAATCTCTTCGCTCAAAAGCCATACACCCTGCAATCGCCCAATGGAAAAATCACCGTGACCGTCAACACCGGCGAGCGGTTGAGCTATGCCGTGACACATGAAAACACAGTGGTGCTGACTGAGTCGCCCATTGCCATGAACTTGGAAAACGGCACCGTACTGGGCGCTCCTGCCAAGGTTACTTCGGCCAAAACCAACAGCGTTGATCGAACCATCCAGGCCTATTTTTATAAAAGAAATGAGATCAAAGACCAATTCAACGAACTGATTCTCAGTTTTAAAGGAAACTTTAAAGTGTTGTTTCGCGCCTATGACGACGGCGTGGCCTATCGCTTTGAGACCGGCATCAAAAAACCCTTCAACATTGTCTCCGAAACCGCCGATTTCAATTTCGACGACGATTACACCGCCTGGATTCCCTACGTGAACGCCCGCAAAGGCGAAGGCGACTTCATCCAACAGCAGTTTTTCACCTCGTTCGAAAACACCTACACTATCACGCCTTTGAGCAAGATGGAACCTGAACGGCTGGTGTTTTTGCCTGCTTTGGTGGAGTTGAAAGACGGCAAGAAAGCCGTGATTACCGAGGCCGATTTGGAGGATTTCCCAGGATTGTTGCTTAGAAATGAAAAAGGTTTGAATGGCTTTACTGCGATTCATGCCAGCTATCCCAAAGTGGAGGAGCAAGGTGGCCACAACAACCTGCAGTATGTGGTAAAGGAACGAGAGAACTACATCGCCAAAGTGAAAGGCCAACGCAGCTTTCCCTGGCGTTGCATCGTGATCTCCGAAAACGACAAGGATTTGGCCAATAGCGATATGGTGTATAAACTTGCCTCGCCCTGCCGCATAAAAGACCTCAGCTGGATCAAGCCCGGCAAGGTGGCTTGGGACTGGTGGAACAACTGGAACATCTACGGCGTGCCTTTCAAGGCTGGCATCAACAACGATACCTATAAATATTACATCGACTTCGCCTCGAGATATGGCATCGAATATGTGATTTTGGACGAAGGTTGGGCGGTGAACAAGCAGGCCGACCTCTTCCAAGTGGTGCCTGAGATCGATTTGCAGGAGTTGGTCGACTATGGCGCTGAACGTAACGTGGGCATCGTGCTTTGGGCCGGCTATGCCGCCATCGACAAGGACATGGAGCATGTGTGCCAGCATTATTCCGAGATGGGCGTGAAAGGCTTCAAGGTCGACTTTATGGATCGCGATGACCAAAAGGTGGTCGACTTCTACTACCGTATGGCGGCCATGGCCGCCAAACACCACCTGTTTGTCGACTTCCACGGAGCCTACAAACCCACAGGATTGAGCCGCACCTATCCGAATGTGCTGAATTATGAAGGTGTGTATGGCTTGGAACAAGCCAAGTGGGACGACGAAGGCGACTTGGCATTGAATGAAGTCACCATCCCCTTCATCCGCATGGTGGCCGGCTCGTTCGACTACACTCAAGGAGCCATGCATAATGCCCAAAAGAATAGCTTCTCTGCCAACTGGGGCGAACCGATGAGTCAAGGCACCCGCTGCCGTCAACTAGCTGAATATGTGATTTTTGAGTCGCCATTCAACATGCTTTGCGACAGTCCGAGCAATTACCTGAGAGAAAACGAATGTTCCCAATTCATCGCCAGCGTGCCCACCACCTGGGACGAGACCGTGGTATTGGACGGCAAGATGGGCGAGTATCTGGTGATTGCCCGTAAGAAAGACTTTCATTGGTATGTCGGCGCCATCACCAACTGGGAGGAGCGTGATTTAGTGCTGGATCTCTC
>JAGCPG010000011.1 GCA_017645245.1 Bacteroidales bacterium
CCGAGGTAGGTTTGTCGGGTGAAATCCGTGCCGTCACTCGCATCGAGGCCCGCATCGCCGAAGCCGACAAACTGGGATTCGAGAAGATCTTCATCTCAAAATACAACGCCAAAGGCTTGGATACCAAGCGGTTCCATATTGTAGTTATGCCCGTGGCGACGGTTTATGATTTGGCTACAGAGCTTTTCGGATAGTCCCTACTTAGCAAATCTTATTTTTTCAGCCTCTCTGGATTCTGCTGGACGAACTGCGCCCACTGCGAACTTGTTGATTTTCGGCTGTGTTTGGGCTTGGTGTAGTTGACGTCCTTGCCTCTATCTAGGTAATGGCAAACTGCGGCGGCCAAAGCGTCGGTAGCATCGAAATACTTGGGCATTTCCTCGAATCGGAGCATGGCTTGAAGCATCTTCGACACTTGTTCCTTCGAAGCACTGCCATTGCCCGTGATGGTCTGTTTGATGGTACGCGGCGCATACTCAAAGATGGGAATGTCACGATACAAAGCGGCGGCCATAGCTACGCCCTGGGCCCTTCCCAGCTTCAGCATTGACTGGACGTTCTTGCCGAAAAACGGCGCCTCGATGGCCAATTCATCGGGTTTGTACTCGTCGATTAGCTCCAGCATTTTCTCGAAAATCATCTTCAGCTTCATGGCCTGGTTGGGCAACTTGTTAAGCTTGATCACATCCATACGGATGATACTCAGCTCCTTGCCTTTCTGTTGCACCAAGCCAAAACCCATCACCATGGTGCCTGGGTCGATGCCCAAAATGATTTTCTCCACTTCCACCATGACCGAAGGGCTTACATCAGTTTTTGATAGAACTGCCACCATTTGTCGGGCAGCTCGTTGCGCAAGGCCTGTTCGTAATCCTCCACGGAACACGGGATGAAGTGGTGCCGTTCATAACGTGGGTCGTCGGCATGCATGAACGACATGTCGATCCACCATTTGCCCGTGATTTTGTGGCAAAGGAAGATGACGTTTTCCTCGCCATCCCCGATCTGGACATTATAACGCTTGAAATCAGTGCTTTCTGTAGTCGGAATGTCATCTTGACGACAGCTAAAGCCCTCGATGAAATACCAAATCATCTCCGCGATCAGATTGGCTGTGCGTGAGTTGATGTCATAATGCGGATTGTATTCGAAAAAGCCGATGGATTGTAGCTTGAAATTCAAGCCGGCATAGCGCGTCATCTGGCAGGCATCATCGCCATTGAAGCCATTGGGAGAAGCATTTTTCACACCCGGAGCGTCAGCGGCACGGATGGCACCCATGTCGATACTCATGATGTTCGCATTACGGATCAACGGCTCGGTCAACTCGATATGCTGTTTCAAAATTCCCAAGCGATAAGTATCGAACAGCAACTGTTTCATCAAATCAACACTCTCATTGTCAACATAATACGACTGATAGCCGATATTGGTAAAGTTGAACAGATAGTTCGGCTGATGCAAGATGATATGGCTTAAATAAGAATGGGAGTTGAGTCCTTCGTTATCGTTACCGAGATCAAACAGCGGATCGATGGTGGCAATGTTGATCAGTTTGCCCGTAGGCTCATGCACCTGATACATGGTGTAGGTCATGTCCTGACTACCACCTATAATAATAGGCAGGATGTGCTCCTTTAACAATTCCATAAGAACTTGATTAAGAGCGTAATAGGTATCGCTGATCTCTTTTCCTGCCTTGATGTTGCCAAGATCGACGATTTCGAGGTCTTCCCAATGGTTGAACAGCTGGTAGAATGCTTTGCGGATGTAGTCGGCACCGTCGGCACAGCCGTGGTTATCCACGGCGCCGCGCTCCTCTTTGACGCCGATCAGTGCCAGCTGGAAGCCCTCAAGGGCGGGGAAATCCTCCTCATCACGATAGATGGTGAGGGTTTCCCCGAAGGTATTCTTACCGGGACGGTTTATTGTGGTGAAACATTTCTCTGGAACGGGTTCCAGAAACATGCTAATGTCCATGTTTAGGTGAGAGGTTAGAGGTGAAAGGTGAGAGATGAGAGATTGCGACAGCTACCTTTCACCTCTCACCTTTCACCTTTCATTTACTTATAGAGTTTCTGCCAGTTCTTGTACTCACGCTCGCGCCATGGTGCATTGTGGTAAGCGTAGCTGACGATGGCGGGGATGACGGTAGTGCCTTCGGCATAGACCATCTGTTGCAGTTCCTCGCTCACCTTGCCCCAGCTACCGGCTTCGAGCAATGTCGATGAAGAGCAAGCGCCGTCGCGGACGTCGGCCACGGTGATCTGGATGGCATATTTGTGCATGGGCACTTCGTGGCCAAGGATCTCAGCGCAAACAACGGTGTCCTGAGCGAAGTTCTTGGGGGTGCCGCCACCAACCATGAAGAGGCCAGATTGCGGACTGTTCATCTTGATTTCGGTGAGTTCAAGGAAGTCGGCCACTGAATCGATGCTGACGTAAGGCTTGCCGGCTTGTTTGCGGAGCCACTGGTGCTTGCCGATACCGAAACCGGCTGAGCTGTCGCTGAAGGCGGGGCAGAAAATCGGCACACCGCACTCGTAGCAGGTCTGGATGAGGCTTTCCTTCTTCACGCCATGACCATTGGCGAGCCATTTGCCGACCTCATAGAGGAACTCGCGGCTGCTGTAGGGACGGCATTCGAGAGTGTCGGCCACGTCGCAGGTGGCTTGGTCACAAGCCTGAAGTTCTTCTTCGTCGATGAATGTGTCATAGATACGGTCGATGTAAAGCTCACGCAACTTGGTGTCGGGAATGACGTTCTCCTTGGTGCCAATGTAGTGCTTGTAGCCAAGGGCTTCGAAGAGGTCCATGTCAATAATGCTGGCGCCTGTGCTCACCACAGCGTCAACCATCTTGTTCTTGACCATCTCCACATACACCTGCATACAGCCGGCGGCCGAGGTCGAACCAGCGATGGTGAGGATGTTGGTGCAGTCCTTCTCTGCAATCATCTGGCAGAGGATGTCGGCGGCGCGGGCCGTGTCACGCGAGGTGAACGACATCTTGCGCATGGCGTTGATCAATTCGGTTGAGTCGTACTTCTTGATGTCGATATGTTCGACAACGTCTTTCAGAAGGTCTTTTTTCTCCATGATGATATTGTTTTCAAAATTAATATTCAAAGGATGACTTCGTCAAAAGTCTAATTTGCAAAGATAGGAATTTATTCGGTTTATATCATCATCAAAAGAAAAAAGCAATTATTCCACCACGATTTTCTGAACGTTGGTTAAAACAAATCCTCTATCTTCAACTTGAAAAACTCATTAAAGGGAATGCCGTCCGTTCCAATCACCAATGCTCTATGAGGTTGGAATCCTTTGCAAAAATTGGGCAAGCCGCTGTTCATCCCCCGTCGTCCGCTTTTCACTTCTAACGCGAGAATTTCCCCTTGCTTTACCAGGATAAAATCGACCTCGTCGGAGCGTTCATGCCAATAATAGACCTTGTAGTCACCCTCTTCGGCACCTCCAAGCAAGTATGCGCCCACGGCAGACTCCACCCAACGACCCCATACCCGTGGATCAGTCCTGTCTTTTTCGTAGGTCGTCCCCCGATAAGCAGTCAGCAAAGCGTTGTTGTACACCTGAAATTTTGGAACAGACTGATAACGGCGGGCTTCATCATGGGCAAACTTCTGCAAGCCAGCCAAGAGATTGCATTCGTCAAGGATATTCAAATAGGAGGACAACGTGGTGACATTGCCCGCATCCTGAAGCTGCCCCAAAGCTTTGGTGAGCGACAGCATTTCGGCTGAATAGGAACAGCCTAATTCAAACAGTTGCTTCATCAAGGCGGGCTTGTAGATGTTGGAGGTCATGATGACATCCTTTTCAATGGCGGGAGCCACAAGCGATTCTTTGACGTATTTTTTCCAGCGTCGCATATCCTTGATGAGGCTGGCCGTTCCGGGATAGCCGCCATAGTAAATCCACTCATCAAGCGTCCATCCGAAGGCATCTGCCATTTCTTGCCACGTCCAGTGTCCTAAACGCATCAATTC
Organism: Bacteroidales bacterium; assembly: GCA_017645245.1. Taxonomy (GTDB): domain Bacteria; phylum Bacteroidota; class Bacteroidia; order Bacteroidales; family F082; genus Limimorpha. The sequence continues at coordinate 4,010 of JAGCPG010000011.1, forward strand.
GAAGCGGCCAGCCAATGATTCGGTCAATCCTTTGCGAAGCATCAGTCGGGAAGATCCGAGCAGGAATGGTTTCAATTGGCGGCGGCTTCGGATGTCGGCGTCCCATTCGCGTTTGACGAATTCGCTCCAATTCTTGATTTTTTGGATTTCGTCAATAACGAGCACCGCCTCCGCCTGTTGTCTGGTATCCATCTGTGCCCTAACGCTCTCCCATGTGCGACGAATCCAATCGGCGTCATTCTCGTCAACACCGTCGGCATTATACAAGTAGTAGGGCAACGGGCACTCAGCCAACACTTGGTCCATCAGGGTTGACTTGCCAACTTGTCGTGGTCCAGCCAGCACTTGGATGAAACGCTTGGGCTCGTTAATGCGTTGAATTATCTCTATAAACTGTGATCTCTTAAAATCCATAACACTCAAAATCAACTGACGAAATGTTCAAAAGTCATTTACGAAATGTTCAAAAGTCGCTTACGAAATGTTCAAATCTCGGTCGCAAAAATACAAATTTTCTCAAAATCAAGGGGCTTTGAAACCAAAAAAATCCCCCGAGTTATGTTTTAATCGACTCGGGGATTTTCTCTCCCCTCCCTTCGGGGGAGGGAATGAGGGTGGGGCCTATTCCACCACCACCTTCCGCACCATACCTTCGCCGGATTTGACGAAGTAGATGCCAGATCTGAGCGAGATCGAATGCGTTCCATCTTCAGACTGGCTTGTGGTGATGATTTGACCAAGTGTATTGTAAATGGTCAATTGAGTGGCTCCTTCGACGGTAAATGTACCATTTGAAGGATTCGGATAGACCTTGAATACACTGTTTTCATTCTCGTTTACTGCAAGCATAGTGTTGCGGTTTGAGAAGGAACGGCTATCACGTGAGAAGATTGCAGCGATTGTAGCAGTACCTCCAGAAAATAGACTTGAATTACAAGTGTAATCTGTGATAGAGGGGTTTATCTGGTCGACTACAGTAATTTCTTCTGTTACGGGGTCATACTTACAGATTTGATATCCAGTGAGCGAACCTTCGGCACCATCTTCGATGTATGGAGTGTTCCAAGTCATGTTTAGGTTACCATCAACATCTTCATAATATGTGGTGTGGATAGTACCTTTTCGGTAACTTGCAATAGGGCAGTCATCACCTTCTTTGGACACACCAACGATTTGATATGTGCGAGCGGCAGCATCGCTTCCGATTTCATCGAGGAAATGACCATCAAAGTAAGGTACTGTGCCGACAAGCATATCGTCACGGTAGCGTTCCTACCCCTCACCGGAAAAATTGTTTATGATATAATCTTGATACAACGCCACTGGACCATAATGCCAAAGTTTTGTTTCCTCATTCTCCAAACGCTTGTATGTCGCAGAGGCGTAAATCCTTTTCACCGCATCCACAATACTGATCTGCTGCTCATCTGAAAGCATCTCCGCCATCCAACATATCTTTGACGGAAGAAATAGATACAAGTTCTGCTGGGAAACTTCGAGATTCATGGCACAATCTCCTTTCCATCGACAAAAGCTAGATATTTAAGAGCCACTTCCGTATGGAACAAATACTGATCGACCAATCGATAAGTTTTCAATTCTCGAATCAGTTCTTGCTTGTTCAACACGCCACCTTCAAAAAGGGCAAAAGCTGCATAAACCCTATCGTTCGCTACAGGACCGTAAACAATGTCATAATCATGAGTAAAACCTATTTGGGTACGGTTTTTCATCACAAAGTCAACCCATTCTTCCGTCGGCTCATTGAAGACAAGGCTTTTACAAAGACCTAAGGTTTCTGTATCAAACTCATAGACATTTACAAAACCCTTCGTGGTTTGAAACTCATTCATCCTAGGTCTCACCCAGCCCTCAGCCTGTTCGAAAGAGGTCGTCGCATAAAACCCGTTACCATAATCCAACGTGCGACTTGGTTGTCGGATTTCAGGATGTTCTACTATGTCCAAACTCCCATGATATAGATTCATTGTGCAACAACCTCCTTCTCTTTCCTAATCTTGATAAATTCCTCGATATCTTCAATAATCCACTGTACCCCCTGCGTGTGTAGCACCTCAAAATGATTCGAAAGATACTCCAATACACCATATTGATCAAACAGCGCCAAGACCTCTTGTCCCGAAAGACCTTTGGCATGCTTGTATTGTTCCATACAAAACGCCAAAAAATAGGCTATGTCTTGCTTGCTTTTCATCTTTGACAACCAGTCGAGGATATTTTTTGCAAAGATAACAACTTTTTCGGCATTTGTCAATAGAACTATCCAAAAAAATCCCCCGAGCGATGTTTGAATCGACCGAGGGATCTTACTGTCTATTACCACTCTATCTTTATCGAGCCTTATTTTTTCTTTGCGGTCTTCCGCTTCGTCGCAACTTTTTTCGGAGCGGCCTTGGGATCGGCTTCAACCAGATTTAGGCAGTCCTCATAGCTCAACTTATGCGGATCCACATCCTTGGCAATGCGGTAGTTCTTCTTCTTGTATGAGACGTAAGGACCAAAGCGGCCGTTCAGCACCTTCATGTCGGGATCTTGATCGAAAGTCAGGATGGTGTTTTCCACGTCTTTCTGGCGTTTTTCGCCGATGATCTCGATGGCGCGCTCAATGTCGATGTTGGCCGGATTGTCGGTCTTGGCTAGGCTGAAGAAAGCGTTGTTGTGCTTCACGTAGGGACCGAAACGACCCACCGAAACGCTCACTTCCTTACCTTCGAACTGACCCAGGATGCGCGGGAACTCGAACAGCTTCAACACCTCTTGCAAAGTGATGCTCTCGATGCTCTGATCTTTGCGGAGGCCGGCAAAACGAGGCTTTTCCTCCGATTCGGTGTCGCCAATTTGAGCAACCGGACCGAAACGACCCACTTTTACGTAGACATTCTTGCCCGTAGCGGGATCCACGCCCAGCAGCTTCTCACCGCTGAACTTGCCAGAGTTCTCGGTAGTACTCACAATCTGCTTGTGGAATACACCATAGAAATCCTTGATCATTTTGTTCCAAGCGCGTTTGCCTTCCGAGATCTGGTCGAATTCCTTCTCCACATTGGCAGTGAAGTTGTAGTCGATAATGCTCTCGAAATACTGAAGCAAGAACTTATTGACCAGCACACCGATATCGGTCGGAATCAGCTTGCCCTTCTCGGCACCGTAGTTTTCCTTGCTCTTCTTTTCAGTGATCTTGTTGTTTTTCAAGGTAATCACGTTGAAGGATTGGGTGACACCCGGAATGTCGCCACGGGTGACGTATTCGCGCTTTTGGATGGTGGAGATGGTCGGCGCGTAGGTCGAAGGACGGCCGATACCCAATTCTTCCATCTTCTTCACCAAACTGGCCTCGGTGTAACGCAACGGATGGCGTGTATAGCGCTGCTGGGCTTCCATCTTCTCGAGGTCGAGATTCATGCCTACTTCGATGGGAGGCAGCACGCTCATCTTGTCTTCCGCGTGGTCGTCGTCGTAGCTTTCCATGTAAACCTTGAGGAAACCATCGAAGAGGATGACCTCGCCAGTGGCAGCAAACTTCTTGTCGGAAGTGGAGATGCCGATGTTGACGTTGGTGCGTTCAAGCTGAGCGTCAGCCATTTGCGAGGCGATGGTGCGCTTCCAGATGAGTTCGTAGAGACGGCGCTCATCGGCGGTACCCTTAATGGTATGCTGGTCCAAATAGGTGGGGCGGATAGCTTCGTGAGCTTCCTGGGCACCCTTGGTCTTGGTCTGATATTGACGTGTCTTGACGTATTCGGCACCGTAGTTTTCGGTGATTTCCTTCTTGGCCATGCCGAGGGCAAGAGAAGAAAGGTTCACGGAGTCGGTACGCATATAGGTAATTTTACCTGATTCGTAGAGCTGTTGGGCGAGACGCATGGTGTTGGCCACTGAGAAACCCAGTTTGCGGGCAGCTTCCTGTTGCAAGGTCGAGGTGGTGAAAGGCGGTGCCGGGAAACGTGAAGCCGGCTTCTTTTCGATGTTTTCCACCTTGTAGCTAGCCTTGATGCAGGTTTCCACAAAGGCACGGGCCTCTTGCTCGGTGTCGAAGCGGTTAGGCATCTCAGCGGAGAGGGTGTATTCCTGACCGTTTTGGATGAACGAGAACTGAGCGGTGATGCGGTAAGCGCTGGTCTGAACGAAATTCTTGATCTCCTCCTCGCGTTCCACGATAAGGCGCACGGCGACCGACTGCACACGGCCTGCTGAGAGCGATGGCTTCACCTTTTTCCAAAGCAGGGGTGATAGTTCGTAACCCACCAAACGGTCGAGCACGCGGCGAGCCTGCTGGGCAGCCACCAGATCCATGTCGATGGAACGCGGATGCTCGATGGCGTTCAGGATGGCCGTCTTAGTAATCTCATGAAACACAATACGTTTAGTGTCTTTGTTCTTCAAATCCAAGGCCTCTTGGAGGTGCCACGAAATGGACTCTCCCTCGCGGTCTTCATCGGATGCGAGCCAGATGGTCTGGGCTTGGTTAGAAAGCTTTTTCAGCTCGGCCACCAGTGCCTTTTTGTCTTCACTGATCTCGTATTCGGGTTCAAAATCCTTTTCTATATTGACGCTAAGCGTGTTTTTGTTCAGATCGCGGACGTGTCCGTAGCTTGATTTAACGATATATTCCTTTCCCAAAAAACCCTCAATAGTCTTGGCTTTTGCGGGAGACTCGACGATTACTAAGTTTTTTGCCATAGCTCTGTTTTCGTTTCAAAAAAGGAGGCCTTTCCTCCGAAATTCGGGCGCAAAATTAGTAGAATAACATGTCATACGGGGTTTTTTTTTGAAATTTTTTAATTTTGCGTTATGAACAATTTAGTCTCAACAGCAATCAAAGCGGCTCGTGAAGCGGGACGAGCCATCATGGAAGTTTATGCCCAACCTTTTGAGGTTTACACCAAGGACGATGACTCGCCAGTGACTCAGGCCGACCTTCGGGCAAGCAATATCATCAAGGAAATGCTTCGTGAAACAGGTATTCCTTTCATTAGCGAAGAAGATTTGCCGCCTGATCGATCGCAATTGGCCCGCTATTGGCTGGTGGATCCCCTGGATGGCACCGCCGAGTTCGTGAAACGCAACGGCGAGTTTACAGTGAATATCGCTTTGATTGAAAATAAGCGACCTGTACTTGGTGTCATCTATGCCCCCACCTTGGATAAAATGTGGACTTCCTGCGACAAACACCCCTCACCTTTCACCTCTCACCTCTCACCTTTCACTGTTCTTGTCAGCCGTTCCCACCGAACCCCCGAGGTGGATGAATATATTAATAAGGTACTCCGTCCCGCCCATCCCGACTTGGTGATCGACAGCCAAGGCAGCAGCCTTAAATTCGCACGACTGGTGGACGGTACGGCCGACGTCTACGTCTGTTACAGCAAGACCAAGGAATGGGACACTGCCGCTGCCGACGCCATTCTTACCGCTGCCGGCGGCAAGGTATTGAAGATCAGCGACGGCCTGCCCTTGGAATACGACAAAGAAGATTATCCCAATCCGCCATTTGTGGCGTGGGCACCCGAATAATTGTTATATTTGTGCCGTAAACAAACATATCTCATCTAAAAAATAAGAAATTTTCAATATTTATGAATAAAAAACATTTACTCTATTTACTTCTTGCCTTGCTGTTAATTCCTTTGGGTTTGAAAGCCCAAAACATCACGGTTTCAGGTAAAGTAATCTCCAGCGACGACGGATTGGGGTTGCCAGGTGTCACCGTTACCGCCAAGGGAGTCAGCGGAGGAACGGTCACCGATATCGACGGCAACTACAGCCTCAAGGTCGATTCCAAAGGAACCTTGGTATTCAGCTTTGTGGGCTTCACAACCCAAGAGATCCCGGTGAATGGCCGCAACAAAATCAACGTCACCCTTGATCAGGATGCACAAATGCTTGACGATGTGGTGGTGACCGCCTTGGGCATCAAACGTCAGAAACGGGAATTGGGTTATGCCACCGAAGAAATTGAAGGCGACTTGATCGCCCGATCGGGTTCGGGAAGCGTGATCAGCGCCCTCAGCGGCCGATCGGCTGGCGTTCAGATCATCAATCCCACCGGCGTCGACGGCGGCTCGTCGCGTATCACCATCCGTGGCAACAACAGCATCTTCGGCGACAACCAGCCGCTGATCGTGGTGGACGGCGTGCCAATGTCCAACGAAGGCGGTGTGACGGAATGGAGCGGCGGACGCGACTGGGGTACTGCGCTCAACAACATCAACCAAGAGGATATCGAGAACATCGACATCTTGAAAGGCCCTACGGCGGCAGCCCTTTACGGCTCTCGAGGCGGCAACGGCGTGGTGCTCATCACCACCAAGAAAGGCAGCAAGCAACGCGGCTTGGGTATCAGCTATTCCACCAGCTATAAGATCACACAACCTTACCTCTACCGTTCGGTTCAAAACAAATACGGCGCTGGAGGCCCCATCACCTTCCATACGCCTACCCTCACTCCCATCGACGGGATGTACGACGAGAACGGCAACCAGGTGTACGAATACCCAGGTATCTATAGCGTCAACAACGGTCCGGCGGGCGAACCCACCAACACCACCTTCGGCTACTATGGCGGCGCCCAGAGCTGGGGTCCCGAGATGAACGGCGAAAGCGTGCTTTGGTGGGACGGCGTAATACGCGATTATTCGCCACAGCCCGACAACCTCAGCATGTTGTATAAATACGGCCATACATGGAACAACAATATCTCGCTGCAAAACGCAGGCGATTTCGGAAGCATCCGCGTATCTTTCACCGACTCCAGGACCAACGCCATCATCGATAACTGCAACCTGCGCCAGACCACCGTCAATGTGGGATCGTTGATCAACGTGTCCGACAAGATCAAGGTCGATGTGGCCCTCACCTATTTGGATTACTACCGATTGAATTCACCTGAAATCGGTGAATCGGAAAGCAACTTCAACAAAGGATTGTTGTACTGTTGGCCGCGTAGCTGGAAAGGCCTCGAAGCCACCAGCTATGAGAACCCCGACGGCACCATGAACCACTTCGACGGCTATCCCTACAAATACATCTACAGCAGCACCTTCTGGACGTTTTACAACAATAACACAACCCTCGATCGTGATAAGATGTTCGGCTCGGTGCGGCTCTTCTACGATGTCACTCCGTGGCTCACTGCCAGCGCCAAGGTGGCCTTGGACTGGACTGCCGACAACTACACAACCAAACACAAGCCCACCGAGGCCGACGGTATGGCGGGCGGCTATTACTCCAAAAACAAGTCGTCGAGCCTTACCCGCGACATGGACTTCCTGATCACGGCTTACAAGGATAAGTTGTTTGGCTCGAAGTTCAACGCGCGCCTCTCTTTCGGCGGTGAGCAATACTATGGCTACCGCGACGGCCTGAATACCACCTCCGGCACCTGGGCTTACGCCAACCTTTACACCATTTACAATTACTCATCGGCTTCGGAGCTTGATTTCGGCGAATCAAAATGGGAAAAACAAGTCAACTCACTCTATTCTTTCCTCAACTTAAGCTATAGCGACTGGATGTTTTTGGACGTGACTGGCCGCAACGACTGGTCGTCGACCCTGCCCATCAACAACAACAGCTACTTCTATCCTTCCGCCACCTTAAGCTTTGTTCCCACTTCGGCCTTCAAGGACTGGAACTGGGGACCTGTCAACTACCTGAAGTTGAGAGGTTCATGGGCACAGACAGCGAGCGATACCGAGCCTTACCAGCTCAATTATACCTACACCACGGGTTCTTTCGGACATCAATTGTCGTCATTGTTACCCACTTCGGTGCCGCCGTTGGAGCTGAAACCCCAGCGCCAGCGTGCCTTTGAGGTCGGTTTTGATCTCGGTTTGGGCGCCCGTTTCAACATGGACTTCACCTATTATGACATCTATTCGTGGGATCAGATCCTTTCGTCGCCAGTGGCACCTTCGTCAGGCGCTTCCAACGTGACCATCAACACAGGTGTGGTGACCAACAAGGGCGTCGAGGCCATCATGACCTACGACATCACCAATGGAAAAGACTATGGCGTGCAGGTGGGATTGAACCTAGCCCACAACAGGAACAAGATTGTGGACTTGGCTGGCGCCAACATGTATTTGCTTTCCGAGATCTGGGGCTCTAACGGTCCCGCCATCGCCGTGCAGGAAGGCGAGGAATACGGTACCATCTACGGCTGGGATTACGTGTATGAATACACTATGGACGACGGAACGGTTGTCGGTCCTTTCTATGATTCCGACGGTAATCCCATGCCTTTGATCAACGAAACCGGCACCGAATACCTTAAGACCGCCAACCGTGTACCGGTAGGTAACTGCGCACCTATACTTACGGGTGGCATCAACTTGCGGGCTTCCTACAAAAACTGGTCGCTCTACGCCTTGGTCGATGCCAAGCTGGGAGGCCAAATCTATTGCGCTTCATACGTGGTGGGAATGCAAACCGGTCAGAGTCCCGAAACGCTCTATGAGCGCGAAGGCAACGGCTTGCCGTATTACGAAGACGGCGAGTACCTCGGCAATTACGGCGTGATTTTGCCCGGCTATTGCATCAACACCGAGACCGGCGAGGCGCATGAGAACGAGAACGTGGTGCATTACCTTTATAAATATATGCCTAACTTCGGCGGCTGGGGCAACATCCTCACCACACCGGGCATCGTCAACAATACCTGGATCAAGATGCGTGAACTCTCGCTGACCTACGACTTCCCACGGAAGTTGCTTGACAAACAGAAGTTCTTCAAGCAGGCCTCCATCTCGCTGGTGGGCCGCGACCTGTTCTATTTCTACAAGACCCTACCCGACAACATCAATCCTGAAGGCACCTTGGGATCAGGCAATGCCCAAGGCTTGGAATACGCCTCTTATCCTGGAACACGTTCCTTCATGTTATCTTTAAAGGTTAACTTATAATTTTTAGAGCGATGAAAAGAGTAATATACATCATAGTTTTAGGCCTGTTGTTCAACTCGTGCGCCAAAAATTTCGAAGAGATGAACCAAAATCCGTTTCTGCCTACGGGAACGACCACTGAAGCGTTGTTCAACGGCGTGGTGAGCTTGATGCAGCAGAGCATGAATGAACAGTTTTACCTGCAAAACGAGATCTGGTATCCCGAAACAGAACTCGGAGCGTTGATTTCCGAGGCTTGGGGCAACTCACAGATCGGCACCGCGTCGGTTTGGTCGGACTATTACTCCATGCTGGCCAATATCCGTGAATTGGAAAATCATTTCACCGACTATGGCACAGAGCAGGGAGATGATGCTGTTTGCGACAAGGTGCGAGCCCAACTGAACATTTTGAAAGCCTATCAGACCTTTAAAGTCACGGATATCTTCGGCGACATTCCTTATTCCCAAGCTGGTTTCATTTGGGAGAATGCTTCCTCACAGGAGACTATGAAACCCCAATGGGACACCCAGGAAAGCATCTACAAATCATTGCTGGAAGACTTGGTGTGGTCACGCGACATTTTACGCGACGACCCAGCAACCACCCCGTCAGGAAATGAGTATTACAAGCTGCCGTATGAGGTGCTGCTCAGCAATAACTACACCCTGTGGTCGGAGTTTGCCAACTCGCTCATTTTGCGTCACGGCTTACGCATGTATGACAAGGATCCAGAATTTGCCACGCCCTTGTTGGTGGATGCCTACAACTTCATCTATAACGTGATGAGTTCTTCCGGCGGCTCGGCTTTAGGAGGAGGTATCTGCCTATGGCCTAGTGTGTTGGGTACCAACTGGGATAACAACTGGTCGTTCCGTGAACACAAGAACCTCCGCATGGGTGAAACAGTTTGGAGTTGCCTTTCCTCTACTGATGACATGGATGGCAGCGGCATTTACGACTACCGCACCTTCTTGTTCTTCGACACCAACCATCATACTGACAGCTTCCCCGATGGCGCCTGGAGGGCTTATCCACAGATCCGTACCGACGAGACACCTATCGAAGGCGGCTCGCCCTACGCCCAATCGCGCGACGGCAGCTATACCTTCAAAGGACCTTCGTGCCTGTTTTCGCCTTTCAACTATTATCTTACCCGTGATGAAAAATATATTCCACAGATCTTTGTCACCTACGCAGATGTGCTGTTCATGAAAGCGGAAATCGAGGTAAGAAACATTGGTGGCATCACGCCTCCGCTGAATGCTGATGAATCCATCCGTCAGGGTGTATACCAGTCATTCCTCTTCTGGGTCCACATGCCCGGACAAACCAGCCGTTGGACTTACTTCTATCCGCAGTATCTTGCCTATATCGGCAATCTGGATATTTGGTCCATCTGCAACAATATGGCGGCCAATGTGATGAATTATGCCGTTTGGATGAATCCTGAATACGATGGCAGCCAAGAGTTTTACCTGAAGTTGATCTATCAGCAACGATGGCTAAACCTCTTCCGCCAACCTTGGGAAGCCTGGGCTTTGGCACGTCGCACCAAGGCAACTCCCACCACCACCAACCACGCTAAGCTGACTTCCAACAGAATGGAATATCCGCAAACCGAGATTGAGTACAATTACGATAATTACGTCACACAATTGGCCAGAATGTCGCATGGCGACACCAGACAGACTCCTGTGTGGTGGATGACGAATTAATGAAGAAAAAATTATCAAGTATTTAAATATTAAAGCTATGAAAAAACTATTTTTGATTTTCGCATTATTGGCTTTTGCCTTTGGGGTGCAAGCCCAAATTGAAGTCACCTTTGATTTCAATAATTGTCAGACAGGTGATCCGGTTGTTCCGCTTAATGACCAGGATGGATGGTATGTCCGTGCACATAGTGCAGGTAATGGCACTTTTCCACCTATGTACACGGATTATTTGGGCCATTTTTGGGACTGGGTAGGAGAAACACCCACACCCGACGAAACCATCGGTGTGTTCTCTCACTCCTCTGGCACAGGCTATGGCGACATTGCCACACACGACATCAGCCAATACGGCTTCGACTTTTCCAATGGTGGTATCATTGAGATTGAATGTGATGTGTTGCGCAGATGGTGGGGAAGCCTTTTCGGTATCGGCTACGATGGCAATGGCGACGGTTCAGTGCTGCCTCCTATCAAGAAAGCACCCAACCACCCAAACCTTTACGAACCCATTTGGCCCAATTCCGAAAGCACTTCGCCCGATGGCGGTATCTACATGCTCACCACGGGACCCAACCTCACCGACCCCGATTTCATGAATGGTGTGATATTGCCAAACAATACATTTGCCGGTAGTTTTTATCCCTCTACTGCGGAAGGTGAATGGTATCGTTGTAAAGTGTCCATAGACATCGATGCCAACGTTGTCACCCTTTTTGTAAATTATGACCTTCAAAATGGTGAGTTCGAAGCTGTACCCGAAATCCAAGGTCTTAATGCCGCCTTGACTCCGGGCAGTGGCGACAAAAACGACCCCGCCACATGGAATAAAATCTTCATGCTCAATAGCGGTATGGCCGGTTTCGACAACTTCACCGTGCGTTATATTCCTGGTGGGTTGACGGCACAGTTCATCAGTTTTACTGAAATCCCCGACCAGCTGGTCTATAATGAACCTATTACCCTCCAAGCTACCGCTACCTCAGGACTGCCTGTGACCTTTGAAGTCGTCCAAGGCCCTGCTAGCATTGATGGCAACATCCTTACCCTCACTGGCGAGGAAGGCTCGGTAAAGGTGCGTGCCATTCAGCCTGGCGATGGCACCAATTGGCAACCAGCCCCATCAGTGACCCGTACCTTCTATGTTGTCAATCCTGAGAATTATACGCCTGAAATCACCATCCGCCGTCCTTACGAAGGTACCTTGGTGTACATGCCCAACTTCGAGAATCCCGTGATGGTCGTGTTGAGCGCCTACATCGACCACGGCAGTGTTCTTAAGTTTGAAGAGGTGAAATGCACTGTCGACGGACAGGATCTTTTCTTGGAAACCAGTTACCCCGATGATCCCAGCAATGGCTATTGGTATACCACCTGGACGCCTTCGGGTCCGGGTAATTACAATATGACAGCCAGCATCACCCAAACCGGCGGCAAGGTCACCTCTGTCTCCAACACCTTTGAAGTGACTAACAACTTCAACGATATCACAGTTTCCGCGCTCAATGGCGAAGTAGTGGCGAATACAAGCAACTTCACCGACTATGGTGAATATCCATTCCCTACCCACGTCAACGCTTTCAATAACATCAACTTGCATTATCTGCACAACTGCGTGAATGGCAACTGCAATACCTACGACCACGTCAGTTACCTCCGTGTGAAAAACTACCGTGGTGAATGGATGGAACTCTGCCGTTATATCACCCCGTTCGGTGTGGAATGTATTGACGACCTCGATGTGACCGACTTTACTACCGTGCTTCAGGGACTTGTTGAATTTGAATACTATAGCGAACAGTATTCCACCGGTTCAGGTTACAATCCCACTGCCATCTTTGAATACACCAAAGGCGTTCCGGATTATCCCTACGTGGATCTGCATGAGATTTGGTATGGTAACTATGCTTTTGGCGATTACGAAAACCTTTGTCCCATCCCGACCCGATCAATCATGTTTGAACCTTGCGTTGAAAAGGCCAAATTGCAAATCACCACTTCGGGACACAACTGGAGCGATACGGGTAACGGTGCCTACAACACGGGCAATGCGGCCGAGTTCTATCATGCCCAGAATCACAACATTAAAATCAACAATGCCACCGTTTTCACTCAGGATCTTTGGCAAACTTGCAGTCCTAATCCCGCTGGCTGTCAACCTCAAAACGGCACATGGTCTTATAACCGTGCCGGCTGGTGCCCTGGTAGTATGTCCATGGTTTGGGACTATCCTTTAGATAACTATCTCGCACAAGGCCATGCCGATGTGCTCTATGAATTCGATCCGACATACATCGACCAATGCCATCCCAACTATCCCGACTGTGTGAGCGGACAGAATAGTTGCCCAGATTGTAACAACACAAGCAACCCCATTTTAATGGTTTCCGGTAAGTTGGTGACTTATAGCCATAACACCGAGATCATAACCGATGTTCCCGAATTGCCCGATGTCAACGATGATGCTTTCAACGTGACCCTTTCACCAAATC
>JAGCPG010000052.1 GCA_017645245.1 Bacteroidales bacterium
ATAGCCATAACCGTAAATGTTCAGGCCACTGGAATCCACTTGCAGATAGTCGTTGCCGAAATAGGGTATGCTGCCCAGCGACTCGAACATCTTCATCACCTCCGAATCTCCAAAAACATCGCGGGCTTCCTGAAAATCAGCTTCGCGCTGCTCCTCAAAAAGCTCCAGACTATCGGGGATGAAATCGAGAGAATCGACCACATACAACGTATCCGGAACCTGAGCATTAAGCCTTGCCACTTGGGAATTCACCGTGGTGCAAAACAAAAGCAAAAACGGGAAAAGAAATATTTTTTTCATGAATTGATTCCTGAATTGTCGGTGCAAATTTAAAACAAATCAAAGAATTTTGAGCCTATTGGCGTCCTGTTTCACAAAAATCGCCAGCATGATGGTGAAAGCCAACAGGCTGGAGCCTCCGTAACTCAAGAACGGCAGCGGGATGCCGATGACGGGCACCAAGCCAATGGTCATGCCGATGTTGATGGCGACGTGGACGAAGATGATGCCAGCAATGGCATAGCCGTAGATCCTACTGAAAGCCAACTTTTGACGTTCAGCCATACGGATAATCCGTATCAACAGGCCCACATACAACAGGATGACCACCAACGAGCCTTTGAAACCGGCCTCTTCGCCGATGGTGCAGAAGATGAAGTCGGTGTGCTGCTCAGGCACGAAATCGTATTTGGTTTGGGTTCCCTGAAGGAAGCCCTTACCCAAGACGCCGCCCGAGCCGATGGCGATACGCGACTGATGAAGGTTATAGCCGGCATCCTTGATATCGTCGTTCAAGCCCAGGATAACCTCAATACGGGTACGTTGGTGCGCTTCCAGGATGTCATAAAAGGCATAATCCACGGCAAAGACAAAAGCGAAGAAAAACACAAAGACCGCAACCATTGTCCATAAACCTTTTTTCTTGTTCAAGAGGAAGTACGCCAACGTCAGCACAAACAGGCTTCCGATGACGATGCACATGACCTTGGTGGACCATAGTAATGTGAGGACAAAAATGGTCACCGCTACGACGGCCAGGAGCATGACCGCCCCCGCGCCAGGCATCCCCTCACGATACAGAACAAAGATAAACGAAGCAAATACCAGCGCCGAACCGGCATCATGCTGCAGCAGCACCAAAGCCGCCGGAACCATGATGATGCAATAGGCGGCGATTCGGGTTTTGCGTTGCTTCAAGTCGGCATCCTGACGGCCCAACAGGCTGGCTAATGCCAGCGCCGCGCCCAGCTTGGCAAACTCCGAGGGTTGCAGCTTGACGCCACCGCCAAAGTCGATCCACGAAGTGGCTCCTTTCGTAGCCTTGCCATACACCAGCACCACCACCAATAAAAACACCACCACGGCATAGATCCAGAAAGCGAAGGCATCGAAAAACTTGGCATCGAGCAACAGGATGACAAAGCCCACGGCAAGGGAAATGCCGATCCAGATCATCTGCTTGCCGCAAAATTGCGTGATATCGTAGATGGCATGGTGATCCTCGCTCATGCCAGCCGAGTAAATGCTCAACCAACCGATGAGCACCAATGCGAAAAACATCAGCAGCAAAGGCCAGTCAACTTTCCCTATGATACTGTTCCTGTCAGTCATTTCTTCTTCTTTATGGCGTAATTAATCACCCCGTTCATCATGCGTTCCTCCACGGCTGGTCGTTCGGTGTATCCTTTGATATATTTCTCCATCATCAGCGAAGCGATCGGTGCCGCCCAAGTGGAGCCGTAGCCGCCATTCTCGATGATGATGGATAGTGCAATTTGCGGATCCTCGACAGGAGCGAAGGCGATGAAGATGGAGTGGTTATCGCCATGCGGATTCTGGGCGGTACCCGTCTTGCCACCTGCCGAGATGCCAGGGATCTTCGATCCGCGCGCCGTGCCGTGAGACCCCTCGAAGACGCTATTCATGCCAGCCTTGATCACCTTGATATGACGCTGTTCAATACCTGTTTCCATTCGTGTGGTCATTTTCTCGGGGATGGCCGTGGAATCGCCAAAGGCACGGATCAGATGCGGAGGATAGTAGTAACCCTCGTTGGCGATCAGCGCGGCGATGTTGGCCAGCTGCAACGGTGTCACCAAAATCTCTCCCTGACCGATACCCAATGACCTAATAGTCACCGAGTTCCATTTTCCACCGTATTGTTTGTCATAGTAAGCGCGCGTCGGAATGTTGCCCGGCAGCTCGTAGGGGATGTCAGTGTCGAACTTATGGCCAAGGCCCAGCGCTTGAGTCATCTGATACCAATATTCATAGCCTTTTTTGATGTCGCCAAACTTGGGATTGTTGATCGTAGTCTTAAACGCTTCATAAAAATAAGGGTTGCACGAGTTCTCGATGGCGTTGGCCAGGTCGGGCGAAGAGCCATGGAAGTGCGTGCACTTGATGGGCGTGCTTCCCGGTCCGTTGCAATGGAACTGCGTTGCCGGAGTGATGCTGCCGCTTTGCAGGGCAATCATGCCGTTCACCATCTTGAAAGTCGAACCCGGAGGATAGGTGCCGCTAATGGCACGGTTGATCAACGGTTTCTCAGGATCGTTCAACAACTTGTTGTAATTCTCACCACGGACACGACCCACCAGAAGGTTGGGATCGTAAGTGGGACTGGTCACAAAAGCGAGGATTTGTCCCGTCTTGGGCTCGATGGCGACGATGGAGCCTATCTTGCCGTGCATCAGCTGCTCGCCGTAGGCCTGCAGCTGGGCATCCATGCCGAGGTAGATGTCCTTCCCAGGAACCGGCAACGAGTCGAGCAACCCGTTGAGGTAACTGCCCTTCTCGCGGTTATGCACGTCGACCATCACCACCTTCAGGCCTTTTTTCCCTCGGAGTTCCTTCTCATAAAACTTCTCTATTCCCGATTTCCCCACATAATCTCCCCTTTTATAATAGGGATCTTCCTCCAATTGCCGCTGGTCGACCTCGCCAATGTCGCCCAAGGTATGCGCGGCAATGGCACTGGGATAATGCCTAATGGTACGGGTTTGGAAATAAAAGCCTGGGTAACGGTAAAGGATTTCCCCGATATGGGCATAGTCTTCTTTCGAGATTTGGGAGACGAATACCGATGCCTTGATGCGTGAGTATTTCCGAGCCTTCGTGATGCGTTCAACGTAGGAATCGTGAGTGATGTTCAACAAGCGGCAGAACTCCGTCGTATCCATCTCCTTGCTGACCTGGCCGGGCACCACCATGAGGTCGTACACTGCCTCATTAAAGACCAACAGCTCGCCGTTGCGGTCAAAAACCTTCCCTCGGGCGGGATATTGCGTGACATAACGCAGCACATTGTTGTCAGCCGACTGTTTCAGCTCGTCGTCAAGCACTTGTAGGGAGAACAATTTCATAAGATACACCACTCCCACAACGGCAAAAATACCGATAATCACATACTGTCGTTTGGCAAGATTTCGAGGAGAGTATCTCATAAAAAAATTCCAAATGCAAAAGTAGCTATTTATTTTTTCCTATCAAGGTGATTGTTTCAGAAAAAGATTGTATCTTTGCCTGCTAAAACTATCTTTATGAAAAGATCGATGTTGTTTTTGGGGATCGTTATTGCGATTGGGATTTGTTCCTGTAGCACCAGCAGCGGAAATAAAACGCTGTTATACAGGTCTTTCCCCACGATGAGTTGGGAACGCTTCGATTTCATCAAAGAGAACATTGAGATCAAAAAAGCCACCACGTACGATTTGGCGTTGGCTGTTTCGTTTGATTCCACCTACGTCTACGACAACCTCTCCGTGGTTTTCACTGTTTTCGATTCATACGACAATCCTTTGCGCACAAAGGCTTATCAATTCCGCCTAAAGGAAAAGGACGGCTCTTGGAAGTCGACTTATATTGACGGTTGTTACCGTTTCACTTTCCCCGTCAATAGTGAGCTGACGATTAACGAGCCGGGTGTGTATTGTTTCCAGTTGGAGAACCGCATGCCCATCACCCCGCTTTACGGCATCAAAGAAATATCAATCATTAGGAACAATTAACTAGAATTAACGATATGAGACATTTCAACATTCACAAAATCAGCCTAATCGCCATCTTAGGTGTTTTGGTTTTCTCCTCATGCGTCCCCATGAAGAAGATGTTGCTTCTGAAAGACGCTCAGATGGCAGACAAGGACAAGTCCGTTGAGTATGTAAATGAACGCAACTTGGATTACAAGATCCAGCCTGGTGACAACCTCTACATCAGAGCCATCAACATCATCGACGAGAAGAGCTCTTCCATGTTGAACGGCGATGTATCAGGACGCAGCAACTACCTTAGTAGTGACGCCGCCATCTACTTGAACTCATTCACCGTAAACAAAGAAGGGTTTATCGACTATCCTTTGACGGGTTTGGTGGAGGTCAAGAATCTCACAGTGGAACAAGTCAAGGACAAGCTGCAGACCGAGTTGTCAAAATACGTCAAGGAAACAGCCCTGATGGTCAAGCTGTCAAACTTCGACCTTACCATCATCGGCGAAGTGACCAGACCCGGAAAATACAAAGTTTACCAGTCTGAAATCAACATTCTTGAGGCTCTCGCCTTGGCGGGCAACGTCACCAACTTTGCCAAGAACAGTGCCGTGAAGATCGTGCGCCGCACCGACAACGGCAGCGAAATCGTAACGGTTGATATTGGCGATGCCGACATCCTGTCATCGCCTTACTATTACTTGAAGCCCAACGACATCGTCTATGTTGAGCCGTTGAAGTTCAAGCAATGGGGCTTCACCACATTCCCGTATTCAACAGTGCTGTCCATCATTTCACTGTCCATCACCATCTTTACCATTACCAGAAGTTACAAATAACAACCATAGTCATGAGCAATACACAAGAAAAACCGAACTATCGTGTAAAGGATAATGAGGAACAGACCATCGACATCAGGTCCTTGATCTACATTTTTCTAAATCGTTGGTATTTTTTCCTGATCTGCGTCTTTATAGCCGTAGCATTGGGATGGGTTTATAATTTCCTCAAAACGCCTCAGTACCAAGTAAACGGAACGGTTCTCGTCAAGAGCGACAGGACCATGCTTGACCCGACATCCATCATGACGGGTGTTTACTATGGCAACATGCAGAACGTCGACAACGAGCTTGCCGTCCTCAAGTCATACAGCCTGAGCGAAAGGGTAGTCAAAGAGATGAACATGGAGGTCACCTATATTGACAAAGGTGGTCTTCGCGGTGTGGAATTATTCAGAAACAATCCATTTGTGGTTGAGTTCGACAAAGAGATCCCCCAAGCTGTCGGCATGGTCTACAACATTGTTTTCGACGGTGAGCGTATCACACTGAACGCTGAGGCCAAGGGCTTCCATCAGTACGACTACAGCCACGAGCAATTCGTTGCCCAAAGCCGAGACGAAGAAATCCGCATCAACGGAGAGTATGCCGTAGGTGAATGGATCGACACGGGATACAACCGTTTCTGCATCAAGAAAAACGCCTTCTACAACCCTGAAACAAATGACGGGCGCAAATATGCCTTCGTTTTCCAAGACTATCTTACCTTGACCAAAGGCATGCCTTTCTCGGCCTCAAACGTCAGCAAACAAGCCTCGGTCATTAATTTGACAATGACAGGCTCCAACCGCTTAAAAATCGTGGTGTTCCTCAACACCTTGATGGATGAATACATCAACCGCGGTCTCGATAAGAAAAACCTTGTGTCTGAAAACACCATCAAATTCATTGACGAGCAATTGTCGGAGACAGAAAGCGAACTCGGCCAAGCTGAAATCAACCTTCAGGAATACCGTGCCTCCCACGATCTGACCAACCTCTCCGCCCAATCTTCCCAATTGATCAACTCGCTGCAGAACTTGGAGCAAGAACATGCCGCCTTGCTGGTCAACATGCAGTACTACAAACGCTTGCAGAGCTACATGAGGGAAAACATCGACAACCCTGACAACCTTGCCGCACCTTCGGCTATGGGCATCAACGACCCCTTGTTGAACAAATTGGTGCAAGACCTTGTCAATTTCAACCAACAAAAGGCTTTGCAACTTTTGACGGTGACTGACCAACACCCTGTCATCGTAAAACTTGACGAACAAATCGTCACCACCAAGAGAACCATTCTCGAAAACATCAACAACTTGGTTGAGAACGCCCAGCTCAGCATCAACGATGTTGAAAACCGTATCAGGAAGATCGAAAACGAAACCAAAAACCTGCCACAAAAAGAGCGTTTGCTGGTCGGCTATGAACGTAAATTCACCTTGAGCCAGGAATCCTACAACTACTTGATGCAACGTCGTTCCGAAGCTCAAATCATCAAAGCCTCAAACACTCCTGACAACGAGGTTCTTGATTACGCCAACGTACAACGTGCCATCAGGGTAGCTCCGAAAAGCATGATGAACTACTTGGTTGCTTTCGTCATCGGCCTGCTCATTCCGGCACTCTTCCTGTTCTTGAAAGACTATTTCAACACCAAGATCATGACTCGTAAGGACATTGAGAAGATAACCGACTTCCCGATCATCGGTCAAATTGGTATGATCACCACAAAGGATCCTTGCGTTGTCATCGCCAAGCCGAAATCACCCACATCGGAAGCTTTCCGTTCCATCCGTACCAATATCGACTTCATTACGCAAAACAAGCCAAAGAGCGTCGTCTTGGTCACTGGTGACATGCAGTCCGTCGGTAAGACCTTCAACAGCATCAACATCGCCTCCATCTATGCGCTTTATGGCAAGAAGACCATCCTGCTTGGTTTCGACTTACGTAAGCCCAAGTTGTTCCAAGAGTTCGGACTGTCGAATAGCATTGGCTTAAGCTCTTACCTGAGCAATAAGAACACCTTGGATGAAGTGATCCAAAACTCGAACAAGATTGAGAACTTTGACCTGATCACCTCCGGCCCAATTCCGCCGAACCCATCCGAGTTGATTGCCTCCGAAAAGTGTGATGAGTTGTTCCGCGAACTGAAGGAAAGATACGACTACATCGTCATTGATACTCCGCCTTTGGGTTTGGTTACCGATGCCTTCCTGTTGATGAAACACACCGATGCCAACGTCTATATTGTTCGTCAAGGCGTCACCGACAAGAACATCTTCGGCACCATCATCAAAGACATTGAGGATCGTGAGCTCAAGGTCAACATCGTCGTCAACGGCATCCGTCAGAACGGCGAATATGGCTATGGCAAATACCGTTACGGATATGGTTATGGCTATGGTTACGGCTACGGCTATGGCTATGGTTATGGCTATGGTTATGGCTATGGTGGTTCCGACCGTGCTGTCTATTATGGTGAAGATACATCAACCAATGATGACAAAAAGAAAGGCTTGTTCGGAATAAAGAAACACCATCATCACCATCATCACAGTAGCAAATAAACAGCGATGAAGTCGGAAAAGACGCCGTGGCATGCACTTTATGTCCATTCACGTGCCGAAAAGAAAGTGTATGAGCGATTAGTGGAGATGGGCTTTGAAGCCTATCTCCCGCTCATCACCAAAATGAAACGGTGGAGTGACAGGATGAAAAAAGTGGAAGAGCCGCTGTTCAAGTCTTACTTGTTTGTCCGTTCCGATGAAAAAAGGCACTATGAGATCCTTTCCATTCCAGGGGTCACTAGATTCGTAAGTTTCGAACGCAAAGCAGTTGTCGTTCCAGAAAACCAAATCGTTGCTGTGATGAAATACTGCAATGACTTTGTGGAAGATGACCCGCAAACGAATAACCAAGAACTACACGAAGGCCAACTGGTGATGATCACTAGCGGCGAGATGATGGGGCTGACAGGACGATTGGCACCTATTAATAATAAGAAGCGCCTGATCGTCTATATCGAATCCGTGGGACGTTATATTCCCGTCAACATCTCTCGCGCCAAGGTTGAACCGGTACACGAAAACATGATCTAAGAAAAGAAACAATAGATAACGACAATGAATACTGAAAGAGCATCTTCCACAAAATCAAAAGGTTGGATTTACGCCATACTCGGCCTTTTAGCATTGATCATCATTGGTTTGTCATTTTGGCTAATCTCCCTCAAGGGCGACTTGAATTCCCTTGAAACCGAAAAGGAACAGCAACGAGCTGATTTCCAAGCCGAAGTTGACAGCTTGCTTCGCATCCACAACGAACTGAAGGCCAACTATGGCGAACTTAGCACACAACTGGCGGAAAAAGACAGCATCATCCAGGCAGATGCCTTGGAAATCAAGAAGCTGTTGGATTCGCAGTGGGATTACAACCGCATCAAGCGAAAAGTGACCGAGTTGCAGGCTATCTCACAGAATTACGTCCACCAACTTGACTCATTGTATATCGTGAACCAGGAACTTGTCGCCGAAAACGAGCGTATCCGCGAGGAAGTGCAAGAAGAACGCAAGCAAAACAGGAACCTTCAACGCCAGAAAGAAGAATTGGCCAACAAGGTGAACATGGCAACAGTCTTGCGTATCTATAACCTCACCGCCGATGCCGTGCGTTTCAAGGGTGGCAGCCATGAAACCGAGACCGACAAAGCCGGTAGGACGGAACGTGTGCGTGTGACCTTCACCATCGGTCAAAACGATTTGGTGGAACCCGGTTCAAAGACCTTCTACCTGCGCATTGCCGACCCCAACAAGCAAATCATCACCAAAGGCATGGGCGACGAATACGCCTTCACCTATCAGGGCGAGTTGCTCCAATATACCGAGAAGGTCAGCGTGAACTACGAGAACAGGGAAAAGGACGTTCGTGCCTATTTCATTAAACCTACAGGCATGGATATGCTTCCAGGCTATTACTTTGTCGACATCTACGACGACAACGACAACCTGGTCGGTCAAACCTCCTTCAACCTGAGATAAACTTAGTTTAGCGCAGCACCTCTTTCAAGACTTCATGCGACTGCAAACCCTTCAATACAGGGGCATGCAGTCGCATGAATGTCAATATGCCGTCAAGCAAAGCATTGCGTTGAGCACCTGTCATGACCACTGACGAGAGGTTGTCAATGCCGCAGTGCAGCAAATGAGACAACACCGCACTCGATTCCTTGTCGAAATAATATGGATGCACTGGCTGCACCATGACGAATTGCCCCTCCATCATGTCAAAAAAAGCCTGAGGCTGATAGTTTGACTGGGGATAAAAACCCAAAAAGCGGCTCAATTCGAGGGTAAAATACAATGGGAAATTGGCATAGCCCGATTCCACCAAATCCAACCAACGGATGGACTGTGAAACGAATCCATAGAGTTCATCATTGCGTTCCTGCTGGGTCAAGGTGCGCGACAACAGTTCCGAAAGATAGATGAGGATGGCGCTCTTGTTCATGACAAAGGGAATGGTCTGGTAAACGTATGCCAGTTCCACATCTTTCAGGAAAGCCAATCCACCCTGGCGAGGTTTCCCGTATTGAACAAAACTCAAAAAGGTCATCGGTTGAAACAAGGCGACGCGATAATGCGAGGCCTTCCCTCTCACCCCTTTTACGATGTACGACTGAAGGCCGTTGTTAAGGGTATACATCCGAACAACAAGGCTGGTATCGCCATATCGGATGTTCTGCAATACAAAACCCTGGATCTTGTCGTCCATCAGTTCATGACCAGGATTTTGGTGGCATACTTCTCCTTACCTTCCCTAGTGCTGACAAACACCAAATAGACGCCTGGACGCACCTTTTTACCATCAACCGTGGTGCAGTTCCAAACGGCCTGTCCGCCTTCGGCAACCAGCTCCGTAACAAACGAACCGTCTGCAGTGGTGATGCGCACCAGGGCATCTTCAACCAAACCTTTGATGCCGACATAACCCGTAAAGCCAGGCCTTACTGGGTTGGGATAGACCGTCACGTCAGAATTCGTCTCGCCTCCCGGCGTAGCTGTACCCCGATAGGAGATCACGCCAAAATTGGTGCCAAAGAAGACCTCGCCGTCATCATTGATGGCCATGGTATTCACTGAATTGTCAAGCAAAGGACTATTGTCAGTATTGAAATAATGTATCTCCGTCCGGCAATCGGGCGACATCTCATAAACCCCGGATTCTAGGCCAAACCATTTGTTGTTGTTGCCGTCAATGGCGATGGAAAGTACCTTAATTTCATGGAACAGCGGATCAGCCTGGTCGGTGCCATCATTTCGAGGAACCAACACCACACTGGCATCATGGTCATTTGAAGTGAAAATCTTCTTTGTATCCGAGAAATAGCAAGGTCCACTGTCAGTGCCCACCCAAACGGTTCCATCACGATCAAGGGCAAGGCAGTTCACCGTTGAACCCGAGATTCCGCCTTGACCGGTGATGCAACGCAAGACAGCCAATTGGTCGTCAGCCGTGTTGTCCAAAGTGCCGTTGTCATTGAAAACGAAGATCTTGTCATCGCTTCCTGAGCGCCGAATGATCCATTTGTAGTCGTTCTTGTCAATGATCATCGTGGAGATGTCAACGCCGCTATGGGTACCACCCAAGTTGAACGAACGCCATTGACCGTTTCGATCCATAACGGAAAGCAGATTGTTGGCACCCGAATTGGCCACCCAAAGGTTACCCTGACTGTCAAAAGCCAATCCACTCACGATAGTCAAGTAGGATGCCTGCGTCCATGGTTCAAGGCTGCTATTACTGCTGTCAAAACGTCCCACCAGTTTATTGTTCCTAAATTTCAGCAAGCCATCGCCCCAGGTTCCCACATAAGTGACCTCCTCATCCAAGGGATCGGTGGCACAACAAACGAGATCGGAAATGTAATTCTCAAACAACTCGGGGACTGTCTCCCAATTGAGCGTACTCCACCAACTGCCGTCGAAATGGCAAGCGCCCTCCTTGGAATACAATTTGGCCCAATCCGCGGCATGTCCTCCCGTGGCGATCCATACCTGCTTTCCAAAGGAACTCAATTCAAAGACATTCTTGGTATTGGGTCCATTGGGACTCAACTGGTCTTCATAACCCCAACTGTTTATCGCTTTGATCAAACCTCTTCGCCGATCGCCAATCCAATAATAATCACCATCCTTTAAAGCAGAAGCTGGATAGAGTGTCCCTCCGCATTGAAAGACCCTGTCGATGTTTTCCAGTGATTCATCATAAACTTCAACCATAAAATAGGAGCTGACCAAAAGATTGCCTTGGCAGATTCGCATCTCGTTCACGGCGTCGGAGAACTCACGATCCATATAATCCCACTGGTTGCCGTCATAGATGAAAAGTGTGTCCGCATTGTATTCACCTGAGGAATAGTTGGCAAACAGCTTCCCTCCAAAAGACTCAATCTCATTATAATTGAGGTGAGGATGGATCATGGAATCGTCGAACGACCACGAGGTGTAATTGGCGAGATCGGGACTGTTGTCGTCAGCATAGTATAAGCCGTCCGTCGTAGAGGCATAGATTCGTCCATTGTAAAATGCTATGTCAGTGACGTTTACGGCACTTCCTCCCGGACCGATATAATACGTATCCTTGACTTCACGCCGATTCAAGTCGAACACCACGATGCCAAAACCACAGGCGCAATAGGCCAATTCATTCTGAAAAACGACATTGTTGATGGTTTTGTTGACCAGGATATTCTTGTCCTTGATGTCGCTCATGTTGAAGACATTCCCGTGCTCATCAATGAGATCAATGTTCGAATTGGTGTAAGCCACCAGCAAAAGATTCAATTGTTTATTTCGACGGATGGTAGAAATTCCAATATCCGACAAACCATTGATCTTGTTCAGGATATGCTTGCTGTTATCTTCCTGATCAAATGTAAAAAGCTCATAATCGGTGGCGGCATAAACTTTGGAGCCCAATATCTCCACATCGATGACAGTCTGGTAAGGCATGTGGGTACGCCAGTTGCCAATGCCAACGCCGTCTTGCGCCAAAGCATTGATTCCCAAGGCAAAAAGCAGGAGTAACAATATGTGTTTCAAACAATTCATAGTCAAATGTTTTGAGCGATAAAGATACAATGTTTTTTCGATATAGGGATTGCATATCAAGGAAAAAACGTATTTTTGCAGCCGAAATTGCTTTGGCCCTATAGTTCAAGGGATAGAACGGAAGTTTCCTAAACTTTAAATCTAGGTTCGAGTCCTAGTGGGGCTACAATCAAACCAAATATCCCTAATTGATTCCCAATCAGTTAGGGATTTTTCTTCCCCTTAATATCCCATCCCGTGTCAACCATGTGTCAACCAAATCCCATTTTTATGGCCACTCATGATAATTTTTTCGACAACAAACGACCATGTTGACACGCCCTCGCTCAACCTCACCACCTGCTCACAACCGCTCACTTTCACACCCTTCCCGCACAAAAACCCTCCAAAAACCACAAAATTTCTCCCTTTCACAGAAAAGTCTTACTTTTGTACCCATATAAGACATAACGATAAGGCTTTACGCTCGCGTTTCCTAGTCAAAGAAATCTGGTAAATTTCAACAAGTGGAGACCGAACGATAAGGCCTGCGCCATAGGCGTGGGCTGGTCGTTTCCATACTTGTAGGGTTTACCAGAGCCTTTTGACAATGGTTGCGGCATAGTCTGCGCCTTCTTTATTTGCCACAAGAAAACCATCAAGTCATGGACAAGAAACTGATAATCCAACGCCTGAAACAATTGAACGCGCAAATTGCCGACATCGACAAGAGAGTGGCCGCTATCGACAAGCTCCTTGACGGTGATCCCTCCGACGAAACCGTGCAAAATTGCATCCGGGAAACGGCTAAAATTCTCGAAGAGCGAGAGCCTATTCTCAACGAATCCCGACAATTGCTCTTGCTCCTCAACAAAAAAGCCCCGGACATCGATAGCGATGCCGAGGCCTTAATAAACTGATTTCTAAAACTCATGCTTTATGCATCTCCATTAATACAATGCTGTATTCCGAGCGCTCAACTCCAGCGTCTTCAGCAGCTTGGTTGACGACATCAACAAGGTAAGAATAATCCTTGGTTTTGATCTTGGCCGAAATCAGCAGGCCACTCACGCCAAAGTAGCCGATGTTGGTGGCCACGATGGCGGGGCGGATGGCACGGTAAGCAGCCACCGTGTAAGCTTCAATGTGGATAAGTGCTTCCATGATCAAGAAGATTTATTGTATTGCCCGTTGGCCGGATGCTCCAGCTGGCCCGACTTGCAAAGCTCCGCAATGTATCGTTCAGCGGTCTTGTCAGAGATGCCATAAGATTGGGCGATAGCGAGATAAGTCGAACGATTGAACGAAGCTGGCAAAGCCTCAAAGAACTTTGACCGCGAAGCATCGGCAAACTGCTTGCTACCTTTGAGTGCTTTATACGATGGCTGCTTTCGGGGTAAAGCCTGAAAAACAGAACTTGTATGAACCAACAGGACTTTGACCATTGCCAAAGCAGTGGAGAAATCCGCATCCACGCACACGAGCCCTTCCCGCACCTTTTGAGAGGAAAAAGGCTTTTCATCAATGAGACGCAAAACCGAAAGAATCATCGCAAACCTAAATAGAATAAGACCAAGACGGCGGACAGACGCAATGATGTCATCACCGAAGAACCGAGCGTAGCGAAGCTGTGTGGCCTCAAAGAAAGCGTTGAACTGGACTTGCTGCACCCGGCTAAGGGTAAACTGCACTGGATTCTTGGGAAACGTCTTCAAAAAAGAATAGAA
>JAGCPG010000012.1 GCA_017645245.1 Bacteroidales bacterium
AGGGAGCCATCAGCTGCAGTTCTCCTACGTGGGCTTCGAGACATTCACTTCCAACGTAACGGCAGGGTCAAAGCCCAAAACGCTGAACGTGAAGCTGCAACCTATGCTGACCAAGCTTTCGGAGGTGGAGATCACCGGCCAGAAGAGCGACCGCAATGTCAGCGAGATGGCGATGAGCGTGCAGCGCCTCGACATGATCACCATCAAGAAGATTCCCGCGTTGATGGGCGAAGTCGATGTGATCAAGACCATCCAGCTGCTGCCAGGTGTGCAAGCGGCCTCGGAAGGCTCGTCGGGATTCAGCGTGCGTGGTGGCGGTACCGACCAAAACTTGATCTTACTCGACGACGCACCTATTTATAATGCCTCGCATTTTCTGGGCTTCTTCTCGGTGTTCAACAACGACGTGGTGAAGGAGGCCCAGCTCTATAAAGGCGACATCCCAGCCAACTACGGTGGACGCCTTTCGTCGGTGCTCGATGTGCAGATCAAGGACGACATGCCGAAAAAGTTCTCCGGGAAAGGCGGCGTGGGCCTGGTGACCAGCCGCTTGATGCTGGAGACACCGCTGTTCAACCAACAGACCTCCATCCTGCTGGGCGGCAGAACCACTTACGCGGGTCTCGTGATCCCCTTCATGGGCGAGGATATCAAAGGTTCCAATATCTACTTTTACGACCTGAACGCCAAGGTGACGCAGCGCATCAACGACAACAACCGACTCTTCCTGTCGATGTATTATGGACAGGACTACTTCAAGGTGAAGGACATGTTGGGGCTTGGCTACGGCAACGCCAGCGCCACCCTTCGTTGGAACCACATTTTCGGCAAGCGCCTGACTTCGAACCTCACCCTGTTGGGTTCGAAGTTCAACTACGACATCGACATCTGGATGGATCCTTACGACTTCACGCTGAGTGCGGGTTCGAAGAGCGGTCAGCTGAACTACGACTTCGTCATGCTTTGGAACGACCAGCATACCTCCAAGTGGGGACTCTCCACCAGCTTCCTCTCGTTCAACCAAGGCGAGCTGGAAGACCGTGGTGGCGCCCTGGCGCAGTATCTGGGCGTCGACAAAACCACCTCGGTGAGCCGAAAAGGACTGGAACATGCGCTTTATTTCACACACGATTATGCGTTCAGCCCTGTATTTTCCATGCGTTTCGGCATGAGGCTGTCATGCTTCCAGAACATCGGCGAGGAGGATTTCTTTGTGTTCGACGAGGCCTATCAGGTGAAAGATACCATCCATTATGGGAAAGGCAAGATCTTCAACACGGAGATTCATCCGGAACCAAGACTGGCAGCCATGTTCCGCATTGATGAAGTGTCATCGGTAAAAGCCTCGTATTCGCGAGTCTTCCAGTATGCTCAGGTGGCTTCGGCGGCCACGGGTGGATTGCCGTTCGACGTGTGGTTCCCCGTCAGTCCCAACGTGAAGGCACAGCGTTGCGACCAGTTTGCCGTGGGCTATTTTAGGAATTTCAACCATGACGCCATTGAGACTTCGGTGGAGCTGTATTACAAGAACTTGGATCATGTGATCGACTTCAAGGATAATGCTTCAACGTATGGTAATCTGTTGATTGACGGTGAGTTGCGTTTCGGCAAGGGCCGTTCCTACGGTCTGGAGTTTCTGGTGAGAAAGAATACGGGCAAGCTTACGGGATGGATTTCCTACACCTATTCGCGGACTTTCCGGACCATCGAGGGAATCAACTTCGGCAAGGAATACCGCTCGCCTTACGACCGGCCGCACAACTTCGTGATTGTGGCCAATTACGAGATAACGCCGCGGCTGAACGTGGCGGCCAACTGGATCTACAACACGGGTCAGCCGGTGACATATCCTTACGGGCAATATTCCATGGGTAATGTCACTTACGCCATTTATAACGGTAGCCGCAACGAGAGCCGCTATCCCGCCTATCATCGCATGGATGTGTCGCTCACCTGGCAGCTTCCTGACCGCCGTTGGAAGCGCTGGGACAGTGAGCTGAACGTGTCGGTGTATAACGTTTATGCCCATCACAACACATGGGCGGTCACCTTCTCCCAGAACGACAGCGGTGGCATCAAGACAGAGAGGATGTATCTGTTCTCGGCGGTGCCTTCCATCTCTTATCAATTCAAATTCTGAATGCCATGAAAAAACTGAAAATCATCGTTTTGCTGATGCTCGTCACGCTGTTTTCATGCAGGGAGGACGTTGTTATTGACTTGGAGGAAGGCGATCCTTTGATTGGCGTGGAAGGTTCGTTTACCGATGAATACAAGCGGCATGAGGTGATTTTGAGCTATACGGCCGACTTCTATAACAGCAATGAGATCAGGATGATCACGGGCGCCAAGGTCGTTGTTACCGACGGGGTGGATACCATTCCTTTCCTGGAGCAGATGGATCAACCTGGGCATTACCTGACGGATTCCGTGGCGGGCAAGAGGAACACCATTTACATGCTGCTGGTGGACGTACCCGACGAAAACGAGGGATCCAAGCGTTTGTATGCCGAGAGTTATATGGCGGAAAACGTGGAAGCCATCGATTCCATGGTTTTGAAGAACGATCCCATTATTCCGGGCGTTCCGATGTTGGATACCATCTACATGCTTTATCCGTATTTCCAAAGCTTGTCAGATCCAAATATCGTTTACCTGGTTCAGGTTTATGAAGACGGCGTGCCGCAAAACGACACCTTGCTCAACGCGAATACCATCATCATGGCTGGTTATGCCGGTTATTATTTCAACGGGCCTGAGATGCAGGAGACCAACATGGAGATTCCGGTGTGCATGATCACCCAAAGCGAATTGTACAACGGAAAGGTGATTCAGTTGGATTTGCTGAGCATTCCATACGATTACATGATGTTTCTTTACGGCGTGAAGATGTCCATGGGCAGCAACCCAATGATGGGGCCGCCCACCAATGTGCCGACCAACATCCAGCCTTCCGGCTCCGCCGTCGGCTGGTTCTATGCCGCCTCGGTGGTCTCAAAGGAGATGGTCTATCAGAAAGAATAAAAAAACCGCCCCCGAAGGAGCGGTTTCTGCAACGAATCTCGTTACGTTCAAAAAAAGCCAATAGTTTTTTATGCTTCTTTCACGTTGTCCATACCGACCTGGACGGCCTGCATGTTGAGCGGGATGAGCTTGTGGGCGCGCTCCGGCAAGCTGTGACGCAAACCCTCTTCGACGTTCTTGTTGTCGATGATGGGGCGGAGCTTCAGGAAAGCACCCAAGATAATCATGTTGAACACCTTGCTGTTGCCCATGTCGGAAGCAAGCTGAGCACCCTCGATGGTGTAGATGTGAATGTCCTTGCGGGTAGGCTTCTTGGTGATGCCGTTGGGATCATAAAGGAGGTAGCCGCCGGGTTTCACTTTGTCCTCGAACTTGTCGAGTGACTGCTGATTGAGGATAACTGCGGTGTCGAAAGCGTTGAGGATGGGGGAGCACACGCGCTCGTCACTCACGATGACGGTCACGTTGGCCGTACCACCACGCATCTCGGGACCGTATGAGGGCATCCAGCTGACTTCCTTGTCCTGCATGATACCACTGTAAGCAAGGATCTTACCCATTGACAAGACACCTTGTCCGCCGAAACCGGCTATAATAATTTCTTCTGTCATTGCTTTGTAGGTTTTAGTTATTTCTTAATCAGCTCGAAGTTGTCTTTCAGGTCGCCCAAAGGATAGACGGGCAGCATGTTGTCTTGCAACCACTTGTTGGCGTCAACGGCGCTCATCTTCCAGTTGGAGTTGCAGTTCGACACGATCTCGACGAAGTTCACGCCGTTCTTGTTCTCGATCTGGTTCTGGAAAGCCTTCTTGATGGCCTTCTTGGCGTTACGCACGGCGGCGGGGCTGAACACAGCCTGGCGGGTGACGTAGCGGGTGCCAGGAAGTTGGGCCAACAGTTGGGTGATCTGGAGCGGGAAACCGTTGTTCGGGGTTCCGTCAGGCCACTGCGGCATACGGCCGTAAGGCGTGGTGGCAGTCTTCATGCCGACCAAGGTGGTAGGAGCCATCTGGCCGCCAGTCATACCGTAGATACCGTTGTTGACGAAGATCATGGTGATGTTCTCACCACGGTTGCAGGTGTGGATGGTCTCGCAAGTGCCGATAGCGGCGAGGTCGCCGTCGCCTTGATAGGAGAACACGATCTTGTCGGGCCATACGCGCTTGATACCAGTGGCGCACGCCGGTGCACGGCCGTGGGCTGACTCGACGAAGTCGACGTCGAAATAGTCGTAGGCCATAACAGCGCAACCCACGGGGGAGACGCCGATGGTGCGGTCGTCAACGCCGAGCTCCTCGAGCACTTCGGCGATGATGCGGTGGACGGTGCCGTGTCCGCAGCCAGGGCAGTAGTGGAACGGTTTTTCCGTCAGCAGCTTTGATTTTTCATAGACCAGGTTTTCAGGCTGGATGATATCTTGTAATGTGATTTCTGCCATTGTCTTATTCTCCTATAATTTGTTTCTTCATAGCTTCGAGAACTTCTTCCGGGGTGTGGATGATACCACCGACGCGGCCAAAATGCTCAGCCTTTACGCGGCCGTTGCAAGCCAGCAGCACGTCTTCGATCATCTGACCGCAGCTCAGCTCAACTGAGAGGAATCCCTTGACGCCCTTGTCGATGAGGCTTTGGATAGCCTTGGTAGGATAAGGCCACAGGGTGATAGGACGGAGCAGACCGACTTTCAGACCAGCTTCGCGGCCGAGTTGGACTGACTTCTGAGCGATACGGGCGCTGGAGCCGTAGGCTACGAACACGTATTCGGCATCGTCGCAGTCGATCATCTCGTAACGGACTTCGTTCTTGGTCACTTCGTCGTATTTGCGCTGCAGGGCGCGGTTGTGCTCTTCCATGCGGGCGGAGTCGAGGTCCAACGAGGTGATCACACGGTGTTGTGTGCCACGCTTGCGGCCTGTCAGAGCCCATGGATACTTGGCTTTGATCTCTTCTTCGGTAAGACGTTTCTTCTGCTCAGGCAGGACGACCTTTTCCATCATCTGGCCGATGGCACCGTCGGAGAGGATGCACACTGCCATTCTGTACTTGAAGGCGAGGTCGAAGCCCAGCGGCACGAAGTCGGCCATTTCCTGTACGGAAGCGGGGGCGAGGACGATGTTACGGTAGTCGCCGTTGCCGCCACCCTTGGTGTTTTGGAAATAGTCGGCCTGTGAGGGTTGGATGGTACCCAGACCCGGGCCGCCGCGGACGACGTCAGCGAAGACGCAAGGAACCTCGGCGCCGGCGATGTAAGCCAGACCTTCCTGCTTCAGGCACACGCCTGGGCTGGACGATGAGGTCATCACATGCTTTCCGGCAGCGCCGGCGGCGTACACCATGTTGATGGCAGCCAATTCACTTTCAGCTTGAAGAACGACCATTCCGGTACGTTCGTAAGGGTTCTGTTCCGACAGATACTCAATCACCTCTGACTGGGGGGTGATGGGATATCCGAAATAAGCATCGGCACCGCAACGGATGGCGGCTTCGGCCAATGCCTCGTTACCCTTCATCAGTTTTAATTCTCCCATTATGTAAGATTTTTTGATTTGTTAGACAATTGGTTGATTACAGGGCTTTTTTGTAGACCTTGATGACGCCGTCGGGGCAGGTGATGCCGCAGCTGGCGCAACCGATGCATGCCTCTGGGTTTGCCATGAAGGCGTAATTGTAACCTTTTCCGTTAACTTCTTTTGCCAGTTCGATGACGCCGCACGGGCAGGCTGTAATGCATACGCCGCAGCCTTTGCAACGCTCGGTGTCAACAACGATAGCTCCTCTGAATTTTGCCATATTGATTAAATTTTTGAGTTATTGTTTGTTCTGTTTTTTGAATCCACGAAATTACGGATTTAATTTGAAATAGGTATCGGGGAAGGTTAGTATTTCGCATGGTTTTTATAATTTAGAATGGTTTTAAATAGCATGTTTGTTTTTAAGTCGCATCCCTTCGGAATGCTCGGTTTTATTTGTTCTTTTCCCATGATGGAAAAGAACCAAAAGATCTAGGCCAAAAACATCGGCCTACCGCACAGCCTCTCTAAGTGGGTGACCCTCAAGGCGGGGAGTGCCTTCGTGCCGAAGGCAAACGCTCCGCTGAAGCTCCGCGCCCCGTCCTGAGGCTCAGCCCACTTAGTTCGGCTTTTGGGCGAGCGCTGCTCCGGTTTTTGGCCGTGGCCTACGCGCCCAACCCGGTGGAGTGATTCCTGTTTAATATCGCTATAGTAAAAATAAAATATATTAATTAATGTAGATAAATAAAATATTAGTTTTATCTTTGTGGGTGAAATAGATGATTTTGCGGTCGAAATTTTCGACCGCAAAATTTGTAAAAAATTAAAAATCAATACATTATGAATCGTCGAATTTTTCCTGAGCCAAGTGACAATCATATTGTTTTAATTCAAGAATCTGATGTTGCAGCAAAGATAGCTATCATTCGAGGGTTACCTGTGATAGCTGATGCTGACGTGGCTGATGATAGTTCCCTTACAATACGAAACTGCGAGGATAGAAATCGCTATAGAAACGGCCGTCAGTAGCAGTAAACTTCAGCACACAATAGTTGGGGTCGGTCACGCCACCGGGATAATACTGCTCGTCGCCATCGCGCCAAATCATCTCCTTGCTCTTGGCATCGGTCAATACTTCCATCGTGCCGCGCAGCATCATGCCTTTGAAGCCTTCGTTGTCGCTAAAATAGATGCAAGCCTTGGGATTGGCTTTGTAGTGCGCCACTCGGAGTGAGAATGTGTTGGTGGTAAAGTAGAACACCTTGATACCCTCACGCACACGAGGCGAGAGCATCGCCTTGGTGCAAGGATAACCCTCTTCATCCACCGATGAAATCATAGTAACAGGCAATGTATCCGCCATTTGTGCAATCAACGTCTTGACAGGTGCCAAAGCGGGATTTTCAGGTGTTGCGTCGGACGTAACCTTCATGGATTCCCGCCAGCGTTTCAGATGCGGAAAGTACATCTTCATCTGACCTATGTATTCTTCCTTGGTGATAGGCATCGGAAGTCCTTTGTTGACTTCATCCACAAACTGGGCGCAATGCACAATCATCTCATCCATCGTGCAGTCTTGCAGGAATTTACCGTCCTTGTAGCAATACATGCAATATTCTTCATTCTTGCTTCCATCGGCATTCGTGCCGAGTACTTGATCGGCCAGCGGCATGCCGCAGCTCTGACAAAAACTTTGTTCCATGGGTTATTTGTTTTGATTCGAGAGATTTGCCTGCAAAGCTAAAAAGATATTTCATACATTTGCATTTTATTATAAAGAAGGTTTAAAAACATAAAGCAACAATAAAAACGAAAATTCGGTTATGAGAAAAACTCTTTTTCTGGTCGCAACTATATGGCTGGCTGTCTCTGTGTCATGCCAAGCTCAAATCCAACACTTCGAATGGCAAAACGTCCAAAGGGAATATCTGGTTAAGATACCAGCGGAACATGATGAGACAATGCCTGTCATGTATTTCCTGCATGGCTTGGGCGACAACATCACTCGTTTGGACAATGAGTTCCATTTCCAACAGATCGCTGACAATTTCGGTTGGATGATGGTGATTCCGCAGGCTCTGAATGAGGGCTACGGAACCATGTGGAATGCCTATCTGAATTATAGCACCACTGACGATTCAGGTTTCTTGATGGCATTGCTCGATTCGCTGTCGGTGCAATATCCTGTCAATCAGGACAGCGTCTTCTTTACAGGCTTCTCGATGGGCGGCTTCATGACGCATCGCATGGCCATCGAGCATGGCGACCGCATC
>JAGCPG010000053.1 GCA_017645245.1 Bacteroidales bacterium
ACCGTCCTGTCAGATCCCCTACCCATCGTCGCCTAGGTGGGCCGTCGCCCCGCCTACTAGCTAATGGGACGCATGCCCGTCCCGCACCGCATCGCTGCTTTCGACAACCCGGGATGCCCCGGAATGTCGGCATGGGGTATTACCCGGCGTTTCCACCGGCTGTCCCCCAGTGCGGGGTTGGTTGCATACGCGTTACGCACCCGTGCGCCACTCTCACCACCCCGAAGGGTGGTTCCCGTCCGACTTGCAGGTATTAGGCCTGCCGCTAGCGTTCATCCTGAGCCAGGATCAAACTCTTCATTGTATTATTGTTTTACTTTTTCTTTTTCCTGTTTTAGGGCTCCGCTATGATTCTTTGCTGTTCCTTACTCTCGAAACGGTTCGAGCCTCCCGGCTCCCCGTCTCGGACTTATGCTGGCCTCAAGCTTTCAAAGAACTTCCCAAAGTTTCTGCTTCACTGTGCTTCCCTCGTTGTTTGGGACGGCAAAAATACAGCAAATATTTTTCTCCGCAAGCGTTTTTTTCAATTTTTTTTCAAAAAAATTATAATGGATTGAAGATCAAGGAATTATTTTTTCAAAGATTTTCGTCATTCAATTGAAAAAAGGTGCCTTGACTCGTCAAATGCATCTTGATGGTGCCAATCAGTATGAAATTGATCAGGATGTTCTCAGCGCGTTTTCTATTAATAATAGGTGTAAGCTCCAAAAACTCCTGAAGCGTGATGGAGGAGTGCTCTGAAAGGTAATGCAGCAGGGCCATCTCAGGCTCGGTGAACGAAATCTTGGTGAACTTTTTGTTTTTCTGGTATTTCCAAACCTTCAGCAGGATGGGATCAGCCACCAGATTCTCGTCCTTGACCCTGACAAATACCTTGTATTCGCCCTGATTGTCAGGCGCTTTGTGCTTGTCGTGCTCGTCTTTTGGGATGATGACCTCGAGCACCGTCTTTCCATTGATCTCCCATTCCTCGGTGGAATAAATGACTTTGGGCTGGCAATACATCTCAGCGGCGGCCTGGATCATGTGGATCTCTTCGTCGCTTCTGACCCCGGCAATGGCACCGTTGTCCTTCACACCGACCAGAAGCCGACCGCCATCGGTGTTGGCAAAGGCTGCCAGCGAACGCGCAATCCTCCGACTGTCGGAAATCTCAAATTTGAAATCCAATTGCTGATGCTCGCCCTCTGCGATCAAATTTTGTATGTGCTTATCCGGGTTTTTCATCACGCTGCAAAATTACAAATTTGTCCGAATCGGAAAAAATAGGGGAGTCGAATTAAGGCCGTTTTTAAGCCCGCTGAACAACCCTGTTTTTCGACCTTGTCATACCTCAACCAAACGTGAAATCGTTGAAAATATGAGGTTGTTACAAAATTAATACTGTTAAAACATTGAATTTACAAAAATAAACACAAATAATTTAAACGAATAAAAATCAAGAAATTAAGTAATAAATTACAATAGTAAAATATACAAATACAAATGTAATATTCAGTATTGAAATAAAAAATCAATAAAAAGTCATAGAATTAAATATAAATATCAAAATATCAGTATTTTATAAATAAATATCTAAAGAAAAATATGAATGATTAGGTGTGATTTTGAATATTTTTGTGATTATTTATTAATGATAAATAAAATATTGAAAATAAAATAAATAAATAATATAAAATCATGTAAAACTTCAATGAATTAAGAAATAATAAATAATTTACAAAAATAAAATTGAATTTCTTGGATTTTGTAAAGAAATAATTTTTACTTTTGTAACGATCAAACGATGTAGAATCGAAAAAAATCGGGACATTATGAAAGACAGGATTGCTCATATCATGAAAGCGAAAAACCTAAAGGCAACGGATTTTGCTACTTTGTTGGGGGTACAACCTTCCGGCGTTTCGCATATTTTGGCTGGCCGAAACAAGCCGAGCCTTGAGTTCGTCAAGAAGATCAAGGAGACGTTTCCTGAGTATAATTTGGACTGGATTATTTTTGGAACGGGCCCCATGACCACCTCTGAGCCTTTCAAAGAACCCTCACCAATTACCCCGAATGTGTCCCCCGCTGAATCGGATTTGCTGCCTTTCGACTTTGATGCCGATACCGAGAATGGAGTTCTCACGGATCCAACCGAAATGCCAAACGATCCCGTGAAAGACGCCGGTGTGAAATCGATGCTCATTCTTTACGAGGATGGGACCTTTGAAACCTATTCACCAAGATAGCATTTGGCTCTTTTATTTAAATAAGGTGTCGCCTTATCAAGAATAATGCTTACCTTTGCAAATTATTTTGGCCAAAATGCAAAGAGAACAGTTTTTTGAAGCGTTAGATACTGTGATTCAGTCTCCTAAGCGATTCGCAGTTGTGTCGCACGTCAACCCTGACGGCGATGCCATCGGATCATCGCTGGCATTTGCACAGTTTCTCAAAAAATTCGGACACGAAGCAGAAGTAATGGTTTCCAACGACTTTCCAGATTTTTTAGCTTGGATGCCAGGCGCTTGCAATATCCATATCTATGATAAAGCTTCTGAGACCTGTGACCAGATCCTGAATGTCGCTGACGTTCTGGTGATCTTGGATTTTAACCATAGCTCTCGTTCCGGATTGATTCAAGAAACTCTTAATAAGCTGAATACCAAAAAGATACTTATCGATCATCATCGTGATACTGACCTGAGCCAATTCTTCTGTGCCTTGTCTGAGACAAACGTCTCAAGTACCTCGGAACTGGTGGCTGAGGTGGTCATGCATTATGGGGAGCAATATCTGGATGAATCCATCGCCACCAACCTTTTGGTGGGTATCATGACCGATACGGGATCGTTTTCCCATTCCATCTATCATTCCGAAACGCTCGCCATTTGTGCCAAATTGATCGATAAGTCGATATCGTACAATCAGATACATCAACTTGTATATGATACCTTCTCCGAAGGAAGGCTGCGCTTGCTGGGCTATTCCATTAGCAACAAGATGGAAGTGTTGGACGAATATGCCACGGCAATCATCGCTTTGAGCAAGGAGGAGTTAGCACAGTTTAATTATCAAGTTGGTGATACTGAGGGTGTTGTAAATTTCCCTTTGAACATGAAGAAGATCAGAATGTCGGTGTTGGTGACGGAGCGTCAGGGAATTATCAGGCTCTCGTTTCGCTCGAAAGGGAATTTCTCGGTCCACGAGTTGGCCAACAAGTACTTCAATGGCGGTGGTCATACCAATGCGGCGGGCGGCACGCTCACCTGCAGCCTGGAGAAGGCTTTGGAGCTGTTGCATCAGGTGCTTCCCGAGTATAAGGAGAAGCTAAATCAAATCGGCTGACGAAGATGAAAAGCGTTTGGATGATCGTGGTTTTGGCGGTAGGCATACTGCTTCAGTCCTGTGCCGAAAAGCCGAAGGAAAAACAGCAAGTTTCTGATACACAGATCAAAGAGAGTCTTGAAAAAGCCAACCGGTATCTGGTGAACGACGAGGAGGAG
Source organism: Bacteroidales bacterium (assembly GCA_017645245.1). Lineage (GTDB taxonomy): Bacteria > Bacteroidota > Bacteroidia > Bacteroidales > F082 > Limimorpha. Next base: position 3,489 of record JAGCPG010000053.1, read on the forward strand.
GACATCCAAAATTACATTGCCCGTCATCAGTTGGACATGGTGTCCACGGGCACGGGCATGCGTTATCAGATCTTGCAGGCGGGTTCAGGAGAACAGATTAAGCCTGGTCAAACGGTTACCATGGAGTACGTGTTGAACGATATCACGGGCGATATTATTTATTCATCTGAAAATGATGGTGTTATGAAGGCTGTGGTAGGTTGTGGCGATGTGGTATCCGGCTTGGATGAAGCGTTGAGGCATTTGCACTTAGGCGACGTGGCCAAGGTGATCGTGCCCTCGCATTTGGCTTACGGTTTGCTGGGCGATCAAAAGGACATTCCACCCCGATCCACCTTGATCTACACCATCAAAATCATCAAAGTTGAAATTTAATTCATTTATTCACAATAACTTAAATCAATTACTAATGAAAAGAAGCATTTATTTGGCGGCGATGAGCCTCCTGCTGTCCGCAACGGTGATCTCCTGCGGTCAGAAGTCTCCGTTCCCGGGTTACAAACCCACAGGAACCGGATTGTATTACAAGGAAATTGTCAAGGGTACTGGCAAAGCTTTGGAAATGAACGATGTCGTCAGGGTGAAACTGGCCTATTACATCAACGACTCGTTACTTTTCACAACCGATAACCTTCCTGAGCCCGCTTACGACCTCATTCATGAATCCATCTTCCAAGGTGACCTTTACGAAGGCTTTAAGATGATGCATGTGGGTGACTCCATGTCGTTCATGATCAATGCCGATTCGGTGTTCCGCAAGCAATTCCACACTCCTGTCCTTCCTGAGTTTGTCACTCCCGAGGCCTATCTGCGCTGGGAAGTCAAGGTGGAGGACGCCATGACGGAAGAAGCCTTCCAACAGAAGAAGATGGATGAGGCTGCAGCCTTGCAGCAGCAGGCCAATGATGTATTCCAAGCCTATCTTTCGGCCAATGGCATTACCACTGAACCTCAGGAAAGCGGTTTGGTGTATGTTTGCACGAAGCCCGGCAAAGGCCCGAAACCTGGCTACAAACAGCATGTGAAGGTTCATTATACCGGCAAGTTGCTTGACGGCACTGTATTTGATTCCTCAGTAGAACGTGGCGAACCGATTGAATTCGAACTTGGCGTTGGTCAGGTGATTCCCGGTTGGGACGAAGGTATTGCCTTGATGAGCAAAGGTGAGAAGGGCGTGCTCTACATTCCTTCGAACCTCGCCTACGGCGCACGCCAGGCTGGTGAGTTGATCAAGCCTTACTCAAATTTGATGTTCGAAGTTGAATTGGTTGATTTCAAATGATTTCCTCGAACTTCTCCTGATTTGCGTAATACAGATCAATGACCACGATGAGCGCGGCGCAGCTCCAAACCGGAACGGCTAGCTTGTCGGTGTCGAGGAAGTTGTTCAGGAAACCGTGAACAAAATAACTGAAGAAAGCCAGGGTGGATCCAAGAACCAACACCTTGGCTTTTTTGTTTTTTGCCTTTTTATAGGCATTCAAGCCAGTATAAATCACCGCGATGACAAATGCCAACACCAGCATGACCCCGATGAATCCCTGTTCGGCCAAAGGTCCGAAATACTCGCTGTGGGCATTGCCGGCGTCGCCGACGTTGGTGCTGATGTCGGTCTTTTCCTTTGACCTCTGATAGGGGGCGTACACAAACTGATAGGTTCCCGGACCCCAGCCAAACATCGGGTGTTGGGCAAAGAGACGGAAGGCTGATTGCCAACGGTTGATGCGTTCCAGGTTGGAAGTGTCGGTGGAGATGTTTGTGATGGATTGGATATTTTCGACCACATCGCCCGAGGCGTCCTGGTTGTTGCGCTCAAGCGCGTCGATGATCTGATGTTGGAAGGTAAAGAAAAGACCCACGAGGATGACGAAAATGCCGAAAACCCATCTGAATTTGATCTTCAGCAACACGCAAGCGAGCATGACCAAGGCAGCGGCGAGGCTGACCCAGGCGGCACGGCAGCTGGACAGGATCATGGCGACGCTGAGGAGGATGATGACAGCCAGAATCAGGATCTTTCGTTTGGCCTTTATTCCAGGAATGAGCGCGTAGGTGATGGCGTAAATCAGGTAAATGGCCAATGCGGCTCCGTAGGCGGTGTGGTCGTTGTAGAACGGCGTCATGACCCAGTGGGCGGAGTGGTTGTCAAATCCATGCTGGGAGTGGTTGATGATGGTATAGACCACCACGATGCAGAGGCTTGCCATGTAAAGCCAGATGAACCAGTCGATGTACTTGGGCTTCTTGAAAAGCAACGCGCAGAAGAAGAATGACGGCACGATGAACCAAAGCCTGGAGGCGATGAATTTGATGGAGACCAACGGCAGCTCACTGGTGATGGCGGTGACAGCCATCCAGATGAACATGCAATAGATGATTACGGACACAGGGTGCCTGGCGATGTTTCGGTCATATTGTCCGTCGTAAAGCAGTTTGGCTATAAACAGCACGAGCACACCGGCCAACAGCGGTTCGGCCGGAAGTGACACGGTTAGCCCGCTATATCTTTCGAAAAGAAGCGAAAGCGGCACGACGAAGCTGACGAGCATCATAGCCTTGTCGAGCGAGAAGATGTAAAGGAGCAGAATGCCCACTACGACAGGCGTGGCAAAGAACATGTAGTTGTTGCGTTTGACAACAAAATACAAGGATATTGCGACAAAAAGCGCCGCAATGAGGTAGAGCCATCCTATCTTAGCCTTGTTGCTCATTTATCAGTCGAAATGAATCTTTTTCTGTTTTCAATGATGAAAATCGTAAGGATGGAGATCAGCATGGCTCCAAGACCCGAGATTACCACAATGACCCATCTGACAGGATAGGCTTTCTTGTCGGCAGGATAGGGCTCGGTGATGATGTTGGAATAGGAGAGGTTCCCAAGGAAAAACCTTTGGTTTTGTTCATAAACTTCCTTGATCTCGGTATAGGATCTGGTCTCGGCAATGATCTTGTTTTCAAGATCAACTTGGTCGGGACCGTATTTCTCCAAGTTGTGCATCAGTTCGGTGGCTTTGGGTGAACCGGCGAGATAAGCCCTGGTAACCTCACGGCTTTGTTGCTGGTAGTTGGCGATGCCGTAGTTGGAACCCAACTCAACCAACTGTTGCTTCCAGTTGTCAATGTCCTGTTGCTTGAACTCAAGCTGTTTCGCATACATGTTCAGAACCTCGGCCGTCTTGATTCGGTGGAGTGTGTTGATTTTTTTGTCGAAGAAATACAGAATGTCCTTTGCAATGTTGCATGCAGTTACCGGATCCATGTCGTTGACCACGATGGAGACGGCATCGTATGGGGTCTTGGAGATCTTGATCCTCTCATGATACAGGTACATCATGTAGGATTTGGCATATTCGTAGTTACGGTCAATGCCGTAATGGGTCCAAAGGTCATACTTCTCAATGATGGAATCGACGATTGACTGAGAGTTGATGATCTGAAGCATCTGCTCAGTCTCGCTTTCCTCGGAATAGGGAGCGATGTTGGCAGGATAGGCGATGGCCTCGGACCTGTAGAGCGGCGTGATGAACGTCGAGCTTGAGAAGATAGCGCCACAACAGGCAGCAATGGCCGTGATGATAAGGATATGCCACTTCCGTTTGAAAATCAGCTGAAGAAGAGAGAGGTTGTTGTAATTGTTATCCATAAGTTATTGTGTTTTTATTTCTTATCAATTAATTCCAAAATTAGGACCGTGAGAAGGAAGGTCGAGATGACGGTGACGATCACGATGAGCCACCTGTTGGGATAGGCCTTGTATTCCGCTTGGATCGCCGAGGTAACCAAAAACTTGTGGGGAAGGATCTGGGTGGCATCCACCTTGGCTTCCTCGTACTTGGTCTTGATGAGCGAAAGCTGAAGGCGATCGTGGTCGAGTTTTTCGCTGATGGCGTAGTAGGCACCGCCGTATTTCGCCAAAATGTCGAGCTGGCCTTGGAGGTTCTTTACGCCTTGGGTGTTGCTTCGGCCCAATTCAACGGCGAGCTGCTGGGTAAGCATCTCCACCTGCGATTCGTAGTCGAAAACGCCTAGGGAACGAAGTGTATTGAGGGAGTCTTCCAATGCGGCCATTTCGGCGCAAAGACTGAAATATTCGTTTTCCACCAACTGGAAAGCCTTGACGGCGACTTCCTTCTGCATGTTGTTCATGGTGGTGTCGAACAGGTCGGCGATCTCATTGGCCATCTGGGCAGCCAGTGCTGGGTCGGAATCCAAAACTGTGATTTTCACAGCGTTGTATTCCGTCTTGCGGAACTTGATCCGGCTGTCATATAATGCATTGAGTCTGGTGTAAGGATATTTCTCTGTCGGACTGATGCCATAATGCTCCATGAGGTTGAAACGCTCAATGACCTTGTCGCGGACACGGTTGGAGTTGAGCACCTGAAGCATCTGCTCAGTCTGTTCGTTCTCTCCGAATTCCAAGATGTCCTTGTTCGATTGGTATGTGGTGCTGATCAACACCTTTGAGATGGAATTGCTTGAGGTGGGATAGAGGATGACCGATGATCGGTAAAGTGGCGTGATGAACAACGGGGAACTAAAAAGAAAGGCTAATAGGGCGGCTGCAATCAAAATAATCAAGACGCTCTTTCTGTATTTCAGCAACAGCTTAAAAAGGTATTCAGAATTGAATGAGTCCTTTTGTTTATCGTCCATAAAAAAATGCAATTCTTGAATGAAACGACAAAGATACGACAATTCATTGAAATGGCAAGCAAAAAATGGTTTTCGGCTATTTTTTTTCGGCGGGAATGACAAGCGCGACGATCTCTTTCAGGCGCAAAAGCTTGGTGGCGAAAATCAGGCCTATGTTGACGAAGAAGCAAGCGGCGAACGACACCATCCAGTCCCAATGCAAAAGCTTCGAAAGCCACGAACATAGGGCGACGCTTCCGAGGAACAGCAGCAGGTGCAGCCAATAGCCGGCGCCGAGTCTCAGTTTGAAAATCTTCTCTGACAGCAAGTATTGGGCAAACGCGGTGAGGAACTGCACGCAAAGGCTGGTGCAGGCGGCGCCGACGGATTTGAAGCGAGGGATGACGATAAGGTTGAGCAGGATGTTGAAAATCACACCGATAGCCGCCACCAGATTGAGTTGCCTGAGGCTGCCGTTTGCGGTGAGCAACGTGCCGAAAACGTAGGTCGTGGAAAGGCAGAAGAAGCTGCCCATCAGGATGGGGAACACCTTGGCGTATTGGCCTACGCGCAGGAGGTATTCGGCTTCGGTCTCACCCTCTGCCGCGCGGGTCACCAGCTGCATGATCTCCTGGCTGTAGAACACACACATGATCATGATGATGCCCGTCATCGCCACCATCACGTTGAATGAGGTCCTGACTAGGTTGCCGAGCTCTGTCTTGTTTTTCAACGAGGCCGTAAACATCGGCAGAAGCATGACGGCAAACAGGTTGGAGATGTTGTTGCCCGCGTCGAACAGGCGGTAGGCTCGGCCATAGATGCCGGCTTGCACGCCTTGGTCATCGAGAAGCCGCTCCAGCAGGAAGGGCTCAATGCGGCTGTAAATGCTCATCAAAAGGACCAACAGGGCGAAAGGCAGGCTCTGGACAAGGATCTCTTTGAAAAACTTGAAGTTGATCCTGAAGCTGAGATGGTCGGTATGCTTGAGCACGAGAAACAACGCCAAGGCGATGGTGCTGAGGTAGGCGATTGTCTGCACTTGAAGGAACCAGACCACATTGAAATGTCCCAGCGAAAACCATCCCGACCAAAGGACGAGCGCCATCAGGAGAATGGCGAGCACACGGTCGAAGATGGAGAGGAAACTGTCGGCCTTGAAAAGCAAGAGCCCCTGCATGTTCGATCGCAAAAATAGGACGAATGAAAGCAGGATCTGGTTCAAGCCGCACCAAAACAGCATCTTCAGCTGATAGCCTTCGCGGAAGCCGTTGAGATAGCCGATCGCAAAGATCACGATGGCATAGCACACGCCAAGCAACAGCTTGATCTCAGCCAGTCCGGCGAAGTGTTTGGACAGCATCTTGTTGTCGCTCGCGATGTTGCGGCTGTTGAAGTTGGTGATGCCCAGGTCGAGCAGGATGTAGAAAAGGTACGAAAAGTTGAAGATGGAGAGGTACTGGCCGTATAGCGCGTCGCCAAGCCTGTTCTGAACCTCAAGGTCGATGCCAAAATACCAGAAAGGCTTCACCAACAGGTTCAAAAAGAGCAGGAAAATGATATTCTTGATGAAGCGGTTCTGCATTTATTTTGTTTTGAATGGCAAAAATAGAAAAAATAGTTGTATCTTTACCACGGATTAGGATTTATTGAAATGAACAAGGAACAGGAAGCCGTCGATGTGATGACGGAAGAATTGATCGAAGAAGAGAAGAGTCTGTTGCTCCACAACGACGACCACAATACATTCGAATACGTAATCAAGACCTTGATTGAGGTCTGCGACCATACCCAGGAACAGGCTGAGACATGCGCCTGGATCACCCATTACAAAGGGAAGTGCGCCATCAAGCACGGCACCTTCGAGGAGTTGAAACCCTATTACAACGCCATGCTGAACCATCAGCTTTATGTCAGCATCCAATAGTCAAGCGTATGCCCTACACAAAAGAAGAACGTGAATCCATACAGAGGGCGTATGAGTCGATGTTGGTTGACATCCGGCCCAATGTATTTGATCCTCAGAAACTTAAGGTTGTCGAGGACGCCTATCAGTTTTGCTTGGAGAAGTATGATGGCAAGTATATGATCTCGGGAAAGCCCTATCTTTTCCATCTGATCGACTTGGCTCGCATCGCTGTGTTGGAGGTCGGTCTGGGCTATATGTCGGTGGTGGCGGCGTTTCTGCATGGCATCACCTATAAGGAAAATGTCGACATGGCCTACCTGGAGGAACGCTTCGGCAAGCGAATTGCCACTGTTTTGAGAGGTTTCGACAAAATTTCGGCGCTTCATACCGAGCGAGTGGCCTACAACTCCGACAATTTCCGCGACCTCTTCCTCTCGCTTGTCGAGGATATGCGTACGGTGTTGCTGAAAGTGGCCCACCGCGTGTACGACGTTCGCAATCAGCAGGATGTGGATGCCGACCGCCTTGGTAAGTATTTCCACGAAATCAAATACATCTACATCCCGATAGTGCATCGTCTTGGTCTTTACAAGATCAAGGCGGAACTCGAGGAAAAGCTGATGCTGTTCGAGAACCCTGAGGTGTTTCAGGAGATCAAGTCGAAAATCGAAGCCACCGAGGAAAGCCGTAGACATATCGCGGAGCGTTTCCTGGCCCCGATTCGAAACCGCTTGGATTCGGAGATCAAAAACGGGAAATACAAGTTCACCTATTTGATTAAATGGCGTGTCAAGTCCATCCCTTCCATCTATGCCAAGATGAAAGCCCAAAACGTGCCTTTCGAGAAGGTTTACGACCTGTTGGCCGCCCGTGTGATCATCGACTGTGCTCCAAAGGATGAAATTGGCTACTGTTGGTGCGTTTATGCCGACATCACCAACCTCTATGAACCCGTGCCTGAACGCATGCGCGACTGGATAACCGTTCCCAAAGCCTCTGGCTATGAGTCGCTTCATGCCACCGTGAAATTCGATGAAAAGGTGTTTTTCGAGGTTCAGATCCGAACAACGCGGATGGACGAGATTGCTGAGATGGGACAAGCGGCCCACTATCTTTATAAAGGTGACAAGCAGAGTTCGGAGGATTGGCTGGTCGGGGTTAGGCAGGTGCTTGAAAACCCTGAATTGGTGTCGCTAGAGAACTCCTATAAGAAGAATTATAAGTCTGACAAAATCTTCATCTTCACGCCTGAAGGCGACCTGAAGCAGCTGCCGCAAGGCTCCACGGTGCTAGATTTCGCTTACGAGATCCATACCAAAGTGGGCGAGACCTGCAATGGCGCCAAGATCAATGGCAAAGTGGTGCCCATCCGCCATGTGCTTACCAATGGCGACAAAGTGGAGGTCATCACCAATAAGAAGCAGTCGCCCAATGCCGATTGGCTCAACTGGGTGAATACTGAGAAGGCCAGGAACAAGATACGCCGCTTCCTAAAAGAGGAGGAACTGAAGGAGTCGGAATTGGGCAAGGGATTGCTTTTCAGAAGGTTGAAGAACTGGAAACTACCTGTGACCGAGGATGTAGTCGAGCAGTTGGTGAAAGAGTTCAAGGTGGAGAACTCCTTGCAACTGTACCATCGGATAGCCACGGAGAAGATCGACTTGGCCAATGTCAAGCATTTCCTTGAGGCGCAACAATCAACCAAGGCCGAAAGGGAGGAACATCCTTTGGTGGAGCAGAGCGAAGCCAAAAAGGAAGATATTCAAGACAATGGCGAGAGCCTCTCTATCGGCGAGGACATCAAGAACGTGAAGTACAAGCTGGCCAAATGCTGCAACCCCATCCCTGGCGACAAGGTCTTCGGCTTTGTGACCAACGAGGGCAACATCACCATTCACAGGGTGAACTGCCCCAACGCCAAGAGCTTGCAGGATCGTTACGGCTACCGCATCATCAAGGTGCGATGGAACGGCATCGAGAACGGCGTGTCGCAGGCCACGATTAGGATTTACGGCAACAACATGCATGGCCTTCTCGGCAAGATCACGAAAGTGGTCTCTGAGGATATGCAGGTGGACATGAAGAACGTGTCGTTCAACGCCGACAAGGAAGGCTATTTTGAAGGAAAAATGGTGTTGCAAATAGCTGATATTGAATCTCTTGAATTACTTATGGATCGTATCCGCGCCATCGAGGGCATTCTGGAGGTGATCCGTATCGATGAATGATATTTTAGAAGTCAGAAGACAGAAGAAAGAAGTAAGAATGATGAGAAGAGTTTTTTTAAGTTTGTTATTGATTGGATTGATAGGGTGCATGTTTGCCCAAAACAATGCCATGCCCACCGTAACCATCATCACCGACGGGCCTATTGTGAATACGCCCGCCGTGCATGGCACCATCCAGGTTGACGACCATAACGGCACCGTGATCGTGATGCATGCCGGATTCAAGATCCGTGGCACTTCATCGCAGCAATACGACAAGAAGTCGTATCGTGTGGAGCTTTGGGCGGATGAGACAGGCACTGCGATGGCCGACACCACCTTCCTCGGCATGCGCAGCGACGACGACTGGAACTTGGAGGCTATGTGGTCTCAGCCCTTGCGTCTCCGCGACAAGGTGGCCAACGAGCTTTGGATGGAGATGTATCAGCTGCCGTATCTCGAGAACCAGCCTGATGCCTTGCCGGGCATCCGCATGGAATATGTCGACGTGTATGTCAATGGCACCTATCTGGGCGTTTATGCCTTGACCGAGCGCATGGACCGCAAGCAGCTCCAACTGAAGAAATACAATGGCGAGCTCCGTGGCTTGCTGTTCAAAGGAAACGGCAACGGCGCCCCGACTTTCGAGAGCCTTCCCGATTTCGACAACACCTCCGATACCTGGGACAACTACGAGTGGGTCTATCCCAACGAGAGCGACACCGTCATCGATTGGACTGCCTTGTACAATCTGACCAATTTCGTGATGAACGCCCCCGACAATGCCTTCTATTCGCAGTACGGCTTGATGTTCGACGTGAACAATGCCATTGATTATTTCCTGTTTATCAACGTGTTGAAGGCCATGGACAACATGGGACGCAATCTGTTTGTCGCAAGATACAAGAAATCGAGCGAATTTTTGTACCTGCCTTGGGACTTGGATGCCATCCTAGGCTTGGATACGGACGGTCAGCAAATGGCTGATGCCACCGGCCTGATGTCCAACGGCTTTTACGACAGACTCATGGACGATTGCCGCTCGACTGGCTTTGTGGCCTTGGCCAAAACCCGTTACAACGACCTGAGAACCACAGTGTTGAATCGCGATCATATCATGGCCTTGGTGCAAGCGCAATACAACGCTTTGGTCGAAAATGGCGCCTACGATCGTGAGCATGAGGCTTGGCCTGATTTCAACGTGGATGCGAGCCAGCTCGATTATATGAACGCTTGGCTGGATGCCAGATTCACCTATTTGGATGAGCAGATCAACGCCACCTGTGGCACTTGGGACGCTGATGAAGCCGTCGAAACCTCATGGATGGAGGTCTTCCCGAATCCCGCCAAGGATCGGATCAATATCCGCTTCAGCGAGAATCAACCATGCGATGCGACGGTCAGCCTATACGACATGACGGGTCGTTTGGTGTATTCCATCAGCAGCGGCGATCAGGCATTGACCATTCCTACGCAGGGATTACGCAAAGGCATCTATACAGTCCTTGTCCGGCAACAAGGCAATCAGTCCACGGAACGTATCATCATTGAGTAAAAATCAGTCTTTTTTTTCCGTTCCATTCTTTTCAAAATCCCGATACTCACCTCAAAAAGCAAATACAGCGGTATGGTGACCAGGATCAAGGTCATCAGATCAGGCGGCGTGATGATGGCGGCCACCACCATGATGACCACCAGGGCGTGTTTGCGGTAACGCTTCAGGAAATCGGACTTCACAACCCCGATTTTGCCAAGGAAATAAGCGATGACGGGAAGCTGGAACACCAGTCCCATGATCAAGGTCAGGGTGGTGAAAGTGCTGATGTAGGAGTGCAGCGTGATGTTGCTCTCCACTTTGTCGGAAACACTGTAGGTGCCCAAAAAGCGGAACGAGATGGGGAAGAGGATGAAATACGACATCAGCACGCCGATGATGAACAGGACATAGACGATGACGGCCACACGGACGGAATACTTCCGCTCTTTTTCGTACAGCGCCGGCGTTACAAAACGGAACAGCTCCCAAAGGATATAGGGCGAAGCGCCCAAGAGACCTAGATACATGGCGGCGGTAACGTGTGTCATGAACTGGCTCGACAGCTCAGTAGCGATCAGATTGACGTGGTATTCGTTGAACGTGAAGCTCGATCCCAACCAATGCAGGAATTTCTCGATGTAGCGGTAGGTGATAAAGTCCCATTGGCTGGGTGCCATGAGCAACCGGAAAGTCCAGTCCTTGAAGCAGAAAGCTACGATGGCGATCGCCATGACCACGGCCAGGACGCGAAACAGCATCCGACGGAGCACCTCGAGGTGCTCACCGAAGGTCAAAGCATTGGGATCGTCGCCTTTTATGCCCATAGCAGCAATCCTGAACAGATGATGAGGCCGGTGACGAACAAGTCGATAATGCAGAAGCCCATGATGTCCTTGGCGTTGAGTTTGGCGATAGCCAAGGCGGGAAGGGCCCAGAAGGGCTGTATGAGGTTGGTCCAGGCGTCACCCCAAGAGATGGCCATGCCCGTCAGGCCGGGATCGACACCCAAGGCCGCTCCTGCCGTGAACATGATGGGCGCTTGGATGGCCCAGTGACCACCGCCGGAGGGGACGAACATGTTCAGGATGGCCGCACACAGGAAGGTGAACAGGGGATAGGTCTTCGGCGTGGAGATGGTCACGCAGGCGTTGCTGATGACGGTGCCCAGGCAGATGCCAGAGGCGCCCACGCCCGTGATGATGCCCATGATGCCCGCGTAGAAGGGGAATTGCAATACGATGCCCGCTGCGCCGCTCACTGATTTGCCGAAAGCCTTCACGTAGGCGAGGGGCGTGCCGTGCAGGATGATGCCCGTGAACAGGAAGAGCATGATGACGGAACCCAGATCGAAGGCACCTTTGCGGACAAACAGGTGGATGACCAGGTACGACAAGCCGAGCAAAGCAATGATCCATGCCAGCAGACGGCTATTCTCCATCTTCTCGGCTGGGGTGTTGGCTTTGGGCAGGGGAGCGGGCGCTTCCTCATAGAGCAAGGCAGGTTCCACGGCAATCACCTGATCCTTCTTGGGATGCATCAATGAGTTGACCACGACGATGGCGATGATGACGATGCACACCATAAGGAGGTTTTGTGGCGCCAAGATAGTCTGGCTTACGGGAACTGGATTTTGCAAAGCACCTTTGGTGATCTCTTTCAATCCAGAACCGGGTGTTGCCATGGTCAATGGGATGGATCCGGAGAGTCCGGCGTGCCACACCACGAATCCGCTGTAAGCCGAGGCAATTAACAGGCGGTAATCGACGCCGCGCATCTTGCGGGCGATCTCCTTGGCGAAGATAACGCCCACGATCAAGCCGAAGCCCCAGTTGACCCAGCAGGCGATGGCGGAGATGACCGTCACCAAAGCGATGGCACCTGCGGGTGTCTTGGGTTTCGATGCCAAGGCGCTAATGCCTTTCTTGATGGAAGGTGCCGCAGCCAAAGCAGAGCCGCTGACCAACACCAGGGCCATCTGCATGGCGAAAGCCAGCAGCGACCAGACACCGTTGCCCCAATGCTCAATGACTTCCAGGGGCGTTTGATGGCAAACTGGAATGGCGATGGCGATGGCCACTAAGGTAAGTATCACTGCGAAGATGAAAGGCTCGGGCAGGTATTTCTGAACGAGCTTGACGCAGAATCGGATGAGTCTTTGAAACATGTCAGACGGTTTTATTCCACCATGATTTTGAGGATTTCCACGTCGGTCTCTTTCATGCCGAGACGGCCGAGGCAGCCGATGTGGTCGATGGTCTCTTCCACGTCCTTGCCGATGATGCCGTCACCACCCAGGAGGTTGTCGCCTTGCTTGCTCATCTCGTAGCCGAGGATGCCAGCCTCAATGGCCAAGGCGATCTTGCCCGCGCACGAAGGCTTCGCGCCGTCACACACAATGCCGGCAGCCATGCCGAGGGCGTTCTCAAGGGTATGTTCGATGATGCTCAACGGCTCACCCAAGAGGAAGGCGATGCCGCAGGCCGAAGCGCAGCCGGCGCTCACAGCGCCACAGTAGGCGGAGAGGCGGCCAATTCCGGTCTTCTGGTGGATGGCCACTAAATTGGATAAAGCGATGGCTCGGATGGTGCGTTCTTCGCCAATGCCATATTCTTCGGCGTATGCCAAGATGGGCAAACTGACCGTCATGCCTTGGTTGCCGCTGCCTGAGTTGATGATCACGGGCATCTCGCAGCCGCTCATGCGGGCGTCGCTGCCTGCCGCGGCCCAAGCCCTGGCACGGTTGCGGATGTCGTTGCCGAAGCTCAGGATGGTGCTGCCGATGTTGGCGCCCCAGTTGTTCTTGAGGCCTTCCATGGCGATGGCTTTGTTACATTCGATCTGAGGGCAGATGATGGGCTTGAGGTCCTCGAGGTCGACGGTGTTGGCGAAGTCGAAGATCTTCTGCATGTTGAGGCATCTGCGGTCGGTGAGCTTGGCGTTGGCATCGGCCTCGTAACCCGAGTCGAACAGCACCTTATCGTCCTTCTCGATCTTCACGATGTTGGTGTGGTGACCGGCGATGCGCACGCTCGCTGAGTGTTCGTCATGGTACAGGGTGACGGTCACGTCGAGTTGGGCGATGATGTTCAACGGCACGATGGTCATCAGGGTGTCGTCGAGGAACTTGGATATCTCTTTCTTTTGTTCAGGCGTCACCTCGGCGATGACCTCCAGGGCTTTCTCGGGGTTGCCAGCCACGATGCCAGCCGCCACGGAGGCCTTCAGGCCTTTCATGCCCTTGGTGTTGGGCACGATGACGCTCTTCACGTTCTTGATGATGTTGCCGCTGGCTTGGATCTCCACCCGTTTGGGCATGGTGCCCAGCACTTCGCGTGCCTTGGCGGCGGCGTATGCCAGACAGATGGGTTCGGTACAGCCCATGGCGGGCACGAGTTCTTCTTTCAGGATGGCCAGATAGGACTGGTAACAACAATCGCTTTTATCCATTGGATCAAAATTTTTGGCAAAGGTAAGAAAAGAAGGAATATTTACAAAAGAATTTGTATCTTTGCTTTCACCGATATGAACTAACCTAGGATAGACCATGAAAAAAGCATTGCTTACCTTGATTTGCATTGCCGCGATGCTGGCAGCAACCCCGTGTTTTATGGCTCAGGAAATCACCATCACATTGCATCAGGAATGGAACTGGATCAGCTATCCGCGAGCCGATACGTTGGGCTTTGCCGAAGCGATGGGAACATTCACCCCAATGGAAGGCGACATCATAGCGGATCAAAATGATTATGCCGAATACAATGAAGGCGGATGGTATGGTACCATCGAGCAGTTTTTCCCAGGATGGGGTTATATGTATTATTCGAACAGGACTGAGCCTGTGACATTCACATTCCAATTGCAACAGCCCGTTTCGGAAGTGACGATAACCACTTTTGATCCTTCCAAAATCACACCATCAAGTGTCACGTTGGGTAGCACCGTGACCATGGATGAGGGCAACCATGTCTTCGCCCGTGGCGTGTGTTGGAGCACGGAGCCGAATCCTGACGTCGACGACAATTCCATGGTGGGCGATCCCGTTGCTGACAGCCTGAGCCATACGATTGTTGAGCTGACCCAAGACACCACCTATTATGTCCGTTCCTTTGTGGTGACGGATAACGGTCTTGTCTATGGAAATGAAGTGAGCTTCACCACACCCCATCTGACAGAGATCAAAATCCTTTCCTTAGGGAATTCCTATTCATCGGATGCTTTTGCATACGTCCCGTTCATTTTGGAGAACATGCTTGAAAATGTACACGTCCAAATAGGCATCCTCAATATGGCCAGTGCAACGATACCTGTCCATGTTGCAAGTTTTGAGAATGAAGATCCTGGCTACCATTTTTATCTGTATAACGGAGGCGGTGCATGGCAATATCGCAGCCAACATACCATCCAATATGCACTCGACAATTACGAATGGGATATCATCATGCTGCAGCAGGCTAGCGGGTATGCCGCATATTGGTCATATTACCAACCCAGTTTAGATACTCTTTTAAGTCTTTTCAATAATTATCTGGATTATCCTGTGAAGTACGGCTGGTATATGGTGCAAGCAAGACCCGCAAGGGCTATCAACGGCGAAAACTATCCTGAGGAAACGATCTTGTCCAAATATTCAAGAATAGTTGAGAACTCACAAAGGGTAATTAATGAGACAGCATGTGAGTTTTTAGTACCTATCGGAACAGCCGTCCAAAATGCAAGAACCATCCCTGAGCTTAAGGCAATGGGTGATTATGCCGACATTGAATTGAACACTTCCGGACTTGGTTATATGTGTCAAGAGGGAATTCATCTCCAAGAGGGACTTCCTAGTCAGATAGCAGCCTATACCATGGTGCATGCCATTCTTGAACAATACGGTTGTCTTGAGAACCATTCCATTTTAGGTGAAAACACTAGGGTTACGGCAGAGTGGTTGGAAGGGAAGAAAATACCCGGAAAGAACGGTGAACCGATAGGATCTAATGACACCCTTTGTCTTATTGGTCAACAATGTGTCATCGAGGCTTTCAACAATCCTTACGAGATCACCGATATGAATGATTTCTTTAATTACTTCTTGAAATCATCACCAAACTCACTTCAACGTCGTCGTTCTCAGAAATCAGCTCAATCCAGTTGTTGTTCTCACTGAACCACTTGTATTGGGCGCCGATGCGGAAGATGTAGGTCTTGGTCTCCTCGCTCTCGCTGATGGCGAGCACGAAACCGCCATTCTTGCCGCTGTCGCTGCCGAAGGAGACGATCATCGGGAAGCTCTTGCCTGGTGTGAGGTTGCGGGCTTTCAGGATGACGTAGTTGGAACGGCGTGAGGCCACGTCGACAGGATTGAAGGTGAACCTGCGAGGCGTGTTAGTAGCTAGGGTGAAGGCATCGGTATTGAGCTCATAGAGTTTGTTGTCCTCGATGATCTTGTCGATGCGGGCAATCATCTCGGTGGGGTAGGTCTCACCGATGTTCAGCTCCTCAGCCTTGGTGTAGTTCTCCACAGCCTTGTCGAAGGCCTTGGCGGCAAACTGTTTGTCGCCTTCCTTGATGAATGTGTTATACTGGGGACGCAGCGACTCTATCCTCTCGCGCTCCAGACGGGCGGCTTCTTCTTTTGCGGCGATCTGGGCCAAGATACCGTCGATCTCCGCGATCTTGGCTGTGGCTGTGACGTTGCCTTCGTCAAAGGCAAACACCTCTTGGTATTTCTTTTTGGCTTCCACATAATTGGCTTGCGCAAAGAGTCCATCGGCAGCCTCGAGGGTCGCTTGGATCTTTGCCTGGCGTTCCGCTTCAGCTGCAGCTGCGGCTTCTGCGGCCAAGCGTGCCGCTTCAGCCTCGGCAGCAAGTCGTGCTGCTTCCTCTTCCGCAGCTTTACGGGCAGCTTCCTCAGCGGCTAGACGCGCGGCTTCAGCTTCTGCAGCCAACCTTGCGGCCTCAGCCTCGGCAGCGAGTCGAGCGGCTTCTTCTTCTGCCGCTATGCGGGCAGCTTCGGCCTCTGCGGCCAAACGAGCGGCCAGCTCCTCGGCGGCGAGGCGCTCGGCCTCCTCTCTTTCCTGCTGTTCGATGAGCGGGACGATACGGGTAAGCATATCGGTGGCGTAGGCGTCGCCGGCAACCACCGTCAAAGCGCTTTGGTATTGGGTCCTGGCTTCTTTGTAGGACTTGGCTTCGTAAAGGCGGTCGGCCTCGGTGATGAAGGCGTTGTAGCGGTCGTTCACATCCTTCAAACCTTGCATCTCCTGAAGCTTCTGCTGGGCTTGGCCATCGTTGGGGAAGATCTCCATAGCCTGGTTCAGCTTGTCGATGGCGCCATCATAGTTCTTGCGCAGGGCAAGGTTGTTGGCATCGTCCATCAAGGCGTTGAAACGGGCAACCTTTTCATTGTAAAGGGCTTGAAGACGTTTGGCCTCGGCGATCCTTTCCTTGGGGAGGTTGTCGTTGGGGAAGATCTCCTTGGCGGTCTCAAACTGCATGATGGCGGCGTCATAGTTCTCCTCTTCGAGGAGGCGGTTGCCTTGGTTGATGGCGGTGTCGTAGGCGTCCTGCTTGTCTTGGCGCTCCTTGAGGATGCCACGGATGGTCTCGGCCTGAGCGCCCACGTACTTGTCGTCAGGGAAGATGGCCAAAGCCTTGTTGTACTCTTCCAAGGCCTCGGCGTATTTGTTCTGGGCGTTGAGGGCGTCGCCGGCGTCGAGATGGGCGTAGAAAATCTCCTGCCGCTCGCTGTCCTCCTGGATCTTCACCAAGGTCTGGTCGAGCTTTTTCTTGGCTTCGGCGTCGTTGGGCCTTTGCTTCAGCGCCAACTCATAATAGGTCTTTGCACTGATGTAGTCCTTGGCGGTGAACTTGGTGTTGCCGCTGCGCATCAGCGATTCGTACGACTCGGCATTTTGGGCTTGAACACCGGCTGACAGCAACACGGCCGCACCCAATATGATTCCAAATATGATGTTTCTTTTCATGATGTTAAATGCTTAATCCAAAATCTTTCCGTCTTTGATGGTTATGGTCCGGTCCGACATGGCTGCCAAATCGGGGTTGTGGGTCACGATGACGAAGGTCTGGCCCAACTCATCGCGGAGCTTGAAAAACAGCTGATGCAATTCCTGTGCCGATTTTGAGTCGAGGTTGCCCGAAGGCTCGTCGGCGAGAACCACGGCCGGCTTGTTAATCAGGGCACGAGCCACAGCGATGCGTTGCTGCTCGCCTCCCGAGAGCTCCGACGGCTTGTGGTCTTTCCTGTCGGTAAGGTTCAGATAATCCAAAAGTTGCATGGCATGCTTGACGGCTTCGTCCTTCGGTGTGCCGCCAATGAAAGCGGGGATGCAGATGTTCTCGATGGCGGTGAACTCAGGCAGCAGATGGTGGAACTGGAACACAAAGCCGATGTTCTTGTTCCTGAAATCGGCCAAAGCCTTGTCATTGAGCTTGTTGATCTCGGTGCCGTCAATCTGGAGCGATCCCTTGTCGGCACGGTCGAGGGTGCCGATGATGTGGAGCAGGGTGGACTTTCCCGCACCCGAGGCTCCGACAATGCTCACGATCTCCTTCTTGGCGATGTGAATGTCGATGCCCTTCAGCACCTCAAGGCTGCCGTATGACTTATGGATGTCTGTCGCTTGGATCATACCGATGATTTGAGTCCGCAAAAATACGGATATTTATTGTTTCTTTTTGGCTTTACCGTCTTTTGTTGGTAATTTCTTGGGTTTCAATCCTTTATATGCTTTATCGAGGATGGCATTGGTCATGGTGTAATTGCGGTTGACCGTCCTGACGGAGTCGTTCAAGGCATGGGAGAAGAGCCAATCGTAGGTTTGGTCCATGTAAAACACCCTGGCCAGTCGGGAATGGTTGATCTTGTCCATCTTGTTGAAAATGAGCAGGCTGGTATCGCCGCAGGAACACATCGAGTCCACCACCCGTTGGGAGCATTTCACGGGAACCATGTTGTCGGCGGTCCCATGGATGATCCATAAAGGCACCTCGGTGAGTCCACACAGGTCATTGGCTGTTGACCCGCCGCACAAGGCGATGGCGGCAGCTACCTTGTCGGGGTAGGTGGCCACGAAGTCGAGGGTGCCATAGCCGCCCATGCTCATCCCGAGGACATAGAACCGGTTGGTGTCGACGGCATAATGCTCGGCGGTCCATTTGAACAGGTCCATCACCTTTTTGGGTTTCCAGGCGCCGTTGGTCTGGGGTGCCACCACGATGGCTTCAATCTCCCTGCCCATCTTGAGGGCGTCGATGCTGCCGTATTGGAGGACCTTCTCCAAGTTGTTGCCACAGAGGCTCTTGCCGTGAAGGAACATCACCACAGGCAATTCGCACAACTCAGGATCATAGTCCTCGGGGATGTAGATCCAAAAGTTGTAACCTCCCTTGATGGAGTCGCGGCAGGCGATCAGCTGGGCGGAGACCATCGTCGGGATGAGGAGTATGAATAGAAGCAGTATGCCTGTTTTTCTCATAGATTACTCTAACGCAATTTTATAAATTTTATTGCCTCTGGAGCCAAGAATCACCTTGTCGTCGACGACGATGGGCGACGACTCGAAGTTGGATCCGATCCTCTTGCTGGCCACAATCTCGCCGGTCTTGCCTTTGATGAGGTAAACGTATCCGTCACAGTCTCCTGTGAAGATGAACATCTCGTTCCGGTCGTTGAAGAACGGGATGGGCGACGACCAGGCGTATTGCTTGGTGTTGGTCCTGTAAGCGATGCTTCCGTCCGCTTTGTTGAGGGCGACGAAGCTGCCTTTGACGAGGCTGTCGTTGACACAGAAATTGCCGAAAATCAACCCATCGCAATCCTTCGATCCAAGCAAGGGTGAGCCAAACATGCCTCCATTCAAGGTCTTGTCGTCAATGTCGACTTGGTTGCCTTTGATGGCGGTTTTCCAGACGAGTTCACCGGTCAGGCCGTTGAGTTTGACGAAATAGGAGGCGCCTGACAGGCCTTGCTTGTCGATCTCGCATCCCGTGTACACGTAGGGGATGCCGTCTTCTACGTCGACGAGCGGCGAGGCGTCGGTGTCGTCGTGGTTGAAATAGCGCCACACGGGTTGCAGGGTGTTAAGGTTGACGCAGATGATGTTGCCCATGTTGTCGGTGATGTAGCCGTAGTTGCGGCAGACGGCCATCGACGACTCGATGCCAGGCGACTTGTGGGCTTTTGACGTGGAGTAGCGCAGGGTGGAGTGCAGCAGGTACTCGCCATTGCCGATGTAATACTTGTAAAGGGTTCCGTTTTCCCCTGGACGGAACAGGAAACTGTCGATCACCACGGGCGACGAGTCGTAGGCGCCCCATTTCCGCCAAGCGTTGGGATCCTTGCCGAAGACATGGGTCTGCTGGTTTGAGAACAGGTTGAAGACGGCATTGCCGAAAGGCGCTTCCTTTTCCACACCGTGACCGATATACAGGTTGCCGTTCATCGAAGGGTCGAACGAAGGCGTTCCTTTCAGCACATTTTTGGCGTCGAAATTCGCTCTTGAGGGCTCTCCTGTCTGGAAATCAACGAAATAGACATATCCGCAGAGCGATCCGAAGATGATCTCCTGGAGACTGTCAGGCCAATGGACATAAAGCGGTTGGCCAGTCCATCCGGTGCCGCCGCCCCAGGTGCCGTAATCGGTCTTGGTTTGGTCAAAATACGTGGCGAAGACCCATTCCGTGTGGATGTCGATAGCATCGCCATGGATCCTTCCCGAAAAGTTCGGGTTTCTTGTCGGCGATCCCCTGAAGGTGAAGATGCCGTTGATGCCGTCGTACTTGTCGCTCAAGTCGCTCATCATGCCTGAGATGCCCGTCTGGTAAGTGTCGACCACAAACAGGAGCTTCTCGGCGGAAGGGAAGATGGTGTCAGGGAATGGAGTGAGGACGATGGTCGGCGTTTCAATGTTGGCAGTGAGGGTGTCTAAGCTGGCACTGACCGTGTCGGGAATCGAGACCAAAACCGAATCCACCATGGTGACGTCTGTGGCAGGCGCCTTCTGGTGCGAACGGCATGAAACTATGGCCAGCAAAAGGACCGACAGACCGATGATGAGTGCTTTTTTCATGAGCCTTAATAATGTGCAAAGTTAGGAAAAACACTTTTCCATGAAACAAAAATATATGTACCTTTGCCTTTTCAATACGGTTTTCCATGGCAAGTTCCAAGATTCAGCAGAAGTATGATGCCTTTGTGGCCTATTTCGAAGAGCACATGCCTTTGGCAGCGTCGGAGCTGGTGTATCGCAGCCCATACGAGTTGCTTGTGGCAGTGATCCTTTCGGCGCAATGTACCGACAAGCGTGTGAACATGACCACGCCAGCGCTGTTTGAGCGTTATCCCGACCCCGAATCGATGGCAGCATCGACGGCGGAGGAGATCTACACCTATATTAAATCCATCTCTTATCCGAACAACAAGGCCAAGAATCTTTTGGGCATGGCCCAAACTTTGGTGAACGACTTCGGTGGGGTAGTGCCCGACAATTTGGAGGATCTGCAACGCTTGCCCGGCGTGGGTCGCAAGACGGCCAACGTGATGATGGCGGTGGCCTTCGATCAGCCCGCCATGCCGGTCGATACGCATGTGTTTCGCGTAGCGAACAGGATAGGCCTGACCAAGAATTCGAAGAATGTGACCATTACGGAGCGAACGCTGGTGAAGCATTTCCCTCGTGAGGTGCTTTCGAACGCCCATCATTGGCTGATTCTGCATGGCCGTTACGTCTGCCATGCCCGCAAGCCGCAATGCGAAAAGTGTCGAATTTTTAATATTTGTGATTATTATAAGAAAAAATTATTATCTTTGCAACTGGATAAATAGCGTGTAAATAATTAATAATTTAAAATAAATAGTTATGACTACGGAAAAAGTACAGGAAGACGCCCAAAAAATCAAGCAGGAGAAGCTGAAGGCTTTGGAAGCTACCTTGGGCAACATTGAGAAGAATTTCGGCAAGGGCAGCATCATGCGCCTGGGTGCCGAGGCTGAGAAGATGGAATCCATCTCGACGGGTTCGCTGGGCCTCGACTTCGCTCTCGGCGTAGGCGGTCTGCCAAAAGGCCGAATCATTGAGATCTACGGACCGGAGAGCTCCGGTAAGACGACCTTGGCGCTGCACGTCATCGCTGAGTCACAAAAAAAAGGCGGCATTGCAGCGTTCATCGACGCTGAGCACGCCTTCGACCGTTTCTATGCCGCCAAGCTCGGCGTGGATGTGGAAAACCTGCTGATCTCGCAGCCCGACTACGGCGAGCAGGCCTTGGAGATCGCTGAGAACCTGATCCGCTCGGGTGCCATCGACGTCATCGTGGTGGACTCTGTCGCCGCCTTGACGCCCAAGAGCGAGCTGGAAGGCGAGATGGGCGACAGCAAGATGGGCTTGCAAGCCCGATTGATGTCACAAGCCATGCGTAAGCTGACGGCTACCATCAACAAGACGGGATGCATCTGCATCTTCATCAACCAGCTGCGTGAGAAACTCGGCGTGCTGTTCGGCAATCCCGAGACGACCACTGGCGGCAACGCCCTGAAGTTCTACAGCTCCGTGCGCCTTGACATCCGCAAGGTCAGCCAGATCAAGGACGGTGAGAACGTGATCGGCAGCCGCGTGAAGGTGAAAGTGGTGAAGAACAAGGTGGCTCCGCCGTTCCGTAAGGCTGAGTTCGATATCCTCTACGGCGAGGGCATCTCACGTACGGGTGAGATCGTGGATCTCGGCGTGGAGACAGGCATCATCAAGAAAAGCGGCTCATGGTTCAGCTATGGCGACTCCAAGCTGGCTCAAGGCCGTGACGCAGTGAAACGTCTTATCGACGACAACCCCGAACTGGCCGAGGAACTGTCCGAAAAAATCCTGGAAGTGCTTGAAAAGACTGAACAATGAAGAAAAACAGATTGACTTGGCTATGCCTGTTCGTGGCTCTTGCCGTCACGGCTTGCAACCATTCGGGCAACAACACACCAAAGAACAATAACGGTCAAGAGGTCGAAGAGGTGGGTCCAGCCGTGGATCCCCTTGACCTCTTGAACGACTCCATCGCCATGGACGAGAACCGTGCGGACCTTTACCTGAAAAGGGCTCACGTGTATATGGAAAGGGAACAGGTGGGTATGGCCATGATGGACGTCAACCATTCCATCCAGCTCGATTCCAAGAATGTGGATGCCTTCCTGTTGCTGTCCGACATCTATTTCCTTCTGGGTGACGATGCCAATATCACGGCTACCTTGAACAAGGCACTGGAAGTCGATCCATACGATGCTCGGCCAATGGTGAAGCTCGCTGAGTTGAACTTGCTGCAACAGAACTACAACCTCTGTTTTGGATATGTTGACAATGCGCTGAAAATCAGTACCTTTAATCCAAATGCCTATTTTGTGAAAGGCATGGCTTATATGGCCAAGCAGGATACCGTGTCTGCCTTGAAAAATTTCATGATTGCCCGTGAGCAGGATGCCACTTTCCTGGATCCCCAACGGGAGATCTGTGGCATTTATCAAGCCCAGCACAACCCCTTGACGGAGAGTTTCATGCGTTCCATGCTCGCCAACTTCCCCGACCAGCCGATGGTGCGCTATGACCTTGCCCTGTTCCTTCAGGACAACGGCTATCCCGAGGAGGCACTGGCCCATTACGACACCTTGCTGATGCTGCAGCCCGACAACAGCCGTCTGCTCTTCAACAAGGGTTATGTCTACTTCGTTTATCTGCGTGAAAACGAGAAGGCTTTGGAGTATTTCAACAAATCGTTGCAGAGCGATCCGAGCTATCTCGACGCATTGTTCAACAAGGGCCATGTCCTTGAGCAAATGGGAGACTACGTCCAGGCCAAGTCCATCTACGAAGAAGTGCTACAGCAACAGCCAGACTATCGTTTGGCCATCGCCGGAATGAATAGAATTTCGAATTTGGCGGAATGAATTGAAAGGTGAAAGGTGAGAGGTTAGAGGTGAGAGTTTTCACCTTTCACCTCTCACATCTAACCTCTCAACTTAATTGTTCTGCTGCGGCGTTGAGCTTCTCGTCAAGGCGTTGCATCGACTCGTCGATGCTGCCTTCGATCTTGCCTTTCATGCTGAAATAGAACTTGATCTTGGGCTCCGTGCCTGAGGGACGGACGCTGATCTTCGATCCGGTCTCGGTGAAGAACTGCAGCACATCCGACTTCGGGAGGTTGATTGGCGTGACCTTGCCAGTGAGCTGGTCTTTGGCCTCCAGGGTTTTGTAGTCGCGGATTTCCACCACTTTCTCGCCCACGATCTCGGTGGGTGGGGTGTTGCGGAACCTGGCCATCATGGCCTTGATCTCCTCGGTGCCGCTGATGCCTTTCTTGGTGAGGGAGACGAGCTTCTCCTTGTAGAGGCCGAACTCGCGGTAGATGTCGCAAAGTAGCTCGTAGAAGGTCTTGCCTTGCTCGGCGGCCCAAGCCATCGCTTCAGCCAAAAGGCTGGTGGCGATAACGGCGTCTTTGTCGCGGACAAAGTCGCCAGCGAGGTAGCCGTAGCTTTCCTCGCCGCCGCCGATGAACTGTTTCTTGCCTTCGAGCTCAAGGATCTTGTCGGCGATGAACTTGAATCCAGTCAGCACGTCGTAACGGTCGACGTTGTATTTCTTGGCGATCTCGAACAGCAGCTCGGTGGTGACGATGGTCTTCACCACGAACTCCTTGCCGGTGAGCTTGCCCAGCTCGTGCCAACGGGTCAACAGGTAGTAGAGGAACACGCTGGCGGCCTGGTTGCCATTGAGCAGGATGAACTCGCCCTTCTCGTTCTTGACTGCACAGCCCACGCGGTCGGCATCGGGGTCGGTGGCCAACACGAGGTCGGCGTTGATCTCCTGGGCCTTCTTAACGGCCAGCGCCATGGCGGCAGGCTCTTCCGGATTGGGTGACTTCACCGTCGGGAAGTCGCCGTCAACCACCATCTGCTCCTCAACGCAGTAAACGTTCTCGAAGCCTTTGCGCTTCAGGATTTCAGGCACCAAGCGGCGACCAGTGCCGTGGATGGGGGTATAGACGATCTTCAGGTCTTTGTGCTTCTTGATGAGATCCAAGGAGAGCGACAAGCCGAACACCTTATCTAAATAGATGTCGTCGAACTTTTCGTCCAACACGGTGATCAGCTCAGGATTGCGCTTGAAGTTGACCATCGAGGGATCGAGGATCTTCTCGACCTCTGCGATCACATTCTTGTCGTGCGGGCTGACGAGCTGTCCGCCATCGTTCCAATAGGCCTTGTAGCCGTTGTATTCCTTGGGATTGTGCGAGGCGGTCACCATCACGCCTGCATGGCAATGCAGCTCACGTACGGCAAACGAAAGCTCGGGAGTGGGGCGGAGGCAGTCGAAAATGAACACCTTGATGCCATTGGCCGACATCACATCGGCGGTGACGTTGGCAAACGCTGGGCTGTTGTTGCGGCAGTCGTAGGCGATGGCCACGCGCAGTTCCTGGACACCCGGGTTCATCTTCTTGATGTAGTTGGCGAAGCCTTGGGTGGCCATGGCCACGGTGTAGACGTTCATGCGGTTGGTGCCGACACCCATGATGCCACGCAAACCGCCGGTGCCGAACTCGAGGTTGCGGTAGAAGCTCTCAGTCAGCTCGTTGGGGTCGTTGTCGATGAGATACTGGACCTGCTTGCGGGTCTCTTCGTCGTATTGCTCAGTGAGCCATGCCTTGGCTCTTTCAAGAATGTTTTGATCCATGTTATTTAGTTTTTATGATTGATTTCTTCGATGCATTTGGCAAGACTGTCGCGCCAAAACGGAATCTCCATGCCGGTAGTCGCCTTGATCTTGTTCAGGTCGAGCACACTATAGGCGGGCCGCTGTGCCTTGGTGGGATATTGGTCGGTGGTGATGGGATTCACCTTGCAATGCTTTCCGCCGATTTCCATGATGGCGCAGGCGAACTCATACCAAGTGATCTGTCCTTCGTTGGTGAAATGATAGATTTCGTGGACGGGTTCAAGGCCGTGTTTTTCGATCAGCTTGACAATGGCTTCAGCCAGGTCTGAAGCCCAGGTGGGACAACCTTTCTGGTCGTTCACCACGTTGATCTCGTCGCGGGTGTCGCCGAGGCTGAGCATGGTCTTCACAAAGTTTTTTCCTGTTGAGGAATAAAGCCATGCGGTGCGGACGATGATATGGTTGCAGCCTGATTGCTGTATGGCAATTTCGCCGTCGCGTTTGGTCATGCCGTAAACCGAGGTAGGACAGGTGAGGTCGTCAACGTGGTAGGGGCGGACGCCTTTCCCGTCAAACACATAATCCGTTGAGACATGAATGAAGGTGGCATGATGTCTTTTGCAGCACTCAGCTAGGATGCTGGGAGCCTCAACGTTGACCTTTCGGGCCAGTTCCGGCTCGTCCTCGGCTTTGTCGACCGCGGTATAGGCGGCGCAATTAATGCAAAGCTCAATGCCCTTGTCGAAAAAGCAATGCTCCACGGCCTCGGGGTTGCAGATATCCAAGGTGTCGATGTCTGTGAAATGCCACTGGTGTGTGCAGAAATGATCGGCCACTTTCCGCAACGCCGTGCCGAGTTGTCCGTAACATCCAGTCACTAATATATTCATCGCGGCAATACGGGATTAATCCTCCTCGAATGGCTTCTGGAAGTTGGTTTGGTAGAGATGCTTCTTGACGTTGTCAAACTCGTACGCTACACGGTTCCAGATGTCCACTTCCTTCTTGATGCCGAGGATTCGTTTGGAGGTTCTCTTCAGGCTGTCATCCAAATGATGGTAGACGGTGCCTGAGAGGCCGACGAAGAAGGGACGTTGACATTCCTTGGCTATGGTGCGGGCCTTTTCAATATCGGGGCTGAACCATACCATTTGTGGGAATTTGTCGTTGCTAATGGTCTTTGTACCAAGAATATTGCCGTGGTCGATGCCCATTGAGAAGCTGATATGGCTGTGTTTCTCGATAGGTTCTCTAAGAGTAGTGCAGAATAATGTGGCAGTTTTGATGGCCACATCCACCACATACGAAACGTTGTAGTGGTGTTTGGGGTAGATCATAAGGAAACTGTAGGGGGAATAGCAGCTGAAATAGCCGCCGGTTTCCTTGCAGATTTCCTGAAGGGAGTTGTAATAGATTTTGTAAATCCTGGCGGCCAGACGTTTACCGGTCTTCAGCAGGATAGGAATGTTCTTGATTTCAAAATAGATGACCGTAGCCTCCAACACGATGGCATTGCAGTTCGTGTCCAACGTGTCGATGAAATTGAAGTCGCTCGTGTTGGTGTAGGTAACGTCAACATTCGACAATTCGATGGTTTTTTCCAGTAGGCTTTGGGTTAAACTCATGATAAAAAGATTTTAAACTATTACTCCATGTTGGTATAGACGGCTTGGATGTCTTCATCCTCGTCGAGTTTGTCGAGGAACTTCTCGATATCCACCATCTGTTCGTCGGTGAAGCTGACGGTGCTGTTGGGGAAGCGTTGCAGGGTGGCTTTCACGATGTTGATCTTGCGTTCCTCAAGGGCGTCATGCATGGTGCCGTAGTCGGTCCAGGCAGTGTAGACGGTGGTTGTGGTGGTGCCTTCTTCCTCGTCGGTCTCGGTGACGATCTCGTCCAGGCCAAAGTCGATGAGTTCGAGTTCCAGCTCGTCCTTGTCCATGCCGGCGGGCATCTCAATCTCGAAAACGGCCTTGCGGGTGAACATGAATTCGAGGGAGCCCATGGGGAGGAAGGTGCCTCCGCACTTGTTGAAATACGATTTCACGTTGGCCACGGTGCGGGTGGTGTTGTCGGTGGCGCAGTCCACCATGCACTGGATGCCGTGGGGGCCTTTGCCCTCGTAGGTGATCTCAACGAGGTTGGCGGCGTCCTTGTCGGAGGCGCGCTTGATGGCGGCATCGATGTTGTCCTTGGGCATGTTCTCAGCCTTGGCGTTCAGGATGGCCTGGCGGAGCTTGGGGTTCATGTCGGGATCTGGACCGCCTTCCTTGGCAGCGATGGTGATTAACTTACCGAGTTTCGGGAACACTCTTGACATGTGTCCCCATCTTTTCATTTTGGCCGCTTTGCGGTATTCAAATGCTCTTCCCATTATGTTGTGATTTTTTTGTTTTTTAACTATTAGCCTGCAAAGTTAATAAAAAAAGTTTTATTTTCGCAAAGAAAAGAAAAATCATGAAAATACTGGTCTTGAGCGAGCATGATGACTGCTGCGGTCCGATGGCTGCGGCTTTTCTGGCGGACTATTCGCCGAAAATCGAAGTGGTGTCGGCGGGGAGACATCCAGCCAAAGGCTTGCCGTTGCTGCTTATAGCCGTCATGCGTGAGTGCCTCATCGACCTTCAGGGCTATGTTCCCCGTGATGTGGCCACGATGGATTTGAATGATTTCGACGCGGTGTATGAATGTCCCGATCTGCCTTGTCCCATTGAGGTTCAAGCATGCCGGGAACTGAGGGATCGGGTCAAGAATGAGTCTTTTTTGTTCTATCGCCGCCTTCTGTCTTCTGTCTCATGACTTCTTAAAAACAAAAAAGCCGCTCTTTCAAGCGGCTTTTATGCGATTCGGAAGAGTTGTGCTCTTAGGCCTCGGCGTTCTCGGCGGGAGCTTCAGCAACTGGAGCTTCCTCGGCAGGAGCCTCAGCGGCTTGGGCAGCGGCTTCCTCAGCCTTCTTGGCCTCAAGCTCAGCGAGTCTCTTCTTAGCAAGTTCTTCAGCGCGGGCTTCATTGACTTTCTTCTCGGCTTCCAAACGGGTCTTCTTCTCGCCTCTGGCTTTTTCTTCCTTGGTCTTGGCAACCTGTTCCAACTTGGCTTCCTTTTCCTTCATCCAGTTCTGGAACTTGACTTCGGCTTGCTCCTCAGTCATGGCGCCCTTCTTCACGCCCTGGAGGAGGTGATACTTCAGCATCACGCCCTTCTGGGAGAGCAGTGAACGCACGGTGTCAGTCGGAACTGCACCGACGGTGTACCAATACAAAGCTCTGTCGAACTTCAGGTTGATCTGAGCGGGCTCAGTCAAAGGGTTGTAGGTACCGATCTTTTCAATGAATTTACCGTCACGCGGTGAACGGCCATCAGCAATTACAATGTGATAGAAAGGCTGACCCTTCTTACCATGTCTTTGCAATCTGATTTTTGCTGGCATAATTTAATGTTTTAAGTTGATTATGAATGAATTAACTAAAACCTACCCGAGGTTTCGGCCGCAAAAGTACAACTTTTTCCCGAACTGGCAAGGGTTTGGCCCAAAAATCTATCTTCGACGACCTTTTGAACTGCCGATGATCAAGGTCTTCGTCTCGTCGCTGTTGGAGAAGTACATGAAGCCTTGGCCGGGCGACAGGGTCTCCACGTCGCCGTACCATTCGCCGTCGAACTCGGTGAAGAATTCGCTGTTGGCAAACAGGTCGCCTTCTTCGGCATCGAAACCGCCAAGAGCTTCCTCAATGGTCATCTCATAGTCGCAGGGGAACCCGATCCAGTTCCAGCCAGGGTTGATGGTGATGGCGTGATCCGCGGGATTGGCGGGCAGGCCTTCCAACTCGATGGTGCATGGGGTTTCAACCAGAATCATGAACATCTGTTCATTGGTCACGCCTTCTTCGTCGAGGTCGCCCCACCAGTCGCCTTCGTCATTTTCCGTGAAGAGCTCAGCGGAGCTGATCTGCGTGGCGTTCTCAGCGAGAGCTTCTTCAAGCATCTGCAGCAGGACAACGGGATCATCCGCCTCAATGTAGATGCTCACCCAGTTCCAGCCTTCTTCCAAAGTCAAGGACTGTGTTACCAAAGTGGCATCTTGGGTGGTGAAGTAAACGGGCTGGCTCCATGGTGTGCCGGTGACACTGCCCGGAATGACTCCCTGCACCTCAAAACGATAATTGGTGTTGGGTCTGAGCCTCCTCAAGGTATAGGTGGTTCCTTCAATGCCTTCGATGACGGCATCCCATTCGGTAGGTATGGTGGTCAGCTTGATGTCGTCGATATAGTAGCGGTCATCACCTGAACTGACACTGCTGTCTTTAGTGTACTTCCAAGTGAAGGTGTGTGTGCCGGCACCCACTTCAAAACTGTGTTTCACCCAGTCCTGTCCCGAGCCAGATTCCCGTAGTTTCTCTTCTCCATCAATTTCGAAGATACCAAAGTCGTAATTGGTTTCACTGGAAATAAGGCTGTAGAACTCAATTTTGCAAGTATCTTCCACGGTTTCCGTCAGCGAGATGGTTGCAGTAGAGCTATGTGTGGCAGAATTGTTGCTTGCGATGCTGTGTAAACTACCATTGTTGGTTACGTCGTCCCAAAGGATCCAGCCAAGCTCGTCAGTTGCAAATTCATCGGGAATCCCGGTTTCAAAGTCAGTGCTGAATATGTCATCGTCGGCTGAACCGTATCTGATGTTAAAGGATTCCTGAAGTCCCGACCAGCTCAAGGTGGCCGTGGTGGCGGTGACGGCATCGCAGCTCACATGAACGCAACGGGCGAAATCGAATGTGAAGTCGTCGAACAAAACCCATCCGACATTGTTGAAATGATCATTGGGTTCAGTGGCCAGCTTGATGGCAACGAACTTGGTGCCAGGGGGGAAGTTCATCTCATAGAAGGTCCATTCGTAATCGTCGCTGACGATCGGCTCACCCCATTCGAAGGCATCGACTTCGCAGGTTGTGGTGGAGTAGCCTATGTAGAAGGTCTCTTCCATGACGGTGTTGTCGACATAGTAGTTTCTCGTCCAGAACGACACATAAAGGCCTTGTCCCTGATCATCCAGTTCAGGCGAGAAAACGTATTGTGGAGGGAATTGAACGGGGTCGAACACAAGCGTATAATTGCCTGTGTGAACAGCGTCGTAGCTGTTCACGGAAGGTGTTCCAGAGTATTGTGACTGGCCAAACCAGCAATCTAAATAGCCGGATTCGAAACTTTCTGTATAAGGAAGGTCCGGAGCGGCGCAAAGGGTGTTGAACGTGAAATAAACCCAATCGCTTTGTCCGTCGGAATCGCAGTCGGCTTGGATTTCCAAATTGTAATTGTTGTTTGGCTCCAAATTTTCAAGAAGATAAATGCTGTCGGTTACGCCTTCAATCACAATCCAATCTTCATCCATATTACCCATGTACCTGATATTCCATTGGTCCGCATAGTCGCTATCCCATGTCAAAAGTGCTGAGTTGCTTGTGGTAGTTGCATTGATGTTGTAGGGGGTGGGACAAGCTTCCAAGGTGGAGAACCAGACGGTAATGGCAGAGCTGTAGTCGTCTTCGCCGCAAACCACTCGCAGGTGGAAAGTATACCAAGTGCCCGGTGTGAGGGTGTCGTAACTGATGGTGTTGTTGGGCTCGGTAAGGGTGATGTAATCTTCGTCGGAAGGAGATTCGCTACCCTCGACGCGGAGGCAACACTGATAGGTCTTTCCTTCGGTGACATCCCATGCCAACGTCGCATTATGGCGGTCAACTGAAACAAGGGTAGGAGATGCAGGTTTGACACAGTAATGGAACCGCTGGATGCGGAATTGGTTGATCGCCGTTGTCGGGGTACCGCTGCAGGTGGAGAGCTCTTGGGCGCTGAAAGCTTGGTCGTTGCGGCTGATATGGATGGCTCGGTTTGTCTCGGTTTGGAAGCTGCGGAAGCTTACACTTTCGCTTTCCTGTGCTGCGGTCTTGTCATTGACGATGACAGCCATGTTTTTCATTCCGTCATGCAGGTAGGCGTTTTCTCCGCCCAACTCGATGGTGGTCCAGTCATTGTTATTAAAGGTGACGATGCCACTGAAGCGGGGATAGGTATTGCTGAAATCGATCCAGTCGTTAGGGCTGTCGAAGTGGTCTTTCTCTGTGGGGATCAAATAGATGTCGAGATCTCTCTGGCCGCAAGAGGCGGTGCCGTCCTTGTAGAAGGAGATGCTCCAGATGACACCCTCATCGCCCAATTCGTCGGCGGTGTAGATCTGCTGCGTGAGCGAGTATTTGGCGCTGACGTTGGTGGGTAGATCGGTATTTGTTTCGTCGCCCGATCCAATGATCCTGCTGGGGATGAGGATGAAATCGTCAAGGAAAAGTTTAAACTTGTCATAGGAAGTATATTTGATGGCCACAAACCTGGTCCCGGCGGGGAAGTCTCTAACACAAAGCTTCCATTCGCCTGAGTGTTGGGCGGTGATCTCTTCGCCCCAGGTGAAGGCTGAAAGGTCTTTTGTGGTGGTAGAGTAACCCACACAGAAAGTCTCCGGCCAGTTGTTGCTTTCATTTGTGTAGTAGAATGATACGTTTAAACCATCTTCGGAGGTTTCAAATTCCGGAGAAATGAGGTATTGGGGTGGGGTATAGTTGTAATAGAACTCGAAACTCCATGAGCCGTTTGAGGTGTGATTGGCTTCGTCGCTCCTTCTTGTATAGGATGCTTCATTCGCGATGGTCCATAAGGCCATTTCTGATTCACTCTCAAAATTGTAGGCGTAAGGCATTGGGATGGGAACGTTGAATGTCGTGCTGCTCCATCGGCTGGTGCCGTCGTTGCCGCAGTCGGCTTGCACCTGAACTTCATAAACAATGGAATTGGGAAGGCCGGTGAAGGTGTAGGTGGGCTCGGTCAGGCCATTCACGAGAGTCCATTCCGTTTCGGAAAGTGCTTTGTACTTGAGGTTCCATTGACTGGCTTCGCCGGCTTCCCATGTGGCCACCTTGTTGACGACACCCAGTCCAACGGGAGCGAGGCATGTAGGCTCCGTGGTGAATGATCCTGGGTAACTCCATGGGCTATTAAGCTCACTGTGCTCGCACATTGAGCGTACCTTGAAAGAATAGGTTGAATCAGGCTGAAGGCCGGTCAATGTATAGGGTTTGCTGTAGCAGGTGACAAGGTTGGATTCGTCATTGTTAAGGCAAATTTGCCAGTAGTCGGCTGTGCCGTTCTCCGTCCAGGTAACGGTGGCCGTGGTGGTCGTGGTGGCCGTACATTGCAAATTGCTGGGTTCTGGGTAATCCTTCGCCAGGCGGATTTGGCTTTTGCCAGTGATTAAAGAACCCTGACCAGGGCTTGAAGGATCAATGGCATTGTCGTATGATGAGCGACTGAGGGCTTGGTTGCCGTCGGATGCAATGACGTAGAAATACGAGGACTTCTGGTGGGCTCCGGTTTTGTCATGCACAATGATGGCCACATTGTGCAGACCGTCATAGTTGAAGGGTTGGGATAGTTCGATGGAAGTCCAATCTTGAGCACTAAAGTTCACAGTGCTGCTGAAAACGCGGTTGCCGGTGTTGACCGTGATCCAATCGGTGTTGCTCTCGAAGGCGTTCTTGTCGGTATTTACCATGTAAATATCCAAGTTGCGGTTACATGGGCTTGTGCCATCCCTGTAGAAGTCGATGCTTCGAATGATACCGGCATCGCCCAAATCCTCAGGAGTGTAAATCTGTTGTGAATAGGTGTTTGAGTTATAGCATTTGATAGGTAAGTAACTGTAAAGAGTATAGAGACGACCGACAGTGTACCTTGGAGCCATGTCGAAACCCAGTGGAACGCTCCATCCGCTTTTTTCGCTGCCATAGACGGCTTTCACGCGGACATAGTAGCGCTTCACGGAGCTGAGGTTGGTGAGGGTGACGGAAGGATTGCCCGATACTGACACCTGTTGGAAAGTGCCGTTGAAGAAGGAGTTGTAGTTGCCGTATTGAACCAGCCATTCCGTTTCATCGGAGGCAGGTGTCCAACTGATATTGGCGGATGAGGTCGTGATGTTTGAAACAGCAAGTTCGTTAGGCACTTCACGGATGCTGAAATTGTCCAAATAGAGATTCTTGGGCGTATAACCTTGGCCAGCCCAATCTGAGCCGCAGGCCAGGATGACGTAGCAGGTGCCGCTATAGGGGATGTTGATACTGTAGGTGTACCAACCCGCTCCGCTCTCGGGTGGCGCGATGGCATTGGGATCGTTGTCGTAAAAACCGCCGGCGTAGCTGTAATTGCTGCTGATGTAAAGCAAAGGTTCAAGACCGTCAATGGATCCGTTTTGGCTGACGTATACTTTGACTTCGCATTTTGTGCTCGACTCACGGTAGATGTCAAACGAGAACGCATAGTTGTCGGAAGGAAGTGTCAATACAGGAAGCCTCAACCTGCAAAAAGTTCCGTTCAATGCACCGCTAGTTTCGCCATGAGGCAGACAAAGTGCTCCGTTTTCAATACGGAAGTTACGATGGGAATTGTTGGTGTTGACATAATTCCAGCACGGACCGTATTGTGGCGTGAAATCATTGCCGTATGAGTTGAAGTCTTCTTTCCATGGGAAAGTGGCGATGCCGCAGGAGGTGGAGAAGCTTAAGGATTCACTCCATGCGGATTGCGATTCGCCAAAGTTGGAGCGTACCTTGGCCGTGTAGTTTGTCGAGCCGTTGAGTCCGGTGATCGTGAAAGGATTGCTGGTGGCCTCAATGAGGTTGTTTTCATCGTTGTTGAGGCAGATCTGCCATGCGGTGGCATCAGTGTTGTCTGTCCATTGCAAGGTGGCTGTACCGGCAGTGGTGGCGGTACACACTAAATTGCTGGGCTTTGTCTCTTTTAAGATACGAATCTGGTTCTTATAGTTATATAGGACTTGGTTCGAATAATCTATGGAACCCGTCGGGGAGAAGTTGTAGTTGTCATCAGCACCGCGGATGGCTTGTTGGGTGCTTGTTTGAAAAACCAGAAATTCTTCAGCCTGTTCCCAAGAGCCTGTGTTATCGTCTACGACGAGGAGAACGTTGCTTGTTCCATCGTATTCGAAAGGCGTATTCAAAGTAATGGTGCTCCATTCTTGGGCGGCAAAATTGACCGAGCCACTGAAAACAAGATTGTTTTCGTTGACGGGTATAAAACCGCTGATAGTGTTCAATTCAGTGTTCACCATGTAGATGTCCAAGCTTCTGCTTTTTGTGGCATAGCCTTTTTTATAAAAGTCGATGCTAAGGATGCTACCGGCACTGCCCAGTTCTTCGGGAGTGAAAATTTGTTCCGTTAGGCTATAGTTGTGATAAATGCTTGTGGGTAAATAAGAGTTGGTAACTGAGCCTGAACCAATGATGATTTTTTGGGTGGGCTCCAATTTCAGGATGTTACTCCATGCGCTTTGTTCATCGCCACAGTTGGCGCGCACCTTGGCATAGTAGATGGTTTCGGTGGTGAGACCGGTGATTGTGTAGGGATTGCTGGTGATCTCGGTGAGGTTGGTCTCGTCGTCGTTGATGCATAGTTGCCAAGAGGGAATGTCACCGATTTGCGTCCAAGCGATAGTGGCGGTGCTGGGGGTGATTTCTGTGCAGTGTAAGTCTGTGGGTATGGGACAGCTGAAAGTGGCACTTGTGATGATGACATTGTCGATGCCTACACCATAACCGTATTTGTCAATGGCCTCAAAAGCAATTTGATATGTGCTGGAGAGGTTGGGTAATAAAACCTCTGACTCAGTGGTCCATGTGGGAACATCTTCCGTATAAGCCAAGAGCAAATGCCATTCGCTGGTGCTTGAAGACCGGTAGTAAACCTTCAATTCGTCGATGTCATTCTCCCATTTGCGCTCGATGTGCATGAACGATAGTTCGGCGAAATCGGTTGATGAAAGGTCAATTTCGGGGGTGATCAGTTTGGTGATATTGCCAACGTTTTCATGTTTGATTAAGGCATTTTGAGAGCCTTCTCCCGCTCCTGTCCCGGAATGGTGATCACCGGTACCCACCATCCAAGTGCCAGGGCCGTCGGTGGTCCAGCCGTTGGGTAGTCCGGTGAGGCCTTCAAAGTTCTCGCTGAATAGTGTGTTCTGTGCTTTTGCCGCCCACGGTACGAGGGTCCAGAAAAGCAGTAGAAAAAGTAAATGTTTAGTTTTCATTTATTTAAAGAGTTAAGAGTGAATTTTCTTAAAAGTTTTTTAACGGACGCAAAAGTATGGAAAAAAAGGTCTTTGTCAATAAAAAAAATCCGCCAAATATTTGACGGATTTTTATTCAATGATGAAAGCGGAAACCTTACTTCTTTCTAGCGCCTTTCGAACTGCCAATGATCAAGGTCTTCAGCTCGTCGCTGTTGGAGAAGTACATGAAGCCTTGGCCTGGAATCAGGATGGCCACGTCGCCGTACCACTCACCGTCGAACTCGGTGAAGTCTTCGCTGTTGGCGAACACGTCTCCCTCCTCGGCGTTGAAACTGCCGAGGGCTTCCTCAATGGTCATCTCGTGGTCGCAGGGGAATCCGATCCAGTTCCAGCCTGGGTTGATGGTGATGGGGTGGCTGGCAGGATTGGCGGTATTGCCTTGTAGCTCGATGGTGCAGGGCGTTTCAACTAGGATCATATACATCTGTTCATTGGTCAGGCCTTCCTCGTCGAGGTCGCCCCACCAGTCGCCTTCGTCATTCTCGGTGAAGAGCTCGGCGGAGCTGATTTGTGTGGCGTTCTCACCGAGGGCTGATTCCAGCGATTGAAGCAGGTCGATGGGGTTGCCTTCAACATAGAGGCTCACCCAGTTCCAGCCTGTTGACAAGGCAAGGGTCTGGGTCACCGTGCTTGCCCCTTCAGTCACGAAGAACACCGACTCGCTCACTTTGTTGGGGTCGCAGTCGGGATAGACGTGGACTTCGTATGAGGTTTCGGGGCTGAGACCGGCAAGGGTGGTGCTCACTTGGTAGGCGTTGCCTGCCACGGTAACGGTCTGCCATGCGCCGGCGGGGGTGTCAAGGCCTACCATGATGTTATCGATGTAAAGCATGTGCAAGTTGGAGGTGTATTTCCAGCAGATGTACTTCGTGCCGGCGGGAATGGGTTCGCTGTAGGTGAAATGCTGTCCTGAGGAAACGGTGATTTCGTCGCCGAAGGTGAACGAATCGGTGGCGTTGTCTGTGGAACTGAAGCCTATTTTGAAAGCCTCAGGATCGGTCGAATTCACCGGAATATAATACTCGAATTCCAGTTTCATTCCATCGGAAATGCCAATCAGTTCGGGTGAGATGAGATATTGGGCAGTATGGTAGTTATTGAATTGGAAAACAGCAATTCCTTCCCCGTAGGTCAAAATGCCAGTGGTGCTATTACAATTGCGAAGCGTCCAGTTGCCGATGCCGTTCTCAAAGCCTTCGCTGAAGACGATGCTTGCTTCCCTGTATTCCATCGTGTAGCTTTCCTCTTCTGGAACGCCCGTCCAGCTGAGGTCGGCGGTGGTTGCACCGACGTAGCTGACGGTGAGGTTTTCAGGTCTCGGGCAGTCTTCAATCGTGTTGAAGAACAGTGTTTCGCTCACCAATTCGGGATCGCAGTCGGGATAGACATAGACTTCGTATGAGGTGGCTGGCATGAGGTCGGTGAGGGTGGTGCTCACTTCGTCGGTGTTACCTTCCACGGTAACGGTCTGCCATTGAGAATCCACGCCTATCGAAATGTCATCGAGGTATAGGAACCAATCTCCTGTGGTGAAATATTTAAAGCAGATATACTTCGTTCCAGCAGGAATTGATCCACTGTAGAGGTGCCATTGGGCATCGGAGACAGTGATTTCATCGCCGAAGGTGAACGATTCTATCACGTTGTCCGTCGAGCTGAAGCCCACTTGGAAGGTCTCAGGCACACCCTCGCCCCAGTTCTTATAATAGAATTCCAACTTCAGTCCCTCGGTAATGTCTGTCAGTTCAGGAGAGAAGAGGTATTGTAGACGCTTGCTGTGGTGCTCGAACATGAACCCGTAACTGCCTGAATGGGCAGCGTCGGTGCCAACACCTGTAAAAGACCATTCTTGGGCGATCGTCCAGTCGCCGAGGCCGTTTTCAAAGCCTTCGGTGAAGACATTGCCTCTTGCCTTGTAATTCACCGTGTAGCTGTCCATATAACGCGAGGCACTCCAACTGAGTTCCGCTGTGGTTGGGCTGACGTAGTCGAGGGAGAAGTTGGTGGGGGTTTGGCATAATTCTGGAGTTGTGAAGCTCACCGTCTCGCTCACTAATTCAGGATCGCAGTCGGGATAGACGAAGGCTTCGTATTCGGTTTCGGGCGTGAGGTCTTTGAGAATTTTGCTCACTTCGGTAGTGTTGCCAACCACGGTAGCGGTCTGCCAAGCGCTGGCAGGGACTTCCACTCCTACTACCACGATGTCATCAATGTAAAGATAGTATTGGTCGTTGGAGTTGAGTTTCCAGCAGATGTATTTTGTGCCTGCGGGAATCGTCTTGCTGTAGAGATGCCACTGTTCATCGGAAACATTAATCTCGCTGCCGAAGGTGAACGATGCTGTCTCGTTGTC
The DNA here is from genome assembly GCA_017645245.1 of Bacteroidales bacterium. GTDB lineage: Bacteria > Bacteroidota > Bacteroidia > Bacteroidales > F082 > Limimorpha. The sequence continues at coordinate 41,012 of JAGCPG010000053.1, forward strand.
TGTCACGCTGAAACCCACTTGGAAAGTCTCTGGATAAAGATAACTCATGTTCTTGTAATAGAATTCCAGCTTCGCCCATTCGCCAACGCCAGTCAGTTCGGGTGAGATGAGGTATTGCGGAGGAGTGGTGTTGTAACAGAATTGGAATCCGGCATTGCCCGAATGGACACCATTGGAGGAAACACCTGTGTAACTGTCGCAATCGCGCATTGTCCAGTCGCCTAGGCCATTTTCAAAGCCTTCGTTGAAGATGACATCCAAGGGTTGTGCTGTCCTGTAGTTCACCGTGTAGCTGTCCGTTGGGATCAAGGCGGTCCATCCAAGTTTGGCAGTGGTTGCGGTGAGGTTGCTCACAGTGAGGTTGACTGGAGTCGGGCAGGTAAAAAGGTCGATGCTCACGTTGTCGATGGCCGCGGGAGGGTTGGCTCCAGCATTGTTGTCGTTGCACCATGCAAACACCATCATGTATCTGCCTTCCATGGCAATCTCAATTTCTTGGAGCATGGTTTGCCAGTCGTTTGTCATGTTGAGTTGCGAGCCTCCGTCAAGGGCTATCCAGCCTTCTGGAAGAACATTGTAATTAAAGCCCGAAGGCAGTTCTGTGCCAGCTTCCAAACTTAGGGTGTCAGGGATCAGGGCGACTCTCAGGAAGTCGTAGTTGCTTTCTCCATTTGCTTCCCAGTCGTAGGAGAAGCGGTAAAAACCTTCCTCGAAGAAGAAAGTCTTATAGGCATACACCATGGTCTGATTGCCGTAGGTGTAGTTGTAGGCGTTGGTGGTGCCGCCGTCGTTTGAGATGTAGAGGCCGTGGGTGCCATTGCCGTTGTGGGCGGCGGTGCCCCATGTCCATTGGTTGGTGAGGTCACCGTTGACGAGTGTCCAGTCGCAGCCGGATTCAAAGTCGGTGGCATAATGGAAAGGAGGTTCTTCCGTCATGAATATCACCGGCTTGCTCACCTTGTCAGGGTTGCAGTCTGGATAGACGAAAACCTCGTATGGGGTGCAGGGTGTGAGGCCATTGAGGGTGCTGCTCACATCGGTGGTGTTGCCTGCCACGGTAGCGGTCTGCCATTCGCCAGGGGGAGTTTCAAGACTTACTATGATATCGTCAAGGTGTAAAGAATGACCGTTGGAGAGGTATTTCCAGCAGATGTATCTCGTGCCAGCAGGAATCGTCTCGCTGTAGAGTTGCCACTCTTCAACCGAAGTGGTGATTTCGTCGCCGAATGTGAACGATTCGGTCGCATCGTCCGTTGAACTGAAACCTATTTGGATAGTATTTGGATAACCCGAGGGTGAGCTACGATAACGGAATTCCAACTTCATTCCCTCGGCAATGCCTGTCAGTTTGGGAGAGATAAGGTATTGAGGAGGATTGTCATTTGAGGAGAAATCGAAGAAAGCATTGCCTTCTGCGGTCATTTCGATCCAAACATGTGTGTAATAGTCGCAATTGCGGAGTGTCCAGTTGCTGATTCCGTTCTGAAAGTTTTCAATGAAATAGATGTTTGATATCCTGTAATTTATGGTGTAGCTGTCCACTAACGAATCACCTGTCCAGCTAAGGTTGGCGGTGGTTGTGTTGATGTTACCGGCGTTGAGGTCGGTTGGTTTTGGGCAGGGATCTGCCATGGTGAAGTTCACCGTTTCGCTCACCATATCGGGGTTGCAGTCGGGATAGATGTGAGCAGCGTATTGAACGGCTGGGATGAGATTGGTGAGGGTAGTGCACACTTGGTAGGCGTTGCCTGCCACGGAAACGGTCTGCCAATCCATCATGCCTATCGCGATATCATCGAGGAAAAGTAACGTGTTGTTGTCGGGACTGTATTTCCAGCAGATGTACTTCGTGCCTGCTGGAATCGGCTCGCTGTAGAGATGCCACTGTTCATCGGAAGCAGTGATTTCTTCACCGAAGGTGAACGATTCGGTCGCATTGTCCGTTGCGCTGAAGCCCACTTGGATAGTCTCAGAATAAATATCATAACAGTTTTTATAGTAAAATTCCAGCTTCATTCCTTCGGTAATTCCTGTCAGCTCGGGTGAGATGAGGTATTGTGGAGTATAGTAGTTGTTTGTGAAATAGAATCCGCCATTGCCAGAATGGATACAACATTCATTCGAAATAACACCTGTGTTCAAACCGCAATCGCGGAGTGTCCATCCCTCAAAGTCTTCGCCAAAGTCTTCGTTGAGGATGTCTCCTCTTGTCTGGTATTCCACCGTATAACATTCAACATTTGGCTCGCCTGTCCAGCAAAGATTGGCAGTGGTAGTGGTGATGTTGCAAACGGCGATGTTGCGAGGTGTTGGGCAGGAATTTTCCGTAATGAAATAGACCGATGCCAGGTTGTCGGGGTTGCAGTCGGGAAAGACGTTGACTTCGTAGTAGGTTTCGGGACTAAGTCCGGTAAGGGTGGTGTTTACTTCGGTGTTGTTACCTGCTATGGTTAAGGTATGCCAATCGCCGGCGGGAACGGTTTCGGTTTGGGCTGTCCTATATTTCACCGTGTAACTTTCCACCTCTAGTAGGACAGTCCAGCTGATGTCGGCAATGGTTCCACCTATGTTACTGACTGTAAGGTTTGTGAGCGTGGGACAGTCTAAGGTGATGAAAAACACCATATTGCTCACCTTGTTGGGGTTGCAATTGGGATAGACGTAGGTTTCGTAAAGGGAGCTGGGCGTGAGATTGGTGAGGGTGGTGCCCACTTGGAAGGTGCCGCCTGCCACGGTAGCGGTCTGCCATTCGCCGGTGGGAACATTCGCATCCACGCCTACCATGATGTCGTCGATGGCCAAAATGGCATAGTTTTGGGCGGTAGGAACATACTCCAAGCAGATGTACTTTGTGCCAGCGGGTATCGGTGTACTGTAGAGACTCCATGATGTTTCGGGGTTGACTATTTCGCTGAAAGTGAACGATTCTGTTGCGTTGTCAGTCGAGCTGAAACCCACTTGAAGAGAATTGGTATTAGTGTTTGTCACACTGCTTCTATGATAGAATTCCAGTTTCATTCCTTCGGGGACGCCACTCAATTCGGGTGAGATGAGGTATTTTGTGCCATAGGGCGAGTAATTTACAAAATTGAATCCACGACTGCCCGTATACGCATTTGTCCCAATGCTTAGGTTGTCTCCAATACATGTCCAGTCGCCAATTCCGTTTTCAAAGCCTTCGGTGAAGACGGTTCCCGTTGTCCTGTATTTCACTTTGTAGCTTTCCACATCAGGATTGCCTGGCCAGCTGAGGTTGACAGTGGTTTGTTTGATGTTGTTGACGGTGAGGGTGGGGTTGGTGACGTCGCAGAGGTCAACGACCATGAATCTCAGTTCGGCCAGTTGGAAGCAGCCGCCGCTTTGGATGGCTGACACGTCGAAACGGAAATACTGGTAGGTCTCATGATTAGGGTTGTCGACGGTAAACTCAAAGTCAGTAAAGTTGACATCCTGTAGCACTTGGTCGTCGGTGACGGAGGCTATGGTTGTCCATTCGTCGTTCGGGTTGGCTTTGGCCTTGATGGTCCAGTCCTTCGGGTTGCGACCAGTCCAAGTTGCATTGTCATCCCCCGTGGTGAGCACATAACCAGTGGGAGTGATGGGATCGGTACTGTAGAACTCGATGTATAAACCGAGATTATTCGGGCTTGAAAAGCCACCGACACACCATTTGGTATTGATGTCGTTGTCCACCAGATACGGGTATCCCTCTTGCTGGTAGTCAGTGATACCGGCTGTTGCGATGTAGGAGGTGTATAGGTTTGGCGTTTGCGCCATAACTGCCCAGGGTAGGAGTGCCGCGAGGAGAAGGGTTAGGAGTAAATGTTTGAATTTCATAGTTTTATTTTTAATTTAAATTATTATCTGATGTTTTCGGGGGGGGTAGCCATTAAAACCTCAGTTGTCGTATAAGGCAAGAGGTTGACTCTGTGGTAATATGACTGACAAAGAGTCATAGGTATGCTTTGAAAGCACAAAGGTAGGGAAAAAATGGGGGTTAAAAACGAAAAAAGTATTTTTTTGCATCAATCACTTGACAAATTGAAAATAATGATTTACTTTTGTAAATCTGTTGTATATGCAAATGAACCAAAGGTCAATGACGGCTCCAGTTTCATTGTTGAGATAAAGAATCCGCCAAGCGATCTTGACGGATTTAATCTTTCACCACGTGAACATCACAATGCGGGAACGGTATCTCAATGTTGTTCTCGTTCAAGGCATCGTAAATCACTTCCTTGGCTTTGTCGATGTAGGGGACACGTTCGGCCACCAGCACCCATTGCTTTAGGGTGATGGTCACGGCACTGTCGCTGAACTCGCCGAATACCACCTTGATGCCTCGGGTGGGATCCACCACGTCGCGGCCGAATGCATCCTTGGTTAGGAGCGCCTTGGTGGCTTCCTCCAGCACTTCGCGGACATGCTTTACTTCGGTGCCGTAAGCCACGCCTACGTTGATCTTGATCAGCTCGTAGGCATGGGTGCGCGTCAGGTTGCTGAAGTTCTTACTGAACAACGTGGCGTTCAGGAACGACATCTCAGCGCCATCGGTCGTTTCAATCTGTGTGCTCTGGTAATTGATCGAGGTCACCTTGCCGCGAATACCCTCACATTCAATCCAATCGCCCACCTTCAGTCGTCCCGACATCAGCTGGATGCCATAGATGAAGTTGTTGATGATGTCTTTCAAGGCGAGACCGACACCTGCTGAGAAACCTCCAGCTACCAGGCTCAATGATCCGGTTGGGATATGTAACGTCAGGAAAACGACTAAGATATAGATCATCCAGATGATCACATTAATAATGCTGTTGCCCAGCGAAAGGTTGACTTCGTCCTTGAGGATGGTGGCGCGCTTGGTCTTCTTGAGGAACCGTGCATAGCGGCTTTGCTGCCAGATGGCATGGATGGCCTGGTTGGCATAGCGAAAAATGAAGAAGAGGTTAATCAGCAGGACGATGGAGTAGAGCGACAGCCTGAAGGTGCTTTCGCCTTCTTCGTTGGTGAGTTGGACGAAAGGCTTGTAATAAATGCTCTCATACAAGTCCTTGAAATCGAACACATCCATTGCCAGATGCAGGCAGAACGGGATGGAAGTCAGCATCAGTATGGGTAGGACGACACCTTTTACGAGGTCGTAGAACCAAGTCACGGTGAAAAGGTAGGTCTTCTTGTTTTGTCCTGTCACCATGGTGATGTTCTCGAGGTACTCGGAAATGCGGGAATTCATCCGGTTTTCCTTGTATTTGACGATCAGGTGCCAAATGGTGATGATGGTGAGGATGGCGGCCAGCTGGAAGAACCACCACACGAGAATCAGCAATGAGGCGAAGATGAAGCCAGCGATGGCTACGAGCATGGCTACACCTGTGAATGCCAGCGAGATCCAGCCGAAAATGCGGTCGCTACGGTCGGCTTTTTTGCCGCGCTTGAGGCAGATGAGCAGCTGCCAAACGAAGAAGACGATGAGGAGGGGAGGAAACACGATGTTCATCAGGGTGTTCGGGATAAAAAGCATACGGCATCCGATGACGATGATGGCGGTGAAGATGGTGGGCAGGTACAGTCTGACGCCGTTCCTGAGTTGGTCGGGATTCAACCTGATGAGCAATGCCATGATGATGGCGCCCAGCAGCCACATGTAGGTGTTGGCCATGCTGAAAGCCTTTGAGATGATCATGTTGAGGTTGACAAATGGCATGTTGAGCAGGATGAAGATCAAGATGCCGAGCAACAGGGCGATATAGCGTTTCTGCTGTTTGGCGACGGCTTTTTTGACGGGCTTGACCCACTTGAAGACGGGCAGGAGTACCAGCGCGGCGACGAGCCAGCAGACGAGGATCTCGAGAATAAGGATAATCAAGATGAAGAATTGGACTATGTATTGGAAATTGGGGATCAAAAACAGCGTGTCGTTGTTTGAGCTTTCCGACGGGGCGCTGGCCATGAGGGTGTCGGCCACGGGAGGCGCGATCGGCAGCGTGTCGCTGAGAATGGTCTGCATCACTATGGAATCGATGGGAGGAGTCTCTTCAGCCGAGTTGTAAAAAGCGATGAGTTCGTCAAGGGCGTATTTCTCGCGGGTGTCCTCCTTGGCGCGTTTCCAGTAGCGGCTGAAGTGGGCGAGGATGGTGGGCCAGGGCGTCTGTCCCTCCACGAAGATGCGGTGTTGGAGCAGTTTGTAGTAGTTGCTGGCGTAGTCGTACGACTCTTTCAACCTGAGGTAGGTCTCGCTGTAATGGATGCTGTCGGCCACCAGGATGGCTTTGCTCTCGAAATACATTTGGAGCAGCTTTTTGGCGTAGAAGATGCATGAGTCGCGGTCTTGTAGACTCTGTCCATCGAGGACGAAAGGCATGGCCACGCTGTCGTCGAGGGTAGCGGCTTCAATGGCCAGTTCCAGCTGCGATGTGCTGAGTAAGTGGTGTTGGTCAAGGGAGTCGTTGTGATAGAGCAGGCTGTCAGCCACGCCGTCGATGTCATCCAACTCTGGTGGGAGGCGGCGCAACGATTCGAGCAGGCGTGCATAGCGGTCGATTTCGATGTCGAGGTTGCCCACGATGCGGTCGTAGGGCATGCGGTCCTTCTCGAAGGCGTTGAACTCCTCGGTCACCTTCTCGAGGGCATAGCAGAGATCGAAGGTAAACTCTTGTTTTTGGGCATAGAGCAGTAACGAGAGCTCGTTACTCCCCTTCATGATCTCCACCATCTTTAGATGTTGGCTTTCGTAATTCTCGGCCAAGCGTTCCTGGGTTTTGGCCATCTGGAGGTAGTCTCGTTTCAAGTTGCCGCGCAGGTCCTTGAGGGTGTAGCTGAGATGGTCATCGGGGTTGTCGGCCAGCATGGGCATCACAAACAACAGCGCAAGCAGTATGGGAATGATTCTTTTCTTCATGAGAACAGGTTTGATTTGGCAAAGGTAAAAAAAACTATTTTTGCAGGCTGAAATGGAAAAGAAAAAAGGACTTCATTGGGGATATATTGCAGGTATCGTCTCAGGTATCACCTACGGGATGAACCCTTTGTTTGGCGTGCCTGTCATCAACAAGGGATTGGATGTCAACTCGCTGTTGCTCTATCGTTATGGCATGGCTACGCTTTTGATGCTGGCTTTCATGCTTTTGACTCGCAGGCAGATTCGCATTAGTTGGAAGCAATTTGGACTGATGACGATTCTCGGCGTTTTGTTCACCGGCTGCAGCATCACACTCTTCGAGGCCTACAAATACATTCCATCGGGCATCGCCACGAGCATCCTTTACGTTTATCCCATCATGGTGGCGTTGATCATGATGTTTTTCAGGCAGTTTCCGACGTGGCAGACATGGGTCTCCATCTTTGCCGGTGTGGCAGGTGCCGTGTTGTTGTCTCTTAAAGGAGGAGGAGGGTTCATCGACTGGAAGGGCATAGCCTTGGTGGTGGCTTCGGGTTTGTGTTACACCTTGTTCATTGTGATCGTTAACCTGAGCAAGCAAGTGAAGGCCATCCCAAATCTCACGCTGACGTTTTATTGTTTTTTCATCGGCTCGTTGATGCTGTTTGCCTTGTCGGGTTTCGGTGTCAAGTTGAACCCCGTACCCGATGCCATCAGTTGGCTGAATGTGTTGGGACTTGCGGTGCTGCCTACGGCGGTGGCTACGATCACTTTGGCGGCTGCAACCAAGGCTGTCGGCGCTACCAAAACATCGGTTTTGGGCATCTTGGAACCCTTGACTGCCATTTTTGTCGGCACAATTGTCTTCCATGAGGCATTTACCTTCAATGTGGCTATCGGCGTAGTGTTGATCCTGTTCGCCATTTTGTTTATGATTCTAACCGAAAAGAAATGAATAAAGTACGCATCACTGCCATCCGCCAGACGGTCTATCCCGATTTGATGGCCCGATATGAGAATCCCATCGAGCATACCTGCAACGTGAGGGAAGGACAGCAATGGATTTCCGTTGACGGCCAATGTCCCGAGGGGATGTGCCCGTCTGCCTGGTATTCCATGAAGGAATTCGTTGAAGCCTTGGCTCGTGGCGAAGGCAACTTTTACGATGGTTGGATGCGCAATCCGATGAGTGCCATGATCAGCTGCAACGACGGCTTTAGGCCGTTCAGCTTCTATCTTGAGGTGGTTTAATACTTCAGCATAGGTCGGCCACGGTCATGCCGGCGGCTTGAATCAGGTCCTGTGGGTTGATTTTGAATTGGAGTCCACGCACGCCAGCGCTGACGTAGATGATGTCGAACAGCTCGCAGGTCTCATGGATAAAGGTGGGGAAGGGCTTCTTCATGCCTATGGGTGAGCAGCCGCCTCGGATGTAGCCCGTGAGGGGCAGCAGTTCTTTCATCAGGATGAGGTTGCAGCTCTTGTTACCCGTGACTTTGGCGGTCTTCTTGAGATTGACTTCCTCGTTGCCCGGGATAACGCACACGAAATGGCCCGTTTTGTCGCCTTTCAGCACCAAAGTCTTGAACACCTGGTCGATGTCTTCACCCAGCTGGTCGGCGATATGTTGCGCTCCGAGGTCGTTTTCGTCCACCTCGTAGGGAATCAGCTCATATAGGATTTTCTTTTGGTCAAGAAGCCGGCAGGCGTTGGTTTTGTTGATTTTTTCTTTCGACATTGTTTTTCTTTTTAATTTTGGGCAAAAATAATAAAACTGTCGATAACCCATGAAAAAGCGTTATACCTTCAGCACGGGCGAAATCATCGAGGCCGACCTTGACGACCTCCGTCGGCTTTTGGCAGAAAACCAACAGTATCTGGACAATTACCAAGATGTTTATTGTTCCCTCGACGATGACGACTATGTCGCCCGAGGCAACGGCTTCTGCGACCGCAAATACAGTGACGACTTCATCGAAGGCCAGATTGAGAAATACGAAAAGCGGGTGAAGGAGATTGAAGGATGGATTATGAAATACTCCTAATTAATTCTTTACTTAGCTTTATTTATATTTATTCTAAATTTCAGTATTAGGGTATATTATTCTGTGATCGTATATGTTTTTTATATATTTTTGCAAGCATGAAACGTGATATAAAATACATAGCGAAGTATTTGGGCCTCTCAATGCTATCTAAAGGATTGTCGGTAAGTCCGTTGAAGCTTCAGAAGATGCTTTATTATACGCAGTCATGGTATATGGTGTTTTTCGGCAGGGATAATACCTTGTTTGCCGAAAATCCTCAGGCTTGGGTGAATGGCCCGGTGTATCCAGTGATTTATCAAGAGTATAAGGATAAAACGAGTGATATGTGTGAGCATCTTCATGCCAAGGATTTCGGTTGTTCTGATGATACATTGGCCGAAGAGGCAGGGAAACTGGCCAAAGAGATGAATCTTACCAATGATGAAATCAAGTGTATTGATTCCGTTATCATGCTTTATGGTTCCAAATCACAGAATCAACTTATTTTCATGACTCATGCGGAATCGCCTTGGGCTGACCAACGCAAGGGTTTGTCACCGTTCGATTATTCTCAGCGAGATATTTCGCTCGATGCGATGTA